>CAIQQO010000280.1 GCA_903873965.1 uncultured bacterium
ATCGCGTATCTTACGCTTGCAGACGGTGGTGTGATGCTTGAACAGATCAGAGTCGAACTTCCAGTGCGGGCGCGCCTCACGCGCCGGAGCGATTCTAGTCGCCTCTCCCCGGAGCAGACCAAACAGGATGTATAGCACTTTCATGTCGACTAACACTAATGCCGTGCAGGATCGTCTACCATGGTAATTCCCGCATCCCTGTTGATCCTGCTGGTGCCGATCGTCGCTGCCATTCCGGCTTACTTCCTGCGACGCTGGCGCGCCGTTGAGATTTTTATCGCGGCCATTGCCTGCGGCGCCATCATCGTCATGCTCAGTCGACCTATGGACAGCGTGCTCAACCTGGGAGCGTTTTCCATCGATAGGCACGCATCGATCAACATCCTTGGCCGTGTGCTGGCGCTGCGTATGTCCGATCACTTGCCGTTATTGCTGCTATTCATCACGGCACTCGTCATCTTTCTGCTAGGACTGACCGTCGCACAGGGTTGGACGTTCATCCCGCTTGGCCTGTTTATTCTGGCGCTAGTGAGTGCGGGATTAATGATCCGCCCATTCATCTATGCTGCACTAGCGTTTGAGGCTGCGGCAGCCGTCGCTGCCATCATGATTCAGGCCGAACACAGTGGTAAAGACAGCACGCGCGGCGCCTTGCGTTACCTGATCATCAGCACACTTGCATTGCCTGCCTTCCTTGGCGCAGGATATGCCATCACCATGGCAGGCGGTATTACCGATCCTGCCTTGCAGGCAACCGCATATAGCCCAGCCTCTATTCTGCTCGGAATCGGACTGGCGGTGATGATCGGCGCTCTCCCCATCTTCACATGGACGCATTCAGTCGCGACAGATGCTCCGCCCTTGACGACGGCGTTTCTTGCCACCATTGGCACAGGCGCAGTAACGTTCCTTTTTCTGTCGCTTAAGCAGGACTATGACTGGTTCAACACCAGCACCGATGTGGCATCATTGTGTCGCTTTTTTGGTATCGGGTCGATTCTCTTCGGCGGACTGCTAGGCTGGGCGCAACGTTCATTCGGGCGTGTCATTGCATGCGGGCTTAGCGTGGAAATCGGCTGCACACTGTTATTGATGAACCATAGCAACGCCCTTTCGGTTGAAGCGGTTGCGTTTGGCATCGGTGCGCGCGCCTTGTCTGTCGGAGTGATGGGCATCGGTATCGGCATCATTCGTGAACACAGCGGTAGCGATGAGTTCACCCGGATCGGCGGGATGGGCAAGCAACACCTGTGGGCCGCGCTGGCTATCGCTATTGGCGGGCTATCACTGGCCGGTTTACCGGGTACGTTGGGTTTTGTATCGCGTTGGGCGACGGCGCGGGTTCTGGGTCAGACCGACTTGGAAATACTGGTCCTGTCAATGGCAGCCGGCGCCAGCGTCGGTGCAGGCGTCATCCGCGGGATGGCCGCAATCTTCAAGCCGACGCTACCGATAGTAGGCGTGGAAACCGACTCGGTTGATGCCCTATCCGGCAGCGATGCAGAATCATCCGGCCGCCACAGCGATACTGGCCGCCATGTTTTGGCCAGGCACAAACGCTACCAAGCCGTCACGATTGCGATGGCTGTGGGATTGGTGATCCTAATAGGTCTGGTACCGGGAGTGACCGCGCCAGTGACAAAAGGCATCGCCCAGAATTACACGTTTTACGACAAATAGGCAGCGCACCCCGGCGATATGAATCGCGTCGGCGATAAATAGCGCTTTACACCATGCATCACGTTCTGGCCGTTATCAATCCATCTTCAGGTGTGCGACAGGGCACTCAGGTCGCGCACTGGTTGTCAGAGATGGCTGTACGACGCGGCACCCATTTGACAATTCGCCCCACCATGGCGGGGCAGTCGGCTGCTTTATTGGTCACCGATGCAAGTGCATTTAACCGCGTTATCGTTTCAGGGGGTGATGGCACTGTCATGGAGGTGCTGAATGGCTTGACCGGAAGCAACATCCCTGTTGCGCTTGTCCCTGGCGGCACTGGCAACGTGCTGGCGCAGGCCATCGGTGTCCATGCGGATCTTCGCTTAGCTTGTGAAGATGCACTGGCCGACTGCGACACGCTCCCCATGGATATGGGCATACTCAATGACCACATTCACTTTGCGCTGCGTCTGAGCGTGGGTTATGAGGCGTTGGTGACTCGCGACACCACCCGTGCAATGAAGTCGCGCTACGGCAAGCTGGCCTACGTGATGGAAGGTGTGCGTCATGCATTGCGCTTGCAGTCGGCGCGCTATCGCATTGATGTAGACGGCGTTGTGCTGCGCATCCGGGCTGAATCGGTGTGGGTTGCCAACACGAGCGCGCTGGGAGTGCTGGGGCTGCAACTGAACACAGCCATTAACCTGAGCGATCGTCAATTGGATTTGGTCATCTTCCGTTTTTCAACGATACGTGATTTACAGCGCTTGATGCAGGCGGTATTTCGGCGTGAGAAATTGCCCTACATGCTGATGACGCACATTCCGGTGAGGCAGTATGTGAATATCGTGGCGTCGCATCGCCAACCGGTTCAGGTCGATGGTGATACGGTGGGATCGACGCCATGCCGCATCCGGGTAGTGCCTGCGGCTGTGCAGGTCTGCCGCCCGTCTCACATGATATTCACGTCCTTGGGGCGCCAGGTTGAAATGAGGATGCCTCTAGGATAATTATGCCGACACGCTATCCTATTCCAGCGCAAGAGATCAGCGCAGAAACCATTGTGGTGAATTCACGCTTTGTGTGCACGATCGGTGAGGTGCGCACGGCGGAGGAGGCGCGCGCGTTTATCAAGCAGGTGAAAGAGCGGTACGCAGATGCCTCCTCGCATGCATATGCCTACCACATTGGCTTCGGCGCGAGTGTGACGGATGGTTGCAACGACGGTGGTGAACCAAGCGGGACGGCGGGCAAGCCAATGCTGGCTGTACTACAGGGGAGTGGTCTAGGTGATGTCGTCGCGGTCGTGTCGCGCTGGTTTGGCGGGACGAAATTAGGCACAGGCGGACTGGTGCGCGCGTTTAGTGGCGCGCTCAAGGCTGCGCTGGATGTGCTGCCGCGCACAGAACGCGTCGAACGTAAGACCTTGCTGGCAGAACTGCCCTATTCGCTCTATGAACGCACAAGGCTGCTTGTCGCGGCGCATCACGGCGAGATAGCGGCAGAAGAATTCGGTGCGCGTGTCCTACTCACGCTCGTGTTCCCGGTCGATGACGTTGCGGCATTTGGCAATGCCCTGCGCGAACTCAGCGCCGGTAGTGTTGAATTGCTTTAGCGCGATTCCCAGTCTATCGCTTTTTCTATCGCCTTGTGCCAGCCGTGATATCCACTCGCGCGCCGCGATTCGTCCCAGCCGGGCGTGAATACCTTGTCGACACGCCACTGCTGTTTGAGTTCGTCAAGGTCGCTCCATATACCCACGGCCAGCCCGGCCGCATAAGCTGCTCCCAACGCGGTGGTTTCGTTTATGATCGGGCGCACCACCGGCAAACCCAGTATGTCAGCCTGCAACTGCATCAGGAAATGATTCACGGTGGCGCCGCCATCGACCTTGAGCGCAGCGAATTCGTGGGGGGCAGGGAGCGTGTTTGGCGGGACGATAAGCGTGTCAGTGGCGCTAAGGCGATGCGGGTTCGTTCCTACATCGACGGCATCCATGCGCATGGCGTCTAGCACGTCCCGCGTCTGATAACAAATGGCTTCGAGCGTGGCGCGCACGATGTGCGCCCGCGTAACATAGCGTGTCAGACCCACGAGTGCGCCGCGCGCAGTCGCATCCCAGTATGGGGCGAACAGTCCGCTGAATGCCGGAACGAAGTAGGCGCCGCCTGTGTCACTCACACTCGCTGCGATAGTCTCCGTATCGGAGGCGTGTTGGATCAAACCGAGATTGTCGCGCAGCCACTGCACCGCAGCGCCCGCAATCGCCACACTGCCTTCGAGCGCATATGCGGTGGGTAGGTTGCCGATGCGGTAAGCGGGTGTTGTAAGAAGACCATGGCGCGACGAGACAATCTGTGGCCCGGTATTCATCAACATAAAGCAGCCGGTGCCGTAGGTGTTCTTCACATCGCCGGGCGCCGTGCAAGCCTGTCCGAATAAGGCCGCCTGTTGATCGCCCAGCACACCGCATACTGGCACTCCTTCGAGCACACCAGTGGCGATGCCATATGCGTGCGCATCGGATGATGAGACGATATCAGGCAAAATGGCGCGCGGGATGTTGAACAGGCGCAGCAACTCGTCGTCCCATTCAAGCGTGTGCAGATGCATCAATTGCGTACGAGAGGCATTGGTTACATCGGTCACGTGCCTGCCTGTGAGATTCCACACTAGCCACGTGTCGATCGTTCCTGCCAGAACCTCGCCGCGATGAGCTGCCTGACGCGCGCCGGCAACGTTATCGAGTAGCCACGCCAGCTTGGTGGCAGAGAAATACGTTGCCACGGGTAACCCCGTGCGCTCGCGGATCATGTCTTCGGCGCCAGTAGCTTGTAGGTGCGCGCACATGGTATCTGCTGTGCGTGTGTCCTGCCATACCAACGCGCGATGTAGCGGTTTACCCGATACACGATCCCACAGCATGATCGTCTCGCGCTGATTTGTGATGCCCACAGCCAGCAGGTCGGCAGGATGACACTGAGCTTTGGCCAGCGCAGCGCCGACGACGCCACGTGTATTAGTCCAGATCTCCTCGGCATCATGTTCGACGTAGCCGGGGCGCGGATAAATCTGCTGGTGCTCAGCATAGGCTGATTCGACAATGCGCCCTGTTTCGTCGAAGAGAATACAACGCGTGCCAGTCGTCCCGGAGTCAATCGCTGCAATCATTCTGGGTGTAGCCATACTAAAAGTGTATCGCAAATGAGCGTTTCACAGACGCGCGTACAATGGCCTCTGCGTAGAATAGCCAACTCGAACTATGATTACAACACCCATCGTATCTGAGATATTGCAACGCCAGCGAGTCTTTTACCAGTCGGGGATTACGCGTGACATTGCCTTCCGCGAACATCAGTTAAAGGCGTTGTTGCGCACGATCACGGATAGCGAAGTCGCCATTCTTGAAGCACTGAAGACTGATCTGGGTAAGCCTGGTTTTGAAGCCTATGCCAGCGAAGTTGGTCTTGTGCGCGCCGAGATCAAATACGTGCTGGCGCATCTACGATCGTGGGCGCGACCGCGCCGCATGCCCGTGCATATCACTCAGTTGCCATCGACTGTGTGGAGTTATCCGGAACCTTATGGCGTCACATTGATTATCGCGCCATGGAATTATCCGTTGCTGTTGTTAATCGCGCCTTTGGTAGGTGCGCTGGCTGCCGGGAATTGTTCGATCCTCAAACCGTCTGAACTGGCGCCATGTTCGTCGGCGCTGGTCGCGCGCATGATGGCGCAGACGTTCGACCCCGGTCTGGTCACGGTTGTTGAAGGCGGCCCTGAGACAGCAGAGGCATTGCTGGCGGAACAGTTCGACTATATCTTCTACACGGGCAGTTCGCGCGTGGGGCGCATCGTGATGCAGGCTGCAGCACAATATTTGACGCCCGTGACATTGGAGTTGGGTGGCAAGAGCCCGTGCATCGTCGACGCCGACGCCGATATTGAGGCTGCCGCAAAACGTATCGTGTGGGGCAAGTGCTTCAATGCCGGGCAAATCTGCATCGCGCCCGATTACGTGCTGGTCGATGAGCGTATCAAGCTCGCGTTGATCGAGGCCATGCAGCGCGCACTCCGCCAGTATTACAACGGAAATACAGAGCAAAGTCCAGACTACAGTCGCATCGTCAATGCTGGTCACTTCCAGCGCCTGTGTGCGCTATTACCGCACGGGGGAGCAGGTGATCAGAGCAGCCGTCAGGCCGACACGGATTCACCCCTGCTGGCCGGGGGTACCCAGTGTATCGATCAGGGTTGGGATGGCGTTATTGTTGCGGGAGGCGAGACGAATGCTGCTACGCTCTATATTGCGCCGACAATTATCGATAGCCCTTCACCCGACAGCGCCCTGATGCAGGACGAGATATTTGGCCCGCTATTGCCGGTGCTGCCGGTTCAATCGCTTGATGAGGCGATTGCCTTTATCAATGCCCGCCCGAAACCGCTGGCCTTGTATCATTTCACACGCAACGGCGTGGCGCAGGAGCGCGTGCTGCGCGAAACATCATGCGGCGGTGGCTGCATCAACGATGTCCTCGTACATTTCAGCTCACCCTATCTATCCTTTGGCGGCGTGGGCGCAAGTGGCTTTGGCAAATACCGCGGCCGCGCCGGTTTTGACACGTTCACGCATGAGAAAACCATTTTGAAACGCAGCGCCTTGTTCGACATCTGGTTCCGTTATGCGCCCTATAAGCACAGCTATAAAATCACCAAGTGGCTGATGTAGTTCTGATTGCATTTCCCTAAAACTATGACCCCGAAAACGAATACCAAGCAACGCCCTATCCGTATCATCAACAGCGTCGCGCCGATTCGCATCTGCGACAACGGCGGTTGGACCGACACATGGTTTGCTGAGCACGGTAAGATTTTTAACATCGGCGTATACCCATACGCTGAAGTGCAGATTGAGGTCTATCCTCTGGGCGTTCAGGATGAGCGCATTCTGGTTTACGCCGAAAACTATGGCGAGCGTTTTGCCGTGCGGCCTGATGCGGAGGGATATGAGCGTCACCCTCTGCTCGAAGCCGCCATCGAGCGCATGCGCGTGCCTGAAGATATCGCGATGCAGGTAACGATTTACTCCGAAGCGCCGGCAGGTGCATCGACTGGCACATCAGCCGCGGTCGCCGTTGCGCTGGTTGGCGGCTTGGACCACCTGACGCCCGGACGCATGACCCCGCACGAAGTAGCGTATACCGCCCAGTCGATCGAGACCGACATGTTGCATCTGCAGTGTGGCATTCAAGATCAGTTGTGCTCTGCCTATGGCGGCATCAATTTCATCGAGATGTTCAAGTACCCTTATGCGTCGGTGTCACAGATTCAAGTGCCCAACTCGATCTGGTGGGAACTGGAGCGACGGATGGTGCTGATCTTTCTGGGCAAGTCGCACAGTTCATCCAAAGTGCATGAGAAAGTGATTAAGCAACTGGAGAACGCGGGACCGACGTGTAAGCAGATTGAAGATTTGCGCGTTGCGGCTGACCATTCGCGCGATGCGATGTACGCCGGTGACTTCGAGGCACTCGGCAAGGCCATGATCGAGAATACCGAGGCGCAGGGACGGCTGCACGCGGACTTGATCTGCCCGGAAGCGCATCGCATCATTGAGATCGCTAAAGCTCACGGTGCCTTCGGTTGGAAGATCAACGGTGCGGGCGGCGATGGCGGGTCAATCGCCATCCTGTGCGGGTCGCACTCACATGTCAAGCGCTCGATGATTCGCGAGATTGAACAGGAAAACGACCTGTTTCAAAATATCCCGATTTACCTGAGCCGGACTGGATTGAGAGTGTGGGACAGGGATTAGGATCAGAAGTCATTCTTCTCTTTTCCTCATCCTTGCCGCCCGGTCGAAGATTTCTTCGCGCGTGATCCCGGCAGCGGCATACATGGCGAAGATGTTCTCGTCGGGTGTTTCAGGTGGGATGGTGTGCGAGGCAGCCAGGATGTATCCGCCACCATTGGCGCTCATAGCCTCAAGCAACCGTGACGTTTCGCGGAACACTTCGTCTGTAGTGCCGCGAGGTAATAATTCCTGCGTGTCCATCCCGCCCATGAAGGTCAGTCGCGCGCCATACTCGTGTTTCAGTTCGTATGGGTCCATGCCGGGGCAATTGCCCTGTATGGGATTCAGTACATCCAGGCCCATCTCGATCAGGTCGGGAATGATCGGACGCAGAGCGCCGCAACAGTGATACGCCAGCCACAGATGGTGACGCTTGCCGACATCGAAGACGCGTTGCAAGTGTGGGCGGATCAGTGCGCGCCACGTTTTCGGGCTTATCATCATGCCCTGTTGCGAAGCCACGTCATCACCAGCCCACAGCCAGTCGAGTGGGAAATCGGCGCAGGCGTGCTCCGATAGCGCCACGGCGAAATCAGAGCAGCGTCTCAGCATTGTCGATGCCAGTTCGGGTTCCAGCGCCAGATCAAGCATCGTGTTCTCCATCCCACGCAAACGCCAGTACATCTCGAACGCGCACGGAGACACATCGCAGCCAATGAACGACTCTGCGGCATGCGGGACGACGGCAGCCATCTGCCCAAGAAGAGCCTTGAGCTGGTTATAGGGGAAAACGTAGTCCAGCATTTCCTGCGCGGTGGCATGTTGCAGGGGGAAGCCCTCGATTTGATTGAAGAAGTAACGCTTCACCCACGTGATGCCCCAGTAGTCGGTGTGCGTCTCGCCATCCTGGTCATGGCTAATGCCTTCCATCGCATAATTGTTGTTCACCCACGTCTGCTGAACGTCGTTGCCCATCGCCGCGCCGACCGCCCCGGCGGGAATTTCTAACAGACGACTGAGCCGCTGTGCGGTTGCAGGATGGAACCACATGAAGACGGGCACACGGTCAACAGGTTGGCGTGCAAGCGCTGCATGGACGCGTTCTTTGGAGTTCATAGGTGACTGAATTTTAGGCGTGTTTGCGCAAAAAGGCGCCGCTACAGTTCCTTGTAATAACGCACCAGGGGCAGTCCGGTGTATCCCGCCTTCTCGTATGATCGGCGCGCAGGTGCATGCCCTTCGTCGCCGCCAGTGCCAAGTACTGCCATGCGCATGCCGGCATCCTTCATCTTCTGAAGCGCCAATAGGTTTAACTCAGTGCCAATGCCGTGGTTCTGGTGTGCGGGGTGAACGGCCAGCAACTGCACTTCAGCAATCTTGGTAGTGTCATTGAGTTCGATAGTCACAAAGCCGGTTACCATCGAGTCAACCACGGCTACCCACGTGATCATTTTTTCGTCAGCGACGATCTTTTCAACCTCCTCGCGTTGGCCCTTGCGCCAGTCCGGATAAATTGCGACAGGATAGAGCTGCGGTCCAAGGATTCGTAGCCACGCGGCGAACACCGGTTCCCATGCCAATATCGATAGTTCAAGTATGTCGGTTAAATCGATGGGTGTGTACAGGCGGAATTGTGTGTTGATATTCATGGGCAGAAGAATAGCATCAGTCGCACAGGGATGCAGAGATGCATGCTGGCGTCGACAGTAGTCATCGTCTCTACGAACACGTTGCCATCACCAGGCCCAAGCGTGACACCATCTTGTATATCATGTTTGCCAAACCCGGGTTTCAAGGTTCATCCGAGTGCAACAGTGGCGCCGTGAACGGTATAGGACAGAGCATTGATAAGCACAATCAAGCAAGACGTGCATAATACCCATGACTGATTCATTCACGGAGGTCATCCGGACTCATGCACCAACCAACTTATCAGCAACGTATTGACGCGCTCAGGCAGACGAAGATAGAGCATACGGCTATCAAGCGCCGCGTGGAAGGCTTTCGCGACTCGGACGACAAGGGTAATATCCCATGGCTAGAGCCGATCCCGTTCAAAGCCGTGCCCAACCATGCCTCAGGCGGAAGCTACGGCGCGCGTAGTATTGGCGCTAACTTTCGCGCATGGCTGGAGGCGCATCCGGCTTACATCCACCCCATGAGCGCGCTGGCAGGGGCGTGGATTAGTGCGCCGCTGGGAGTTGGTGGATGGCGCCCGGAGGATCGCCCTGTGCACCTGTATCCGCTGCATAAAAAGTATAACTTGCAGTTCACTGGCATTGGGGCGCAGAATCACCTTGGCCCAGATTTGCGCATTGGTCTGACGCTGGGGTGGGGTGGGCTGTTAAAGAAGATACACACGTACCGCGATCTCAACCAGCCCGCGCCAGGTTCCGAAATGGCCGACTTCTATGCCGGCGAGGAAGACATGGTGATTGGCATTCAGCACTGGATTGCGCATCACGTCGATGCGGCGCGCGCGCAGGCCAGTATTGAAACCGATCCGTTCATCCGCCAGAACTTGATCGAGATCGCCGACATGAACGCGTGGCTGGTGGAGCATCCGCCGCGCACATTGCGTGAGGCGTGCCAGCTTCTGGCGTGGTTCCAATCGGTCGATAGCATGTGGGCGACAGCAGGCGCGATGGGGCAACTGGATGAATTACTGCGTCCCTACTACGAGGCCGACCGCGCGATTGTTGGCGCGTCATCATCGACCTTCCGTCCCTTTAACGTCCACCTCGACGACTACGATGAGTAGGTTGCATGGTTCATCGCCAGTATGCTGTTCAACGAGACGCATTACTCGCAGATTAGCGGACCGACGCCGGATGGGGCACGCGACCTGACCAGCCCGATGTCGTTCCTGATCCTTGAAGCTGTGCACCGTTTGCGCATCCCGGCTGATATTGCATTGCGAGTGCACGACAAACTCAACCCCGATCTGTTGCGCCTGGCGGTGCAATATTTGTTTGAGGACGGCACTGGCGTCGACTATTCGTTGTCGAAGGGATTGGACGAGGGCTATGCGCGCAATGGCATACCGCTGTCACTTGCACGCATGCGGGCAAAAGTGGGCTGCAACTGGACGGCGCTGCCCGGAATCGAATATTGCATGCAGGATGTCAGCCGGTTGTGCCTGACCGCGCCTTTTTTGATCGCGCTTAATGAGATGATGGCGGATGCTGCATCACGGCGCACGATGGATGAACTGTGGAGTCGCTATGCCGATCACCTTCGCGTCAATGTCGAAGTGTTGAAGCAGGGTTTCGACTGGCACATGGCGCATCAGGCGCGCAATCTGCCCGAGATCGTGCTTAATTTGTTCTGTCATGGAACGATCGAGCGCGGGTTGGACGCGTCTGCCGGTGGCGTGGATATTTACAACCTGACCAGTGATGGCGTCGGGCTGGCCACGGTCGCGGATTCGTTTGCGGCCATCGAGCAACGCGTCGTCAATGAACAGCGTCTGACGTGGGATGCGCTGGCGCATCATCTGGCGAATGATTATGCCGGTACTGAAGGCGAGAAAGTGCGCCAGATGTTGAAGAACATCCCGCGCTTTGGCTCCGGCGGTTCGCGCGCCGACGGGTGGGCTAAGCGCATTTCGGATTTGTTCTCGCGCCTCGTTCGCGATACGCCCACGCCCGCCGGATATTGTGTGTTGCCAGGGCTGTTCTCACACGGCTGCGTCGAGCAGTTAGGCCAGAACCTGGGCGCTACGCCTAACGGTCGCCATGCGCATGCGCCGATCTCGCACAGTTCGAACCCGGACCCGGGTTTCATGCCGGGTGGCCTATCGGCGCCGACGGCCAAGGCCAATGCGGTGGCCGCGGTGCAGCCGGGCTGGGGCAATTCCGCGCCGTTGCAGATGGACCTCGACAGTTTGCTGGCGCATGAATATGGCGGCGTTGAAGCGGTTGAGAGCTTGATCAAGGCACATCATGCTCAGGGCGGAACGCTGATCAATATCAATGTCATCTCCAAAGAGATGATTCTGGCGGCTCACGCTGACCCGGATCGCTACCCTGACCTCGTGGTGCGCGTGACCGGTTTCAGCGCCTACTTCCGCTCACTCTCGCGCGAATACCGGCAGATCGTGGTGGATCGGGTACTGTCAGGTGGGTAGACTGACTTATCGGGCGAAAAATGACGCTTGCAGAAACCGCATACCGGCCAAAATCTGACTGATCCGCTGCTCAGTCAGTGACCCAATGTATTCGCTGCATTGCGCTTTATCCACGGTCGATACTTTCGATACTTCCACAACACTGAGCCTCGATAAATTGCCTTCACCTAAATCGAGCAACACATTGCCGGGCGTGTTGGCGCGCTTGATATTCGATGTCAATGCACAAGCCACTACCGTATGGATGCGGCTGTGGTTAAAGACATTGTCCTGAACGATGACATGGGGATGGCGAACGCCCGGTCCCGACCCACTTGGGTCTTCCAACTGTACCCAGTAGATATCACCCTGATTGATGGTTCTTGTCATGCCGCCTGTTTCTTGCTGCCCGACTTTGCTTTAGCTTTCTCTAGGTTCTGGGCAACCCGGAATTTGACGATTCTGCTGATGAGTTCCAGCGGCAAGGGTTGATCGGATGGGAACCGCAACGTTCCCTTGCCGGTGACATACTGGGGTACTTCGTCCGGGAAAGCTTGAATGACGTCACCTAACGCGCCGGGGAAAACACCAATATGATCCTTAAAGGCCGCAAAATGGATCAGGTTGCCTTTCAGCGCGAAGGTTGGCATCTGGTAGCTGATCTTCTCCTCTGCGTCCGGTGCAGCGACCTTGATGGTTGCCCGTAGTTCCTGCAGGATGACTTGAATCTTCGCTGGAAACAGGGCGATATACTGATCAATAGTTGTAAAACCTGCTTTTTTACTATCCACGTGGTGACCTCGTGATGGCGCCATGACTCGGCTTCCACCTCGATGATAAGCCATCCTCAGGGCAAGCCGACTGGATTTGAACATGGGACTTCAGTTTCAAAAAAAACCGCATTCATGCGATAAATAGGCGCGATATATTCTTCTTTGTCAGTTGTACAATCAAATTGAACGATCTGGCTTTGGGCATATTTTGAATTGACTCACAATACACTCTTTCGTGCCGATGGGTGACCGAAAATGATCCGGGCGCGAGATATCGTTTGCGCCAAATGAAAGGTTAATGAAGATGTCCACATATCCAATACAAAATGGACAAAATCGCTTTGAGGCAGAAAAGGCACTTGATGCGAAACATGTTCAAGCTCTGTTGTCCTCGTTCATCAACAGCACTGACGACATGATCTGGTCGGTTGATCCGGTCGAATTCCGCCTGCTCGTTTTTAACCGTGGACTGTACAACTACTTCCAAAGCCAGTTCGGCTTTACCATCTCGACTGGGATGCAGATTGAGGGACTGTTTCCCACCAGTGAGTATCGCCGTATTTGGCGCGGTTATTATGAACGCGTACTCGCTGAAGGTGACTTTACGTGCGATTACGTCACTTATTCCGGCGCAGATATCCTCCGGTTCAGTTTCAGTCGGCTCGAAATCGATCATCAGGTGGTGGGCATTGCGGTATTCGGCAAAAACATCACTGCCCAAATGCGCGCACAAACTGAAATCCTGCGTCAACAGGAGCGCCTGAAGCAGGCGGTGCGCATTGCGGGGTTGGGCATCTGGGAATGGGATATTGCGACCGATCAGGTAACCTGGGATGGCGAGATGTTCAATATATATGGCATAACGCCGCAGGCATTCACTGGCAAAGGCAGCGACTATATCCAGGCCACGCGCGCGGACTACCGAGAACGCCAGCAACATAACATCGCCAGCGAACTCGAACATACTATCACCGAGGCGGAATTTGTTGCGGGAGCCAAACGCGAATACAACCCCAAAGAACTGTGCATCGTCCGACCGGACGGCAGCGAACGCTACACATTGGGCGACGCCGTCTGCATTAGCGATTCACAGGGCAAACCGGCGCGCATGCTGGGTGTTACGTTTGACATCACCGCACATATAAAAATGGAACAAGCCTTGCGCAAAAGCGAGGCCAGCTATCGTCTCATTGCTAATAACACGGCCGATGTTATCTGGACTCTCAACCTCGCAACGGGCAGGTTTACCTATGTCAGCCCTGCCGTTCAGAAACTCCTCGGCTTCACCCCTGACGAATTCATAGATCAACTCATGGGGATTGACATGACGCCTGAAGCTGCCGAACGAAGCCTGAGAAAATTGCAGCAGCGGGCAGCAGCATTTCTTGCTGGTGATCAGAGCAAGCGCATCGCGACCAATCAACTGGACCAGAGGCGCAAGGACGGCACGTATGTCCCTACTGAGGTGATCACTACCATCGTCATTGATGAGCAAGGGTGGCCGGAACTGGTTGGCGTGACGCGTGATATCACAGAACGTCGGCAGGCCGAGCAACAACTGCGCGGCAGCGAAGAAAAATTCAGGGTATTGACTGAAAAATCTGTTACTGGAATCTATATCATCCAGGATGCCGTCATGGCCTACGTCAATCCACGCTTTGCGGATATTTTCGACTATTCACCTGATCAGATCATCGGCAGATTAAGTCCGCGTGACCTCATTCATCCCGACGACATCGGCGCTGTCATGCGCCGACTTGCCGAAAGAATTGATGGCAAATCAGAACCGAGCAGCACCACGTACAAAGCCATTCGCCAAGGTGGTGAGCTCATTGATATCGAAACTTTCGGGATGTTGATTGACTACAATGGCAGACCGGCAGTGATGGGTACGCTGTTCGATGTCACCGAGCGCAACCACGCGTTGGAAGCCCTGCGTGAGAGCGAAGCTCTGTTCCGCACCTCCTTTGAAAATTCAATGGCCGGTATTGTGATGGCTGATGCTGAGGGGCGCTTCATTCGTGTGAACCAGACGTTCTGCGACATGGTCGGCTACACGCGCGCGGAATTGCTGCAACTCAGGTTTGTCGATATCACCGCTGCCGAAGACAGCGAGATGAGCCTACAGTCGCTGCGTCGGATGAATATGGGTGAAATTGACAGCACGAGCATGGAGAAAAGATACGTCTGCAAAGATGGTGTCGTCATCTGGGCGTTTATTTCAGTGTCGGCTATTCGGGATAAGGACAACCGTTTCTTGTACACCGTCACTTATATCCACGACATCACGCAGCAGAAGCAAAACGAGATTGATCTGAAGCTTTCGAATATCAATTTGCGCAAGGCAATGGAGAGCGCGATTGAAACGATTGCCCGTATCGTTGAGGTGCGCGACCCGTATACCTCCGGCCATCAGAAACGCGTCGCCGAAATAGCTGTCAAGGTCGCACGCGATATTGGCTTGTGTGACGATAAAGTCCGCAGCATCTATTATGCCGGATTGATTCACGATCTTGGCAAAATCCAGATTCCATCAGAGATCCTGAGCAAACCGGGTCAACTGTCGAAACTGGAATATGAGATGGTCAAGATGCATTCCGAGGTGGCCTATGAGATGTTGCAGGGTATTGAGTTTCCATGGCCGATTGCCGAGATCATCTTGCAGCACCACGAAAGAATGGATGGGTCGGGTTATCCGCGCAAACTAAGCGGTGACAGTATCATGATCGAGGCCAGAATACTGGCAGTGGCGGATGTCGTCGATGCCATGATGGCGCACCGTCCGTACCGTCCTGCGCTTGGCGTGGTCGCCGCTGTGCAGGAAATAAACCAGCACGCAGGCACTTTCTATGACACACGCGTGGTTGAAGCGGTTGCGAAGGTGATCAGCGATATCGCATAATAAAGTCGCACAGGGAAAACGCTACAATGGCCCGCTATGGAGCTTTACCCTTACACCGAATCGTGGGACGAGACTGATCCACACGCCAACTTCAAAGCCGATGTGGCACATTACACCATTGTTGATCCAATTCCAACACTGGAGGGCCTGTGCAGGGCAACCGGCGTACCAGTCCCGTGCCTGGCTCGTTATGTGCTGGTAAAGTATGCCGCCTCGGGTGCGGATGCCATGCTGGCGATGGGGCCGCTTGTGCTGCGCCAGATGCAGGACCATATCGATAGCGCCGAAATGGCGGACACGGCAGAAGCACGATTGAAGGCATACGATGCACTGCGGCAGATCGTGTCATGGTTACAAGCCGGTATGCAGGAATAGCGCGCAGGAGACGATAACCGAGGTGGTTTCGTATGCCGACGTATGCGTTGTTGCCTTGGCATCTGCCCCACGTCACTTTTTTTGCTTGTGATAAAATGCGCAAATCTAAAATCTGGGTTTGGAAGCGACTCTGATCGCGGCGAGGATTAAGCACTGGTGAGCGATGCACACTGAACTTTCTGATTATCTGCCTCTCTTCATCCTTCTATTCCTGGCAACAGCTGTTGCCGGCCTGGTGGTACTCATTTCAATTTTCTTCGGTCCGAAGCGGCGGGCCAAGGCTCCTAAGAAGGTAGCACCGTATGAGAGCGGCATGAACGCTATCGGCCTCGGCCAACGGCGGTTCCCGGTGCGTTTCTACCTCATTGCGGTGCTTTTCATCCTGTTTGATATTGAAGTCATTTTCTTCTACCCGTTTGCGGTAGCCTTTCGGCAGTTAGGCGTGTTTGGTTTTGTCGAAATGGCAGTTTTCATCGCCATATTACTGGTTGGTTACGTCTGGTTGTGGAAGAAAGGCGCACTCAACTGGGAAAGCATGGATAAGCAGTAAAGGACGAATTATGGGTTTGGAACAAAAACTCGGTAATATGGGCGTTGTTACCATGTCGACGGAGAAGGCCATTAACTGGGCCCGCACCAATGCGATATGGCCAATGCTATTTGGTCTGGCATGCTGCGCCATCGAAATGATGAGCACACAGGCCAGCAATTATGATCTTTCACGCTTTGGCATGGAATTGATGCGCGCCAGCCCGCGTCAGTCCGATTTGATGATTGTGGCCGGCCGCGTCAGCCGCAAGATGGCGCCTGTGCTGCGCAACCTGTATGACCAGATGCCCGAACCGAAGTGGGTTATCGCCATGGGCGATTGCGCTTCATGCGGCGGTGTATTCAATAACTACGCTGTCGTACAGGGCGTCGACGAAATTGTCCCGGTGGATGTGTATGTGGCTGGTTGCCCGCCTCGCCCCGAGACGCTCATCGACGGCATCCTTAAACTCCAGGACAAAATCAAAAAAGAGCCGCTGAATAAGTGGCAGTAATCGATAAAGACGTATGGAACAAACCGCAGAAGGCTTCGCAGCCACAATGACGCCGAATCTGGGCGCAGCCGTGCTGGCTGCACTAGGTGACTGTCTTAGTGACGTGCGCGTATTTCGCGACGAAGTGACGCTCATCACCACCCGGGAACGCATCGTCGAAGTATTAACCTACCTGCGTGATGCGCAGGAGTTCAACATGCTCATCGACGAAACCTGTGTGGACTACCTGCCCAAAGAGCCGCGCTTCGGCATCATCTACCAACTATACTCAATTTCACGCAACATCCGGGTGCGCGTCAAGGTCATGCTGAGTGAATCCAACCGCTCGATTGCGACGGCTACGGGCGTGTATTGCGCTGCCAACTGGCTGGAACGCGAAATGTACGACCTTTTCGGTATCAACTTCGAGGGTCATCCCGATCTACGCCGCATTATGATGCCGGCCGGTTGGGAAGGTCATCCGTTGCTGAAGGAAAGCGCGGTGAAGGTTGAAGAAGTGGCGTTCTCGTTCAATCGCGAACGCGTGGAAGCAAATAAACCGCGCGCACAAGAGTAGACTATGACCATACCCAACCTACGGATTGAAGAGTCGCCGAAGAACGTCGTTAGCGCGAGCGATACGCAGCTCGATATCACGTTTGATCAGTTGAAGAAGCTGGTTTCGCCGCGCGCTTTGACCGGCGATAACATGTTGCTGAACATGGGGCCGCAGCACCCATCCACACACGGCGTTTTGCGCCTGCTGTTGGAACTCGACGGCGAAACCGTGATCAACTGTATCCCCGACATCGGCTTTCTGCATACCGGCATTGAGAAGACCGCCGAGAGCAAGACCTATACCAAGGCTATCGTTGTCACTGACCGCATCGACTACCTTGCCCCGATGATTTGCAACACGGCCTACGTGGGTGCTGTCGAGAAGTTGATGGGTGTTGATGTGCCATTGCGCGCACAATACATCCGCGTCATTCTGAACGAGTTGACGCGCATGAACAGCCACCTCGTCTGGCTGGGCACGCACGCGCTCGATATCGGCGCGATGAGCATGTTCCTGTACACGTTTCGCGAGCGCGAAATGCTGCTCGATATCTTCGAGATGGTCTCAGGCGTGCGCATGATGTCGAGTTATTTCCGCGTCGGCGGCCTGTGGCGCGATATACCCGCCGGCTTCATCGACGCCGTCAGGAACGTGATCAAAGTGTTCCCCGACAAGCTGCTCGACTACGAGAAACTGCTCAAAGAGAACCCCCTGTGGCGCGAGCGCACTGTGGGTATCGGTGTCATTAACAAGGAAGATGCGATTGCATGGGGCATGACTGGCCCTTCCTTGCGCGGCAGTGGCGTGAATTACGACGTGCGCAAGGCGATGCCCTATTCATCGTATGACCACTTTGAATTCAGCGTGCCTGTGGGTAGTAATGGCGATGTGTACGATCGTTACCGCTGCCGTGTAGAGGAGTTCTATCAAAGCCTGAAGATCATTCAACAGGCGCTCGATAAACTCCCATCCGGTCCGGTGATCACCGACAACCGCAAGGTGGCGCCTCCGCCCAAACATGAAATAGCTTATTCGATGGAGTCGCTCATCCATCATTTCAAGTTGTGGACAGAGGGCTTCCGCGCACCCGAGGGCGAAGTGTATTTCTCTGTAGAAAGCGGCAAAGGCGAATTTGGCGTCTTCATTTCTTCGGATGGCGGCGTGCGACCGCGCCGCGTCCATTTCCGCGCGCCTTCTCTGTGCAACCTGCAGTCCCTGCCACAGTTGAGCAAGGGCTGTTTGATTGCGGACATCGTAGGCATTGTGGGCTCCGTCGATATCGTGCTAGGTGAGGTTGACAGATGACATTAAAAGAAAAACGCGCTGCAGACATTGAGAAGGTGCTGGCCAAGTACCCGACGAAACGCAGCGCCGTCATGCCGTTGCTCTATATGGCGCAGGAAGAATATGGGTTTTGTAGCGACGATGCCATGCGTGAAGTGGCCGACATCACTGCGCTTGATCCGACTGAAGTGAAATCAATCGTTGGTTTCTATACCATGTTTTTCGAAGAGAAGACTGGGCAGTATGTGATCGAGGTGTGCGACGACCTGCCGTGCGCATTGCGCGGCGCGGATGCTTTTGTGCATCATTGCGAGCGCAAACTGGGCGTGCAGGCAGGGCAGACCACGCCTGATGGCAAGTTTACCTTGCGCACGGTTATGTGTATCGCGGCCTGTGATCGCGCACCCGTGGCTCAGGTAAATCGCGAGTATCGCTATTCACTCACGCCCGAGAGCTTCGACAAGATGGTGGATGATTTGGGCGGAGCACGCTCCACGGCTGCTGGGCCACAGACGGCCTGAGAGCCGCAATAAGGGTGACATGGAAAAACACGTATTGTTGCGTGATCTAGATGTGCCGAACATTCGGGAAATAGCTGTCTATCAGGCGAATGACGGCTATGCTGCGTGGCGTAAAGCTATTGGCAGCTTGGAAGTCGCCGGGATGAAACCCGACGAAGTGATGGGTGTCGTCAAGGATGCCGGGTTGCGCGGGCGCGGCGGCGCAGGCTTTCCTGCCGGGCTGAAGTGGAGCTTTCTCCCCAAAGATATGTTCCCGAAATATGTCGTCGTCAACGGCGATGAAAGCGAAGCCGGCACCTTCAAAGATCACCAGTTGGTCGAGAACAACCCGCATCAGGTTATTGAGGGTGTGGCGTTGTGCTCATACGCGGTGCAGGCGGGAACAGCCTATATCTATTTGCGTGGCGAGTTCTACGAGCCCGCGAAGGCGTTGCAGAAGGCGATTGATGAAGCCTATGCCGCCGGACTACTGGGCAAGAACATCTTTGGCACCAGTTACAGCCTGGATATTCACATCCACCTGGGCGCAGGCGCCTACATCTGCGGCGAAGAAACTGCGTTGCTCGAATCTCTTGAAGGCAAGCTGGGTCAACCGCGTTTGCGCCCACCTTTTCCGGCGGTGCAGGGTCTGTATGCCAAACCAACCGTCATCAATAACATTGAGACGCTGGCCAACGTCCCGCCAATCGTGTTGTACGGTGCCAAGTGGTACCGTCAGTTTGGCACCGAAAAGAGCCCGGGGACGAAAATCTTCTGCGTCAGCGGGCGCGTTAACAAGCCAGGTAACTTTGAATTACCGCTCGGTCAGTACACCATACGCGATCTGATCGAGATGGCTGGCGGCACTATTGATGGCCGCCCGGTAAAGGGCATCCTGCCCGCCGGTTCGTCTGCGCCTATACTACCTGCCAGCGTTCTCGACACCAAACTTGATTACGAGAGTGTCGCTGCTGCCGGGTCGATTCTGGGCTCGGCTTCTTTCGTTATTCTGGACGACACCGTCGATATCGTGTGGGCGGCGCGCAAGATGGTGCGCTTCTTCAAGCATGAATCGTGCGGCAAGTGTACGCCCTGCCGCGAAGGCACCTTCTGGGCTTTGCGGGTGTACGACAAGATTGTGAGTGGGCACGGCACTCAGCGCGACATCGACATGCTGGTCGACGTCGCCAACGGCATGGCCAATAAGTGCTTCTGCCTGCTGGGCGAATTCTCGACCAGCCCGGTGCTCAGCACAATTAAGCACTTCCGCCCGGAATACGAACAGTTTATCCGTGAGCATCATGACGGCAAGTCCGGTATTTATCAGGACGAACTTATCCGCGATCACGCCATATCGGTACTCTCGGAGGCGCCGACAGGTAAGTCGCATTAGGTCATAGGGCCGCCCAGCCACGGAGTTGGTGACACGCCACCGCTCTGGAGGCCGGCGGGGATGCTAGTCGAGACCAATGGTCCGTGGCGCTCCGTATTGTGGTTGCCCTGGGTACGTTGATCCGGTTGGAGTGTGTTATTGAATGGCAGACATGATTAACTTGACAATAGATGGCATCCCGGTCGCGGTACCCAAGGGGACGGTGATCGTTGATGCTGCCAAGAAAATAGATAACGACATACCCGTGTTTTGTTATCACCCCAAGCTGAAGCCAGTCGGCATGTGCCGTATGTGCCTGGTTGAAGTGGGTACGCCAAAAATGGACCCGGCGACCAAGCAGGTGGTGAAGACAGAAGACGGCAAGGCAGTCATCGCCTGGATGCCCAAGCTGGCGACGGCGTGTACCACCCCTGTGAGTGAGGGCATGGCAGTGCGCACCAACACCAAGCAGGTGCTCGATGCACGCAACAACGTCCTTGAATTTCTACTCACCAGCCATCCGCTCGATTGTCCGATTTGCGACAAGGGTGGCGAGTGCCCTCTTCAGAATCTCACGCTGGCGCATGGGCCTGGCGTCAGTCGTTTTGAATATGAGGCCAAGAATCACAACGCCAAGCACGTTCCGCTGGGCGACCTGATCTTCCTTGACCGTGAGCGCTGCATTCAGTGCAGTCGTTGCATCCGTTTCCAGGATGATGTGGCCGACGATCATGTGCTGCAATTCCACGATCGCGGTCGCCATATGGAGATCGTGACTTTCAGTGACCCGCCTTTTGATTCTTACTTTGGCGGTAACACCACCGATATCTGCCCGGTAGGTGCGTTGACCACCGCCGACTTCCGCTTCAAGGCGCGCCCGTGGGAACTAGACAGCACACCGAGCGTGTGCACCCATTGCGCTGTTGGCTGCAACATCACACTCAACACGCGCCTCGAAACCCGCACAGGCGGTCACGAGATCAAGCGCGTCATGCCCCGCCAGAATGAGCATGTAAATGAGATATGGACGTGCGACAAGGGTCGTTTCGTCCATCACTTCACCCGGTCGACCGATCGGTTGACGCAGCCACTGGTGCGAGACGCCAGCGGTAAACTGGCTGAATCCACTTGGGAAGCCGCTCTGCAACTGGTGGCCGACAAAGTGCGTGGCAAACACGTCGCCGGCGTCATTGGCGACCGACTGCCCAATGAAGACGCCTTTCTGTTTGGTCAGCTATTGACCGATGTGATCAAGACCGGTTCAGTGACAATGTCACCCGCTATCCCTGCTGCTTATGCGGATATTGTCCGAGGCTTCGGCGTTGGCAAGGACACCGAGTTTAAGCAGATTGGCAAGGGCGATACGATTCTTGTTGTAAACGGTGATCTTGAAGAGAGCGCGCCTGTGTGGTTCCTCCTGCTGCGCCAGGCGGTTGTCGATCGTGGCGCCAAGCTGGTCATGGCGCATGACCACATCACCAAAATGCATCGTTATGCGACCAAGACCGTCAATTATGAACTTGGCACGGCTGCAAATTGGGCTGCAACTGAGACCATGGCACTTGGCGCTGAACTGAAGGCGGCGCGCAACGTGCTGATCGTGTTTGGTGATGAGAAGCTGAGTGCTGACGGTGCGCGCGCACTGGCGCGCGCTCTCGCCAACATCATGATTGAGAGTGGGCATGCCGGCAAAGCCAACAGTGGTTTGCTGCCTCTGTACCCGCATGCGAATACCCAGGGCGTGTTTGATGCATTGCCTGAGCAGCTGGCAAGTACAGTAGCAGTGCAGCATGGAAAGCGCCAAGCCGATGTGGCATGGCTGATCGGTGTG
Source organism: uncultured bacterium (assembly GCA_903873965.1). GTDB lineage: Bacteria > Chloroflexota > Anaerolineae > J036 > Brachytrichaceae > CAIXPS01. The sequence goes on from CAIQQO010000280.1 coordinate 22,183, forward strand.
GGCGATCCCGCTGATGTGCCGCAAGCTGCATTCACGGTCGTTCAGGAGTTGTTTCTTACCGACGTAGCGAAGAGTGCGAATGTTGTCCTGCCGGCGCTGAGCTTTGCGGAACGTGACGGCAGCTTCACCAGTGGTGATCGGCGCGTGCAGCGCTTTTACCGTGCGCTCCCGGGTATGGGTCAAGCCAAACCCGATTGGTGGATCATCCAGGAAGTTGCGAAGCGGTTGGGTAAATCGTGGGGTTTCCACGGCACTACCGAGATTTTTGCCGCACTGGCGGATAGCCGCCCGGACTATGCAGGTTTGACCTATGAATTACTGGGTGTGACTGAATCGCAATGGCCACCGGTGGGACGTGCTGACCTGTACTATGGAGGCACGGCTTACGATAATACTGGCGGCGTCGGTGCGCGCTATGCGGCGCGCGCAGAGCAGAGCGGTTTTACAGCGGTCAGCGAAGCGGTCGCCCCGCCATCCGCTGATATGGAATCGTTGCAGCATTTGCCTCGCACTCTGTATCAGGCGGGTGAATTGATTAGCCGCAGTAAAGTGCTGGCTGGGCATGTCGAATATCGGAATTCCGAAATGACTCGAACGGCGAAATGAGTCTAGCGGGTAGCGCCTGATGGTGCTGCCCGACATGTAGCAATAACGAGAGTGTCAATGGCACCAATACTACTGTTCTTTTTGAAATCGGTCGCGTTGATCATCATCGCGCTGGCGGGCTTTGCGTATACCACGCTGTTGGAACGGCGCTTTATCGCGCGGCTGCAGGCGCGCATCGGGCCTAACCGCGCCGGGCCGCAGGGCTTTCTTCAACCTGTCGCTGATGGACTAAAGTTGATCGTGAAGGAGAGCATCACGCCGGCGCAGGCCGACAAGGTGATCTACTTCCTGGCGCCGATGATCGCCGTCATCCCGGCCTTGATTGTGTTTGCGGTGATTCCGTTTGGAAGCGATCCCATTTTCAGTTTGATGGGCGATCTCAATATTGGCGTGCTGTACATCCTTGCGATTTTGAGTATTGGGGTGTATGGATCGGCGCTGGCTGGTTGGTCATCCAACAACAAGTACGCATCCCTCGGCGGACTGCGCGCTTCAGCCCAGATGATCTCGTATGAACTGGCGCTGGGGTTGTCACTCGTCGCTGTCGTGCTGATGGCTTCAAGCGCCAGCCTGAACGACATTGTTAAGTACCAGCAACCCGGCAATATATTAGGTTGGTTGATTTTCCGCCAACCAATCGCGGCCATCATCTTCGCGATCTGCGCGATGGCTGAACTGGCGCGCGCGCCGTTTGACCTGGTGGAAGCTGAACAGGAACTGACAGCCGGCTTTCTCACCGAGTATGGCGGTATGAAGTTCGCGCTGTTCTACATGTCCGAGTACGTCAAAATGATCGCCATGAGCGCGCTTTTTGCCACGTTCTTTCTCGGTGGCTGGTCTGGACCTTTTGTCAACGAAGTTCCCGTGCTGTCGCTGGTGTACTTCGCAATCAAAGTGGTGATCGGGCTGTTGATCATCGTGTGGGTGCGCGCGACGTTGCCACGCTTCCGCTACGACAAACTGATGTCGTTTGGCTGGAAAGCGCTGCTGCCGATTGGCCTCGCCAACGTGATGCTGACGGCGTTGCTCATTGTGTTGGGAGTGTACTGAAATGTCATCTGTACGAGACATCATTTCGCGACTTGGCGGCATGCCGATGGGCTTTGCCACCGTGCTCAAAACCTTTTTCCGCAAGCCGGTGACGGTGCAGTATCCTGAGCAGAAGAAGCCCATGTCCGCCCGTTTCCGCGGACGCCATCATCTCAAGCGCTACGATGACGGACTGGAAAAGTGTATCGGTTGCGCCTTGTGCGCGGCGGCCTGCCCTGCGGATGCGATTTACGTTGAGGCGGCAGAGAACACCAATGAACAGCGCTTTTCTCCCGGCGAGCGCTATTCCAAGACGTACGAGATCAACATGCTCCGTTGCATCTTCTGTGGTTACTGTGAAGATGCCTGCCCGACCAACGCCATCGTACTGGAGCCGATTGAGTTTCCAACCGGTTACACCCGCGAGGGCATGATCTATGCGAAGGACAAGCTGCTGGAACCTGCACCCGCCGGGGTACAGGGTACTCCGCAGGTGACGCCACCCGGCAAGTACGAACGGGCCATCTTGCCATACCCACCAATTGACGCCAGCGTCTAGCAGAGAGAGATTGGAACAATGTCTGGAGAATTAATCGTCTTCATCGTCCTTGCGATCATCAGTGTGGCTGCGGCAACCGGTTTGCTGACCAGCCGCAACGCGGTATATGCTGCGTTGTTCCTCATCATCAACTTCGCGACCGTGGCCGTTATGTACCTGATGCTGAATGCGCCGTTTCTGGCGATCATTCAGATTAGTGTGTATGCGGGCGCCATCATGGTGCTATTTCTCTTCGTTATCATGCTGCTGGGTGCTGAACGGCTCAATGGCGAGGTGTTGTCCAAAGACCTGAAGTGGCAGCGACCACTGGCTGGTGGGTTGGGCGTGCTGCTGCTGATACAGGCTGCTTATGTCTTCGTGTCACGCTTCGGCGCATCGCCCGTCGCCCCCGACTTGATCAAGTCCGGACCGATGGAGATTGGCATGAAACTCTTCAACTCCTATCTGCTGCCGTTTGAGGTGACATCGGTGCTGTTGCTGGTGGCTATCATCGGCGCAGTCGTTCTGACGAGGGAAAAATGAACACGATCTCTCCCTATATTCTATTATCGGCGGTTCTGTTCACCATGGGCGTGATCGGATTCCTGACGCGCCGCAACGCCATTATGATTTTTATGTCGGTCGAGTTGATGCTGAACTCGGCCAATCTGGCCTTCGTGGCCTTCGCACATCAGTGGGGGCAGTTGGATGGGCAGATGTTTGTGTTTTTTGTCATGGCTGTGGCAGCGGCCGAAGTCGCCGTCGGACTTGCGCTGATTGTCACCGTGTTCCGTACCAAGCAGAGCGCTAACGTGGACGAACTCAACCAGTTAAAGGGGTAATCGGCCGATCACAGTCGAACATTAACCATGCAGCTTTTTTACATTTCTCCAATCTTGTTCCCGCTTCTCGGTCTGTTGATCAATGCCACGCTGGGTAAGCGGCTGGGCGAACGCGCCATTGGCGCGGTGGCCTCGCTGATGGTCATTGCCGCGTTTATCGTTTCTGCCATGGTGTTCAGTCAGGTCGGCGCACTGCCGGAAGGAACGAGCGCCATTCCCGTCGATCTGGGCATTCCGTGGATTCAAGTTGGCACGCTTACAGTGCCGTTTGGTCTGCAACTCGATGCCTTGAGCGCCACCATGATGCTGATTGTCACTGGCGTTGGCGCGCTGATCCACATCTACAGCATCGGCTATATGCACGGCGACCCGCGCTTCCAGCGTTTCTTCGTCTATTTGAACCTGTTCATCGCCTCGATGCTGGTGCTGGTCATGTCGAACAACTTCCTGCTGATGTTCGTCGGCTGGGAACTGGTCGGCTTGTGCTCGTACCTGTTGATTGGCTTCTGGTTTAACAATATTAAAAACGCCGAAGCCGGACGCAAGGCGTTTGTCGTCAATCGTATTGGCGACGTCGGTTTTATTCTCGCCATCATGGCCATTTTCGTCGCCTTTGGCACGCTGACCTTTACCGATGTGTTTTCCAAGGTCGCAACGTTTGGTGTGAATGCCCCGATCATCGTCGGGATCACGCTGCTGTTGTTTGTTGGCGCTACTGGCAAGAGTGCACAGATACCGTTGTTTGTGTGGCTGCCAGATGCAATGGCCGGCCCGACGCCCGTTTCGGCGCTGATCCATGCCGCGACGATGGTCACTGCAGGTATCTATATGATGACGCGCGCACATGTGCTGTTTGCGGCCGCGCCTGATACGCAGACGGTCGTCGCCGTTGTCGGTGCGTTGACCGCTTTTGTTGCTGGCAGCGTGGCGTTGACCCAGAATGACATCAAGAAAGTGCTGGCCTACTCAACCATCAGCCAGCTTGGTTTCATGGTAGCGGCTGCCGGACTCGGCGCGTATGTTGCGAGTGTGTTTCATCTGGCCACGCACGCCTTCTTCAAGGCGCTGCTGTTCCTCGCAGCGGGCAGCGTGATCCATGGTATGGAACACCTCAGCCACTCCAAGCATGGTGCACACGGCGATCATAAGGAACCGATTGATCCACAGGACATGCGCAATATGGGCGGCCTGCGTACGAAGATGCCAGTGACGTTTATCGTCTTTCTGATCGGCAGCCTCGCACTGGCCGGTATCTTCCCGCTGGCCGGATTCTGGTCGAAGGACGAGATCATCGTGGCTGCGCTATCGAAGAACATACTGGTTTTTGTGCTGCTCGGTATCACGGCGGTCTTCACCGCTTTCTATGTCGGGCGCCAACTCGTCATGGTGTTCTTTGGCAAGCCGCGTACAGAAGATGCAGCGCATGCGGCTGAGTCCAGCCCGTTGATGACCATCCCACTCATCATTCTGGCGGTGTTGTCGGCAATAGGTGGCGCGCTGAACCTGCCCGGCGTTGGCTCGCTTGGCAACTGGCTTGCGCCGGTGCTTGGCGAAGCTGAAGCCGAAGCCTTCCAGATCGGCGTTGCCGGCTTCTTTACAGTTCTGTCGATTGCGGCATTGGCGGGGGCGTGGGCGTTATATCGCAATGCCTATGCCAAGGCTGATGACAAAGATCCACTCCAGAAGCTGGGCCCACTCTATACCTTCATCAAACGCGCGTGGTTTATTGATGCGATTTACAAGGACGTAGTTGTCAAACTGTTCTATGCAGCATGCAGCTTTCTGGCACGCGTGTTCGATATCGGTGGTATTGATGGCGTCGTCAACGGCGCGGGAACATTGGTGCAGAAAGCGTCCGGTGGATTGCGGAAGGCGCAGAATGGTTTTGTCCGCTCGTATGGATTGATGATGTTAGTTGGCGTGGTTGTCATCGTGGCATGGTTCGTGTATAGCGCGGGCGCGCGATGAAGGTGGTTCGTGAAATGAGGGAGGACAAGCGATGATTGTTCGATCGGAAACAGTCTTTACGGATGCGAGCGGCGCAGGGCCGCAGGGCATTCTGGTGCGACCGGATGATGGCATTGTTCATCCTGGTATTGTCCTGATCCAGGAATGGTGGGGCATTGAACCGCACGTGCGCGACATGGCGCAACGCCTGGCGGCGCAGGGCTTTACCGTGCTGGTGCCCGATCTCTATCATGGCCAGATCGCGACTGAGCCTGATGATGCGATGAAGCTCATGATGCTAGTGCGCTCCAATGTCGATCGCGCGCTGGGTGAAATTACGCTGGCGCTTGATTATTTACGAGCTGACGCTCTCGTGCACCCTGACCGGCTCGGGTTGATGGGCTTTTGCATGGGTGGCTTCCTGACCTATAAGATTGCCAGCCGCTACCCGCATCTAGGCGCCATTTCACCATGGTATGGCGGCGGATATGACCCCCATGGCGAGGATCTGAGCAAGGTGAGTGCTCCAGTGCTGTCCGTTTATGGCGAACTTGATCAGGGCATCCCGCAGGCGCAAATTGACCGTGTGCAGAACGCGTTTAGCGCAGCCGGAAAGTCGATTACTGTCAAGGTGTATAAGGGCGCCGGTCACGCGTTCATGAACAATACCCACGGCAGTTACAACGAGGTCGCCGCCAAAGACGCGTGGCAGGTGGCCGTTGATTTCTTCAAGCACAATCTGGTTTAACGAAACAACATGCTGTCATTGATTATTTTCCTTCCATTGATCGGTGCGATTCTGATTGCGCTGATGCCGCGCGCAGCCACAGGGTTGATGCGCTGGGCTGCCATCGGTTTCTCTCTTGTCACGCTCGTTGTCTCGCTGGTGCTACTGTTCGGCTTTAATAACGCGCAGGCTGGCTACCAGTTTGTTGAGTCCTATAAGTGGATCGAGCAGTATGGCATTGGCTACAAACTCGGTGTCGATGGCGTCAGCATTTGGATGTTGATGTTGACGACGGCCATTTTCCCGATTGCGATTTTCGCGTCGCAAGGCGCCATCCACGATCGGCAGAAGGAATACTATGCCTTGGTGCTGTTGATGGAGATGGCTACTCTTGGCGTGTTCCTGTCGCTCGATATGTTCCTGTTTTATGTGTTCTGGGAGTTTGCCCTCGTCCCGATGTATTTCATCATCGGTGTATGGGGTGGCGAACGGCGCATCTATGCATCGATGAAGTTCTTCATCTACACGATGGCTGGAAGCGTCCTGATGTTGCTGGCGATCATGTATCTTGGCATCAACGGTGGCACCTTTGACCTAGTGGCTTTGATCGCGAAGAACGGCCTGTGGACGGCCAGCGCGCCGCTTTTCCTGGCGTTTGCAATTGCATTCGTCATCAAAGTGCCATTGTTCCCGTTCCATTCGTGGTTACCCGATGCGCACACCGAAGCGCCAACTCCCGGCTCGGTAATTCTGGCAGCCGTGTTGCTCAAGATGGGCGCGTATGGGTTGATTCGCTTTAACCTGGCGCTCTTCCCCGAAGCCAGCAAGCAGTTCGCGCCGATGATGATGATCCTGGCTGTAATCGGCATTCTGTATGGCGCGATTGTGGCCTTTGCGCAGACTGATGCCAAGAAACTGGTCGCGTACTCATCCGTCAGCCACATGGGCTATATCGTATTGGGTATCTTTAGCCTGAACCAGTTGGGCATTCAGGGCGCACTGTTGCAGATGGTCAACCACGGTATCAGCACGGGCGGCCTGTTCCTCATCGTAGGCTTCCTGTATGAACGACGTCACACGCGCGATCTCTCCAAGTTCGGCGGTATCTGGGGCAAGATGCCGTTGTATGGAACACTGGCGCTGTTGTTCACGCTCAGTTCTGTCGGGTTGCCCGCTCTGAATGGTTTTGTGGGCGAGTTCGTCATCCTGCAGGGCGCGTATGTATCCAATAGCCTGATGACGGCGTTTGCTGCGCTGGGGATGATTCTGAGCGCCGCCTACCTGCTGACCTTCTATCAGAAGATTTTCCTAGGTGAGAGCCGTGATGTTGCCAACGATAAACTCGTCGACGTGAACTGGCGCGAAGTCCTAGCCGTTGCGCCGCTACTCATCTTTGTCTTTGTCATCGGACTGTATTCGTTGCCATTCTTCAACGCAATGAGCGCGAGCGTGACCAGCCTGTTAAGCGCCTCTGGTATGGCGATGCGCTAGGCGACTTAATGATGCGTACTTTCGACCTGCTCCCGCCGTCTGTTGCATTGGCTAAAATGCATGCGGCGCTTGATGCTGCACAGCTTGGTCCGCAGGTCGAACGTGTCAATACTGCGGCGGCGCGCGGGCGCATTCTGGCCGTCGATATTGTGTCGTCAATCCCGCTGCCCGAATTTCGTCGTAGTACCGTTGATGGTTACGCTGTGCGCGCCGGATCAACTCCCGGCGTTCTGCGTGTCATCGGCGAAGTCCGCATGGGCGAAATCACCCACTTGCGAGTTAAGTTTGGCGATGCGGCGCTGATTCACACCGGTGGTAATGTGCCTGAAGGTGCCGATGCCGTCGTCATGATCGAGCAGATCAAGTTCCTTGATACCTCAGGAGATCATGCGTCGGGCAAAGTCCAGACGCAAACGCAGATTACCTCTGGCGACAACACTATCCAGCCGGGCGAGGACGTCAAAGCCGGCGAGGTTGTTATTCGTGCCGGCACCCGACTGCGCGAACAGGAGATTGGCGGTTTGCTGTCATTCGGCATGACTGAGGTCGGGGTGGTGCGTAAGCCTCGCGTCGCGCTCATTGCCAGTGGCGACGAAGTAGTGCCGCCCGGCGCGCCGATCCGACTGGGTCAGGTGCGCAATATCAACACCCCGATGCTGGCTGCGCTGATCGAGCGCAACGGCGGTGAAGTCATCGACTTTGGCATCCTGCCCGACTTGCGCGACGCCTTCGATAGTGCGGCGGCACGCGCGATGCGCGAGGCCGATATGGTCATTTTTATGGCCGGCACCTCCATGAGCGAGCGCGATTTCACGCCCGATGTGGTGAACGGCATGGGCAAACCGGGCATACTGGTGCACGGCATTGCATTTCGCCCCGGCAAGCCGACGCTCTTTGCCGTATGCGATGGCAAGCCGGTGTATGGTCTGCCGGGTAATCCGGTTAGCGCCTTTGTTACTGCCGAGCTGTTTGTGACGCCAACCCTGTTACGCATGCAGGGCGACATCCTCTCGTCAGTGCGCACCGTCTCTGCCACACTTAGCCAAGATGTCAAGTCGCCGCGCGACCTTGAACACTGGTTTCCGGTAAAGCTTGTACCAGCATCTGCAGGAGCAGCGAAAGGTGTGACCGCATTGCCCACCGCAGAACCTGTCACGACGAAGAGCAACCTCATCTTCGGCCTGGTCCGCGCTGATGGCCTAGTCTGCGCCCCTATAGGTGTCGATCGGTTGACTGCCGGAACGCAGGTTGAAGTGCGGCTGATGGTGTGAGGGAAGAGGGAACACAAGCCCACCATGCCCGTTGCAGCCAGAGACCGCGCATCTGCAATAATGAGCCTTGACACAGGTCACTAACATCCTTTAGCCCCTTTCACGTTTCACGTGCCATCTCCGCTATCTGCAGTGCATGCGCGACAATGTAGCTGTTCGCCTCGGTCAGGATTCGCCGGCTCTCGCTGTACGTGATCATCCCCAGCGCCTTATCGTAGTTGGCCCAGGTGTATGCCCGGATTTC
>CAIQQO010000281.1 GCA_903873965.1 uncultured bacterium
CGTCGGTACTGGCGGCGTGCTGGTCTGGGGCGAAAGCGTCACCAACTGGGGTGATGCGGCCAGCATCAGTTCCACCGACTGGGTGCAGCTGCGCGGCGACAACGTCTACGTCGCCGGCAACGTCGATGCCAGGAACAATGTCTGGCTCAACGCGGCGAAGGATGTCACGATCTACGGCAGCGTGAGCACCAGCGACGGCAGCAGCGCCCGCATCGACGTGCGCGCCGGCCTCTCCACTGCGCTAACCAACACCGAAGCGCGGGCCATACCGGCCACCGAGTCAGCCAGGACCACCTTGCGCGCTTCGCTGGGTGCGGGTTCGGTCTATCTCCTCGGCCAGGGCACGCTGCAGACCCTGGGCACGCTGGAAGCGCTTGCGGGCGAGGACCTGGTGCTGGATGCGTCCGCCGCACAGGCCGCGGGGACGAAGACGGTCTTGACGCCGATCATCAGCACGGAAACCATCACCTACCAGGTCGTCACCGGCTACAACCAGGTGGAGGACAAGGTCATAGACGTGCCGGTGGTGAAGTGGGAGACGACCACCGTGACCGAGCAGGTCGGGTTGGAATCGATCAAGTCCGGCTACTACTTCAACACCATGGACGTCACGCTCACGCAGGACGGTTACTGGAACGGCAGCATCAAGCGCGAATGGTTCGTCGAGGGCGTGGACTATTTCAATACGCAAGCGTCCTATAACGCCGGACTCGGGGCCAACAAGTCGGCCACCGGCACCCCGATCATCAATTGGGCCGCAGCCGGCGTGAGTCCGACCGATCTGATCAACGGTTTCGAGCGCACCTTCAACCAGCTCATCGGCGTGCAACGCGACGCCGTCATCGCCCAGCTAGGCTACAAGAAGCTCTACGACTTTGCCGCCACCAACCTCAAGCGCAATCAGGTGATCAACGGCAACACCACGGTGATCGCCTGGACCCCGGACTGGAGCCTCGCGCCCGCATCCGGCACGGTCAAGCCACTGGAGGTGGTGAGCATCAACGTATCGGGCTGGAGCGACAAGTGGATCCGCATGCCGGTTGGCGCCGAGGCCGATGTGCTGCGCGTAGTGAGTCAGGGCGTGCCGACGACCTGGCAGGAAACCGTTGGCACCTACAAGGAAAAAGCCAACGTCTATTACACCCAGGACAAGTCCTTCCGCACCTCCAGCACGGCAACTGGCTACGAACAGTATTACGGCTATTTCCCGGCCTTGGGCAAGTGGCTCGACCGGTACAACTACGCAACAAACACTGACTACGACAACAGTCAGGGCCGCTATGCGGTGACCTACAAGGACACCGGGCAGTGGTTATATACGCTGACCGACGGTAGCAGCACCGAAGTGAAGGCGCGCACGCCGGACTGGTACGGCGCAGCGCCCACGTTGGCGACCAACGACATGAGCGGGGTCTATACCCTCACGCCAGCCGGCTACAACACGATTACGTCGAACATTGCAAACCTGTCCACCGCGAGTAGCTGGAACGTTACAGTGGGGCAGGACTTCAGTTACAAACCAGTGTGGTACTACTGGCACACCGGCGGCGACATTGATCCGAATACCTGGAGCCGACCAATGGCCCAGCCGACCAATGCGCGCCAGAATTCGGGCGTGCTGGATGCGGTCAGCAACAGTAGTGGCCTCGTTGCTGGCTCCGTCTGGATCGGCATTCACCGGAAGTACAACAATGGGATCCAGACCGCCCAGGATTTCAGCGGAGACTGGGTTTACGCCTCTACCGGCGGAAGGATCATCTGGGACAACTGGGCGAGTGGCGAGCCGAACAATGGCGGCGGTTACGAGTGGGTGGTCCAGTTTTATACCGGGTCGGGCCAGGGTGGCTGGAACGATCACGACGACAACACGATCAATTTGAGTTGGGTCGAGGTACGAGGTGGCACCTGGAGTACGTCGAACGTCAACGAAACTTTCAATCAGTACGTCAAGGACTGGACGTCCACCAACTTCAACGTCACCGACACGCGCTCGACGCTGAATTACCAGTGGGTGGGCAACAGCAACGACATTTTCGACAACCGGCCCAAGTTCCGCACCTACGACGTC
>CAIQQO010000282.1 GCA_903873965.1 uncultured bacterium
AATGTGCCTGCGCCTGGGCCGGAGCCGACGCTGCATGAGTGCATCGCGGACATCGAGCGCGAAAGGCTGTTCGAGATTATCCGCGAGTTGGTGAAGTGGGAGAACACGACCAACGAGAAGGTATTGCAACCCGCACGCGATGAAATCTGGCAAAGCTGGCGCTATACGTGCGCGGCCAATGCCGATCACCCACAAGCGAAGGAACTGTTTGATCGGTATAAGCTGCCAGCGTTTCATGATCCCTTCGCCGGTGGCGGTGCATTGCCACTGGAAGCGCAGCGCCTGGGGCTGGAAGCGTATGCCAGCGACCTCAACCCTGTGGCGGTGTTGATCAACAAAGCCATGATCGAGATACCGCCCAAGTTTGCCGGGAAACCACCGGTCAACCCCGAAGTGCGCAGCGGTAAGCGGCTGATGGATCAGACGTGGACAGGGGCGCAGGGGCTGGCAGAGGATGTGCGCTATTACGGCCAGTGGATGCGCGATGAGGCCGAGAAGCGCATCGGGCATCTGTATCCAAAGGTTGAGATCACGGCGGAGATGGCGCAGGAGCGCCCTGACCTGAAGAAGTACGTGGGGCAGAAGTTGACCGTGATTGCATGGCTGTGGGCGCGGACGGTGAAAAGCCCCAATCCGGCGTTTGGGCATATTGACGTGCCGCTGGCCTCGACCTTTATGCTTTCCACCAAAGAGGGCAAGGAAGCCTATGTTGAGCCTGTCATCGAGAAGGGCGGCTATCGCTTCACGGTGAAGGCGGGCAAGCCCAAAGACGCTGACGCCGCCAAGAATGGCACTAAGCTGGCGCGAGGGCCAAACTTTCAATGCCTAATGTCAAAGACACCCATCGTTGGAGAACACATAAAAGCAGAAGGCGTGGCGGGACGCATGGGTGCGCGGTTAATGGCTATTGTTGCTGAGGGTGAACGTGGTCGTGTTTATTTGACACCGACAGATGAGCAAGAAACTATTGCAGGAAGTGCCCATCCGATATGGGAACCCGAACCAGAAATTGCACCTGATCGACGCTCAATGTTTACGCCACTCTATGGGATGACACATTTCAGGCATCTTTTCACCCCTCGCCAATTGGTAGCGTTAACGACCTTCTCCGACTTGGTGCATGAGGCACGCGCACTGGTGACACGTGATGCACTGGCTGCCGGGTTGCCCGATGACCACAAACCTCTCTCCGAAGGCGGTATTGGGGCGGTGGCGTATGGGGATGCGATGGCGGTGTATCTGTCGTGTGCCGTGAGTCGTCTGGCTAATCGTCTTTCGACAATCTGCATTTGGAATCGAATTGGCGAAAAGATCGAACAGGTATTCGCACGACAAGCAATTCCTATGACTTGGGACTTTGCTGAAGCGAATACATTCTCTGATAGTACTGGAGGTTGGGGTGGTTCACTTGAATGGGTACCCAAAGTTATGGATGCATTACCCGTACAAGGATCAGGAACAGTAGCTCAGTCTGACGCTGCGACTCAGACAATAACCGAAGGGAAACTTGTCTCAACCGATCCACCTTACTACGACAATATTGGATATGCCGACCTATCGGATTTCTTTTATGTGTGGCTACGGAACTCCATGAAATCGGTCTATCCTAACCTTTTTGCTACACTTGCTGTTCCAAAGCTGGAAGAATTGGTTGCGACACCGTATAGACACGGTACCAAAGAGAAAGCAGAAACATTCTTTCTCGATGGCATGACGATGGCGATGCATCGATTGGCTCAACAGGCTCATGATGCCTTTCCGGTTACGATTTACTATGCTTTCAAACAATCAGAAAGTAATAGTGTTGATGGGTACTGCCAGCACAGGATGGGAAACATTTCTCGACGCAGTGATTCGTTCTGGCTTTGCAATCAGCGGAACCTGGCCAATGCGTACCGAGCGTGATTTCGGGGTTAAGACAGGCAATAACGTGCTCGCCTCCAGCATCATCATTGTCTGCCGAAAGCGCCCAAGCGACGCACTCACTGCCACTCGCCGCGAGTTTATGAGCGCACTAAAAGCCGAATTGCCCATCGCACTCACTCACCTGCAACGCGGCAACATTGCGCCGGTCGACCTGGCGCAGGCCAGCATTGGCCCCGGCATGGCGATCTTTACCCGTTACGCCAAAGTCATTGACTCCGCCGGCAAGGCCATGCTGGTGCGCGAAGCCTTGGCGCTGATCAACGAGACCCTTGACGAAGTGCTGTCTGAGCAGGAAGGCGATTTTGATGCCGATAGCCGCTGGGCGCTGGCGTGGTTCGATCAATATGGCTTTACAGAGGGTGCCTACGGTGAAGCCGAAAAACTCTCAACGGCCAAGAACATCAGCGTGGGTGGCCTGGTTCAGTCAGGTATTTTGACCTC
>CAIQQO010000283.1 GCA_903873965.1 uncultured bacterium
AAGAATGCTTGTGCAGCGCAGGTATAGCCCAAAGGCGACCTCGTTAAGCAGATCGTCGTCCCGGATGCCGCGCGCATCGCTTTCATATAGCCGACGAAGCTTATCCTGCTTGACTTTGGCCGCCCACTGGATCGGGCTGCTAGTGTTTTCGGGCATGGTTGTACTTCCTATTGTATGGCGATCCCGGCAGGCTGCGACAGATTATGACTAACCTCGTGGGTAATGCCGTCAAGTTTACTGATCACGGTGAAGTTGTTGTTCGTGTGACGCGTATATCGGAGCAGGATGAGAATGTTGTCTTGCGCTTCTCAATCCGTGATAGCGGGATTGGCATACCGGTTGACAAGCGGACATTGCTGTTTAGCAAATTCAGTCAGTTGGACCCTTCCTCTACGCGGCGATATGGCGGCACCGGGCTGGGGTTGGCTATATCGAAGCAATTGGCGGAACTGATGGGCGGTCAGATCGGTGTGGAGAGTGTAGAAGGTCAGGGGTCAGAATTCTGGTTCACTGTCCGGATGGGGCTGCAGTCTGGGAATGCACTGGGCGCGCGCGGCAGGGCATTAACCCCCACCAATCTGGAAGGCATGCGCGTTCTGGTGGTGGATGACAATGCCACCAGCCGCGAAATCTTGTGCAAACAATTGGCGACGTGGGGCATGCGCACGCTGAACACGAAAAACGGCATAGCGGCGTTGACGGCGCTGGCCACTGCGCAGGAGCAGGCGGACCCCAGGTATTGCGATGGCGTCTGAGTACTACACCGAAGAGGACTAAGCTTTACAAAGCATTCGCATCCCAGCGCATGGTGTCTCTCTCGCTGTGCGCGGTTTTCGTTGTCGACTCACAAATCTGTCCATTCATCTGCCACCGATTTATCACATTTTCCCAGTCGCTCGCCACACGGCAAGCTCTATGCTGAACCGGTCGTGAATGACCTCGCACCTAGTGTCAATGCGCATGGTTGGCCTGTCTTCCAGGTTGTAAGCAGGCCATTCCGGCACGCCCATTGCAGCAGGCTTCCCGGTGTGGGCGAAATTTGTCCACAGTTCGGCAAAATGGTGCGACGCAACATAACGGTCAGGATTGTTGCCAGAGAGAAAGCCGGGGCCGTTCACGAGTGTTTCATTGTCGAATTTGAACGTAATGTCCATAGCGTGAGGTGTACCCAGCGCATAATCTGTCCCGGGGACTCTCATTTCTGACTTGTAGCCGAAGTTGTACAGGTAAACGGGCGCTCCATTTTGTGCCGCCTTTTTCTCGGCAATGTCAACAGATCCAAGTCCCATCATCGTGATCGAGGAAATGGCAACGAAAATATCTGGCGCCGAGGCGTTGGGCATGGCTCTGCGGTATGTTTCTACAATCTGTTCGGTATCAGCACCATACTGCGGCTCGAGTTTCGAGTGCAAACCTGCAAAGCTAAGGCCGAAAGCACTCGTATCACGGCTTGCCCAGGCGAAGAATGTATATTCGTCTTCATTCCATCCCACGATCAGAGGCTTTTCGCGAGAAATGGCCGGAGCTGTCGGATCGAAAGGATGATGCGGGAGCACAGCACCATCAACCACAGGTCCAAAACCGCCCAGAAATGGCTCGGTGATTCCACCGGATTTGCCCTTGCTTTGATGGGGTGGTATGGGCGGGAATCTGGACTGAACACGCAGCAGTTCGGCAGCAGGGACATCAAGCAGTTTTCGCCAATCATTCGGCGCGATATTCAACTCCTTTAATACCAGCGCTGTCGTTTCAGCCGCCATTTCTCGCG
>CAIQQO010000284.1 GCA_903873965.1 uncultured bacterium
ACCCGCAATGGCCTTACGTCGGCTTTGGCTTTCACGATCCGTGCGCGATTACGGGTTGGGAGTTGATGAGCAGCGTGGTTCTGCATCGAGGACTGCTCAGGGCTGCCCGTATGTTCGATGGGATCGCGTCGCCTGCAGTTTTACAGCGTTGGCAACGCCTTGCCGCAGGTGTTCGCGCCAACCTGCATCGCTTGTATGACGAGCAGGCCGGCGCCTATCTGGCAGGCTCAGTCGATTGCCGACAAGTCGATGTCTGGGGTAATGGTTTGGCATACTGGCTATCTGATGAGCCGCAGCGACGTCGCATTGTCGCGTGGTACAAAGCCAATCGTGACCGTATCTTCCTGCATGGTTGCACGCGGCAGGTGGCAGAGGAGGGTGGCTGGCTGCGCCAGTTGGTGCCAGTGCCGGTGGGGAACTATACGAATGGCGGATTCTGGCCAACCGGCACGGGTTTCGTGTTAGCGGCCATTGCCGACCAGGACCCTGCATTCGCCCTTGACCTGGTGGGCGATCTGGTTGATGCCCTCGAACCACTGGCTTTTTCCGAGTGGATCGATGCAGCCGGTATGCCGCATGGCGCGCAATGGTTCACCGCTGCGCTGTCCGTTCCGTTGCTTGCGTTGAAGAGCATACTGGAAGCCAAACCTTTCCTGGATTATCTATAGGTTCAAATGCGCATTTTGGGAATGTCTGATAAAACCGTATTAGTAGCGGTACACAAGGAGTTTGACATGAGTAGCAATTGGCACAAGGACGTATTCTTCGGATTGCATTTCGATCTGCACGCCGGGGCGACTGACACTGAGCTCGGAGCAGAGACGACCTACAAGCACATCCAGACCGAGCTGGCCAAGGTCAATGTGGACTGGGTGCAATATGACTCTAAAGGTCACCCCGGTTACACCGGTTACCCGACCAAGGTCGGCACGCCATCGCCCGGCATCGTGAAGGATGCGCTCAAGATATGGGCTGATGTCGCGCACGATATGGGCATCCCGATCGTTGTGCACTATTCCGGCACGTGGGACATGGTGCAGTGGCAGAAGCACCCCGAGTGGTCGCGCCGCAGGGCTGATGGCAACCTGGTCGGCGGCGAGGGCTGGAATCCGCATGCCATGGCCGCCGATTGTCCCTATGATGACGAGATTGTCATCCCGCAGCTCAAAGAGGTGGCCGACTGGTACGGCATCAATGGCTGCTGGGTCGACGGCGAATGCTGGGCAGCCGCACCCGACTGGAGCGCGTGGTCGACTGACCTGTATACCAAAGAAACAGGTATCACGGACATTCCCCGCAAGCCGGAAGATCCGGGCTGGGCCGACTACATGGCGTTCAACCGGCGGCGCTTTGAGGCGCACATTCAACGCTATGCCGATGCGCTGCATGCGCATCAACCCGCGTTCACGATTTGTTCGAACTGGGCCTACACCGCCCGCATGCCAGATGAAGTGACCGTGCCGATCGACTATCTGAGCGGCGACTTCACGTGGGCATTTGGCAACGACAACGCCACGCTTGAGGCCAAGTTCATGGACAGCCGCGGCCTGCCTTGGGATCTGATGGCCTGGGGCTTCACGACGTCGGGCAGCATGGCGAAGGCGAAGTGGACGACCAAGTCGGTCGCGCACCTGTCGGCCGAGGGCGCGCTGGTGGCGGCCAACGGCGGCGCATATCAGATCTACGACACGCCCGTGCGCAACGGGCGCATCGTGGACTGGCACATGGATGTGTTTGCCGAAGTGGGCAAGTTCATGCGCGCGCGCCAGGCAGTCTGCCAGGGCACAACATCAGCGTCGCACGTTGCCTTGCTGCATAGCGAGAGTCATTTCTACGCCAACAACCACCCCGAGAACACGGTTTCTGTCTACAACGAAGGCGTCCCCATTCGCACGCTCACCGGCGCGCTCGCGTTGTTGCTCGACAACCACTATCACGCCGATGTCATGAACGAAGAGACGCTGTTGCGTCGCTTGAATGAGTACCCGGTTGTGGTTATTGCAGAGCAGACGCATCTGCCGCAGGCGTTCAAGGATACGCTGCTGGCCTGGGTGAAGCGCGGCGGCAAGCTGCTACTCACTGGCAGCCACATTGTGCAGGACTTCGGCGCGGCTGTGCTGGGCGTGACCGCTGAGGGCGAGCCGGTGGATGAAGTCGTATTCGTGCCCGCGGATGGCGGCGCAGTGAACGTCGGCGGCATCTGGCAGAACGTGAAGACGGCTGGCGCTAAAGCACTAGCACCGCTGCTCAAGACGCAGGAGATCAAGCGCGGCGTGACAGGGCATGCGGCCGCGACGATGAAGAAGGTCGGTAAGGGCAGCATCGCGGCGATCTACGGACCGATCGGCACGGTGTATGGCGACTATCGCTTCCCGCGCATCCGGTCATTCGTCGGCAATGTGTTGAAAACATTGACCGGCCCGATGCCAGTGGAGATCGACGCGCCGGCCTGGGTGCAACTGACCGTGCGCCAACGCGAGAATCAGGTCATCGTGCATCTGTTGAACACCGCATCGGCGAATCCGCTTGCGCCGGTCAACCCGTATGTCGAGGACGTGCCGGTGGTTGGACCGATCACGGTGCGCGTGCAGTGTGACGCGCGTCCGAAAGCCGTGACGCTCGCGCCTACCGACAGTGGGCTGACTTGGAAATGGTCGCAGGGCGTGCTGACGGCCACAATCCCGACGCTGCATATCCACAGCGCACTGGTGATCGACCTGAAGGTGGCGAAGAAGGCGTAAGCCTCAGTAATAATCCTTTGGGTGTGTCGCTGGCGTATCGAGATCGTGGCTTATCAGCCCACACCCAAAGGTTTTGCGCGCAGATTAACAGTCAGGATTTACAAGGAAAGCGAATGGAAAAAGAAGCGATTATGTCCAGCATTCTGGACAGCCTGCCGTATGAACTGGTCTTTGTGGACACGGATCACATCATCCGCTACCTGAATACAATCGCCAGAGAGAAGTTTGGGGATATCGTCGGGCGCTCGATCTTTGACTGCCACCTGCCGGCTTCAAACGAAATACTCAAGGCGGATTTTGATGTGCTCGCCAATCAGGGCAAAGAGTTCCTGAAGAAGGTCAACAGCAGCGACCAGCGTGTCTATATGACGCCGGTTCATGATGCAGACGGGAAGCTGGTGGGCTATTACGAGCGCTTTGAAAGCAACATGGTTGCCGTAATCGCGCATTCATAAACGGGCAAGTGCCTCGGTATCTATCAACGCGGTCATATTGATCAGCGCGGGAGTATCTATGAAAAGCCTGCAATTTGATGGCAACAGTATCGTGCGGATGGTCGACGTTCCGGAACCGGAGCCCGGCCCGGACGAAGTGATTGTGGCCACCGTCTTCTCGGCGATTTGCGGCAGCGAGATGAAGGCATACCGGCACAGCGGGCAGGCGAATGGCAACCCGGGGCACGAGGCTGCCGGTATCGTCGAACGGATTGGCGCGAACGTGACCGAGGTCAAAATCGGCCAGCGCGTCGGCGCGTCAGCCATTTCGGGTTGCGGCCACTGCTCATATTGCGCGCGTGGCCAGTACACATGGTGCAGTCACTTCAAGTTCTATGGCAGCATGCACGCAGAAAAGTTCGTGGTGGCTGCCCGGGCCTGCCATCGCCTGCCCGATGAAGTGCCGTGGGAAGTCGGCGTCCTGATCAGCGGAGATGGGCTGGGCGTGCCATATCATTCCTCCACCCGCATGCCGCACGACGCCGATTCCGTCGCAGTGTTTGGTCTGGGGCCGGTCGGCTTGGGCAGTGTTCTGCTGCAGACGTATCTGGGACGGCGCGTGGCGGCCATCGATGTGTCGGACTACCGCCTCGACTATGCGTTGAAGCTGGGCGCGCGCTGGCCTATCCAGGGAGGCACATCGACAACCTCCACTCAGGTTCTCGATGCCACGGCCGGACACGGCGTCGACATCGCGGTTGAGGCGGCCGGTCGACCCGAGACCGCGAAGCAATGCTTTGCCGTTGCCCGCAAGGGCGGCACAGTCGTCTTCAATGGCGAGCAGGGCGAGTTTCCGCTTTCACCGAGCGACGATTTTATCCGGCGCGACATAACGGCCTTCGGTTCGTGGTTTTATCATTTTCGCGAGTTCGGCGATATGCTGCGGCTTTACCGGAACGGTCTCCGGGTAGGCGATCTTGTGTCGCACGTTGTCCCACTGGCAGCAGCCCCCGAAGCGTATGCCGAATTTGCCGCCGGCAGAACCGCCAAGGTGCTGCTGCGGATGCAGAATTAACAAAGGAGTATCAACGCCATGAGTTCATCCCACAACCCGCTGCCAACGCGGCAGGTGCATCTCGACTTCCACACCTCGGAACACATACCGGGCATCGGCGAGTGCTTCGACAGGCAGCAGTGGCAGACCGCGTTGCGCGCCGGGCATATCAACCAGATCAATATCTTCGCCAAGTGCCATCACAGTTGGAGCTACTATCCCACGAAGGTCGGGCACATGCACCCGAATTTGTCATTTGACCTGCTGGGTGCGCAGATTGCCGCCTGCCACGAGATCGGTGTGGTCTGCCCGATTTACTTCACTGTTGGCTGGTCGGCCAACGACGCCGAGAATCACCCCGAATGGTGCGCCCGCGACAGAAATGGCGCGTATAAAACGAGCGCGGCATGGGACTTTGAGGCCACGCCTGAAACCACCAAGCCATGGGGCTGGAAGTGGATGTGCGCCGCCGCCGGTGGTCCATATCACGAGCTTATCCTGCGGCAAATCGCGGAGATCTGCGCCGCCTATCCTGTGGATGGATTCTGGTTCGATATCTACGACGATGTGGCGTGTTACTGCGAGCACTGCCTGGCGCGCATGAAGGCGGAAGGCGTCGATCTGGCAGACAGCATTGCGGTGACCACCAGCCACGCACGCGCCATCCGTGAGCACATGCGCCAGCTGCGCGAACTGATCGCCGGGGCGCATCCCGATGCCACGGTCTATTTCAACTCTGCGACGCATGTCGGCAACATGGTGCGATTCAAGGAACGCCTGTTTGATATGAACACGCAGCAGGAGTTGGAAGACCTGCCCACGACGTGGGGCGGTTATGACAAGCTGCCGCTTGAGGCGAAGTACCACCTGGGTCAGGGTTCGCAAGTAGTGGCGATGAGCGGTAAGTTCCACAAGTCATGGGGCGAGTTCGGCGGTTTCAAACATGCCGACGCGATGAAGTACGAAGCGGCGGCGATGATTGCGAATGGGGCGGCCTGCAACTTCGGCGACCAGTTGCATCCCTCTGGCGAAATGGACGTTGAAACGTACCGGGGCATCGGCGAAGCCTTCCGCTATGTCGAATCGATTGAGGCTTACGGTCCCGGCGGACGCCCGTACTCGAAGCTTGGCCTGTGGCTGTCGCTCGATATGAACGCCGATCATGGCCTGGTCAACATGTTGCTCGAAATGCACTACGACTTCGTCCCAGCCGATGAGCACCAGCTTGACGCACTCTCGACGCTGATCATTCCCAGCCAGCCATGCCTGTCGCCGGCGCAGGCTGACGCCATTTCGAGCTGGGTCAAGCGCGGCGGTAAGCTGCTGGTCTTTGAAGCCGGCGCGTTGGACCATGCCAAAACGCATTTCGTCCTGGATGTGGGCGCCGAGTACCTGGGCGAATCGGAGTATCACTTTGATTACACCGTCGTCACAGTCGAGATGGGCGTCGGTGTGGTGTCGACCCCATTTCTCAATTACAAGCCCGGCGTGCGCACGCGCTTGACCACGGGCGCGGCGCTGGCGGCCATCCGCGAACCTTACTTCAATCGCACCTACGGGCGCTACAGCAGCCACGCCAACACGCCCTACCAACTGCACGATTCCGCGTTCCCGGCCGTTGTGCGCCACGGAAACTGTCTCTTCTTCGCGCATCCACTTGATCGTTTGTATTACACCGATGGCGTGCGCCTGCACCGCGACCTCGTCAGGAATGCGCTCGATGCGCTGGAGACGGCGCCGGTGCTGCGAGTCACAGGCCTGCCCAGTAGTGGTCGCGCGAACCTGTTACATCAGGAATCGGAGCGACGCTATGTGGCGCATTTGCTCTATAGCCCGGCGCTGCAACGCGGTTCGGTCAAGGTGATTGAAGACTTCCTGCCTGTCCCAGGTGTGACGCTGGCTGTGCGTGTCCCTGAGCGCATCACCCAGGTTCGCGCCATTCCATCCAGCGAGGCCATCCCGTTTACGCTGATCGACGGCGTGTTAACCATTGATGTGCCGACCTTCACCATGCATACCGGCATCGTGATGTCGTACTAAACTCGGTGACAACCTATGGATACGATACAGAACACACAGAGCGAATCGCCCCGGCTTCCGAGCCGTGGACTACTTCCGCAGCCGCTGAAGTTTTCCGCCGACATGCGTGACGGCCTTAACCCTCAGCGCGTTACCAATGCCATGTGGGATTTCTCGTGGCTGACCCAGCACTACCCGGGCGGCGCCTTCGAGGATTTCGACGAGGCGGCGGACAGCTTGATGGAGCGCGGTTTCAACACGGTGCGAATCGATGCTTTCCCGCTGGTCATTGGCGCGCTGCGATCCGACGACGAGAGCATCACGATCCCAGCCGATCCGCTGGCCAACTGGGGCATGTCGGATCGCGACCGCGAGCATGCGATTGTGGGCGAACTGGTCGACTTCATGACTGCCATGAAAAACCGCGGCGTGTCCGTGATCCTGTCGTCGTGGGGCAAGACCTGCAAGGAGTACCCGGCGCTTCATCAGCAACTGGCCGGGAATCGCGATGCCTATCGCCAGTCGTGGGAGCGCACGCTCGACATCCTTGGCAGCCACGATGTGCTCGATCACGTGCTTTACGTCGACCTGGATCAAGAGTTCCCGTATTTCAGCCCCTTCAATGCCGAGGTGAACGCGTTGGCGAAAATCCAGTCGGCATCCCATTCGATTGCAGGAGCGATGGAGGAAGTGGGCCAGTTCGACCAAGGGTTGAATCGCATGGCATGGAATCAGGCGCAGTTGGACTTTGTGCGCAAACTGTTTAACGAGATGATTCCACCGCTGCAAGCGCGTTACCCGCGGCAGCGCTTCACCTACTCACTCACCTCGTTCTTCAAAGAAGTACGGTCGTTGGGGTTGCAACTGTTCGACGTGCTGGAACTGCATATGTGGATTCACACGCCGCGCTTCGACAACCGCACCGGTTTTGGCACGCTGGTCAAAGACCGCGGCGAGCACGACTATAAGGATTATGCACAGCGTATTGCGGCTGCACTCGACACGGTCGGCCCGATGCTGGTGAAGACGATGGACAACCAGCTCGCTTTTGCGCAGGCATGGTCAGAGGAGATCGCTGCGCCGGTGGTGACGACGGAGTGCTGGGGGCCGTGGTGGCACATGGATCACCCCGATTTGGATTGGGGTTGGCTGCGCGACTGGTGCGAGCAATGCATGATCCTCGCCGCGCAGCACCAATTCTGGGGCGTTACCCCATGGAACTACTCGCATCCCTATTGGAAGAACTGGGCCGACGTTGCGTGGTATCGCAAGGTTAACCAACGTTTCCTGCAAAGCTGAGACAGGTCGCATGCCACGTTGACTGCACAACATGAGAGAAAAACTTAAGGATGACGCACGATGAAAAGTATCGGCAAGTATCTGGAACCGGCAAAAGAAATCAACCTGTATGGTGACTACGACGTCGTGATCGTCGGTGGCGGCTGCGCCGGGTTCCCTGCGGCCATTGCGGCTGCTCGCAATGGCGCCAGGGTGCTGATCATCGAGCGGTTTCCCTTTTTCGGCGGGACAGCCACTGCCTCGCTGATGGCCAACATCGTCGGTTTCAGAAATCAGGTCGAACCAGATTATCTGCAGACGGCCAAAGGGATTGCCGAGGAAATAATTCTGCGCCTGATAGCCGAACACGGCGCTGTCAAATCACGCAATGCCTATCCCTCCAGCCAGCATAGCGACACCAAAGGCGACCTCTCGTACAACTATGCGTTCGATACGGAAAAGTTCAAATACGTCGCGCTCAACCTGGTGAAAGAGGCTGGCGCAGACATCCTCTTTCATACCTTTTTCTCGGATGTCATCCTCGATGGCGATAGTGTGCTGAAGGGTATCATCATTGAGAACAAGTCGGGACGCCACGCAGTTTTCTCGAAGATCGTCATCGATGCAACGGGCGACGGTGATGTGGCTTACAAAGCCGGTGTACCTTACTGGCAGACGAGGAAAGATGAGGCGGCGCGGTTGTACGACTGCATGATGTACAAGATCGCCGGTTTCCCGTCCGATACCAAGGCACCAGGCTGTTTGTTTGATGAGCAGATGGTCGTATGGGGTCCGAAATGCGCCGGGGCGGATGCTACTGATGCCGATGAATTGACACGGCAGGAAATCGCGACGCGGCTTGCCGTCTACGCTGATCTGGAAGAAAAAAAGAAGGCGTGGCCAGACGACCTGAAAGAC
>CAIQQO010000285.1 GCA_903873965.1 uncultured bacterium
CACACCATGCCAGGCGCTCGGCGCTCCTTATCGGATATACCTGGCATTTCTGTTGACGCCAATCAACCTCGCCATTGATCTGTCACACACCGCCGATTATGCCGACTGCGGCAAGTCCGTATTACCGTGAACTCTCCAGGATGTCGCGCGCATCTCGCACAAATTGCTGTCCCGCCGTCGTAATCACGCGCCCCTTCGATGTAATGCTGATGTACTGCTTGAGCAGCAGGAACGGTTCGATGTCTTCCGAAATGCGCGCGCCGTCAAGATCGTGCATGACCTGCTCAATGAGCGACTCGCCCACCGGACGCCGCTCACGGTACAACAGTTCCATGTAGCGCAGATCATCGCGGGTTGTGCCGTTCGCAAACATGACGCCGCGCCCATTCATCACGCGACGCACACACCCACGCACATCGGCGTGACCATCGAGCATCAATTCCTCGGCAACTTCCTCAGCCATGGTGAAGGCTTGCCGCGGCACACACCGGCTGCACGCCGATATCGTTGTCACCGCCTCCTCCGGCAAATCCGGGTAACGCGCCCGAACCATCACGGCAACTTCTTCAACCGTGTACCGAGATAGCGAAATCTCGATGCAGCGCGAACGAAAGGCGCGATCAAGATCGCTCGGTTTCGTCGTCGCAAACACCCACACGGTTTTCTTGACCGAGGCCATGCGGCGTCGCCCACCTTCGCCATCCAACATCATCATCCGGTCATCGGCTTCCAACAATGTCAGAAAAGCTTCCTGCGTGCGCTCACTCATCATGTGAACCTCATCGATAAACACGCCGAAAGCCGGGTAGTCAAAAACGGGAATCGTGGCGCTATCGCCTGGACGCCGCACCGGGTTAAGATTTTGCGCCAGGAGCGCCTCGTCAATCATGGCAAACAGCTTTTCGCGCGTTTTGACACCGCGCCCGTCCAGTCGGATGAACGGTACACCCAGGGTCGCCATCGTGCGCCGCGCGATTTCGGTTTTGCCCGTCGATGGGCTGCCTTGCAACAAGAAAACCCGGCTGAGGCTGGGCGGCTCTGGTGGTTTGGCCGTGGCCAGAGCCACGATCAACGCACGCTTGATAGAGTAAATTGCGTCCTTGTTGCCCACAAAGCCACTGAATCCCGCTTCGACGTGAGCGCGCGCCGCCTGTACCTGATCACTCATGCGCCACCAGCCCTGGTCGGCGCAACGCGACATAGAGGATGCTCAAAGTGTTTGCCATTTTCTTTATCTTCTCGTTAGGGTGAACTCGCGTTGCCAGAATGCTTTATCGCTGTTGTCACGATATCGACGGCATGATTCAAGCAGTAGCCCGGAGCACGTGTCTCTCATGAACTCAGCCCTCTCTGCGGTGATATCGAGCGGCTGATTATAACGCTTGCAGCAGGCACCCCATCGACTCTGGACGTGGGGTGCCCTCAGATACGATGGTCTGCGCTCTATGCCGTTCCCGCAAACGTCGAGGTGTCGCCCAACCCCTCGCTGCCGAGGCCGAGATAGCCGCCGTCGACAGGCAATTCTGTGCCAGTAATGAAGCTGGCGTCGTCGCTACACAGGAACAACGCGGCGCGCGCCACTTCGCGCGGCTCGCCTAGTCGCCGCAGCATGTGATAGCGCCCCCATATGGGTTCCCACTTGGCGCGGTCGCCGTTGGCAGCCTTGGCCACTTCGGGCGTCCAGATCCAGCCGGGGCTGATGATGTTAACGCGGATGTGATACGGCGCAAGATCGAGCGCCTGGCACTTGCTCATCGTCACGATGGCTCCTTTGCAGGCGTTATACGTCCAGCGGTTCTGTTGCGCGACGTGCGCCGAAATGCTGGCGGTATTCACGATTGCGCCGCCGCCGACAGCCTTCATCGGCTCGAAGCACGCCTGCACCATGTTGGCATAGCCACGCACATTCACACCCAGGCTGCGCTCCCAGTCGGCTGTCGTCACATCCAGCCCTTTGGCGATAAAGCTAACGGCACAATTCACCAGAAAGTCCACCCGTCCGAATTGCTCAGCCACCTGATGCACCGTCGCGTGGCACAGATCAGCATCCGAGACATCCACGCGCCGAAATTCTGCCTTGGCACCTTCTGCGCGTAGCTGCTCGGCCACTTGCTGACCACCAGCCTCGTTGACATCAAAAATCACAGCGATTGCACCGCCTAGCGCAAACTCGCGCGCTGTCGCCGCGCCAATACCCGACGCCGCACCCGTCACAATCGCCACTTTATTGTTCCAGTCCATATTCTTGCCTCCTGCTTTCGCTTTCGCGTCTGATCTTTAGCCACTGGTTTCTGTCGATACTCTTTATACCAAAAAAGCCGCGCTGGTTATAGATAAACCAGCGCGGCTTCACGGTATAGACAACGACACCAAATTAAAATCAGGGCACCTTACAACTGACGTTCAGCACTTTCCACGCATCGCCATCTTTCTGGATCTGCACGGTCATGTCGCCCACTTTCGGCGTGCCACTATCATCCGATAGATTGCACTTGCCTGTCAGTGAGCCGACGCCGTTCTCAATATTGGTCGAGTTAATCGACTGGCTGCTGAACTTGCGATCAACAAATTGCGCCTTCAGGCCGGCTGCCATATCGCCGGACTGTTGTGAACGAGAGTGCATCAATGCGGCAGCGCCTGTAGCATTCCCCTTGTCCAACTCGGCCAGGAAAGCCTTGCCGGCAGTACTGATATCGGTCAAGTCATTGACCACGCTGCAGCCTGACAGAAAAAGCAGACACAGGGTGACTACGCTAAACAACTTCGAAAGCACGGGGAACTTCGGCATACGTAACACGTTAACCATGACAAACTCCTGATGAAACGACCAGCGCCTTCACTGGCCCAACTACACAACCATTACAGTGACAATCCTTGTCGAATTGGCGCAAGTTTAGCACAAAACTATGTGTTTTTGCGGTATCACTGAGGGCGTTTGGGGGTTCGTGTCTACCCCGTTATCCACATTTCCATAAACCGCACATATTTGATGCACATCCGGCCGCGATAGGAATAGGCCACGTGAATCTGGCCATCGCCGGTCTGCGTGATGCATGGATAAGCATCCTGCCGATTAAAGCGTCGGTTAGCATCGCCGCGGAAGCCGTCGCCCATGTCTATATCGCGCACCCATGGCCATGTCATCCCGCCATCCTCCGACAACGCAATGGATACCGGGTAGCGTTCCTGCGGCCATATGGCTTTGCCGGTCAAAAGAGCCTCTCCCACGTCGCGCGCCGAGAAACGGTTGAAAACGATGGCCACTCGTCCCGATGTCAGCCGGATCGCCTGAATGCTGGCGTTGTTATTAGGCAATGGCGTTGCTTCCGGCGTCGTCCAAGTGTGGCCACTGTCAGTTGATCGGCTGCGGTAAATACGGTCAGCTAACCGGCTACGCATGAAGGCAATCAACTCACCTGCGCCAAGATCAATGACGGAGGCATGCACGCGTCCTGTGCTGCCTGCTATCGGAAACTCATGCCATGTTTTGCCCTCATCTGCCGAAATCTGCACAACGCAGTAATCATTCAGATGGCCACTGCCATCATCTGGGCTGTAGTACATCGGGAACAACCACTGTCCATCGCTCATCACCACCATCGGCTGGCGACAGAACGATGATGGCAGCGCAAACGGCGTATCCACCGTGCTCCAGTGCTGCCCGCCGTTGTCCGAGGTGCGATGCCGAATCACGGCAGTACCCTGCAGAATGAACGGCCCTTCGGCTTCGCCGCGCGCAACCCGTGCCAGCCATTCTTCTTCCGCACAACCGCGCGTCTGTTGCGCGCTGAAGTAGATATGCAGCCGTTCTGCGGGATCAACAAACAAGACGGGGTTCTGCTGTGACCGCTGTGGGTCGACCATGACATCGGCCGGCGCCTGCCATTGTGGCGTGTCCACTGGTAAACGCGATATCACAGGGCGAATGCGCGACATACCTTCTTTCTGACCCGCGAACCATGTACACAATAGATCGCCATTGGGCAGGATCGCAAAGTTCGGCGCGTGGTTTTCCATTCCTGCCGAAGGGATGTACGCCTCAACCAGCCCGTGATCGGCGTGGCTGCGGAACAGTTGGCCGTCGGCAACATAATCATGCAAATCAGTGATGGTCATCATTTCCAAAGCTCCTCCCCGATTCTAATCCTCTACCACTCATCCTCGCCCTGTGGTGTATCATCTTCGCACCCGAGGACACTATTTGAAACGACTTGCCACTCTCATCTCTGCATCACTGCCAGTATCTTTTGTCGGCATCGCCACATGGTTCGGCCTGTACACCTTCGTCAATGGTTTTCTGGTCAATGGGCTGGGTTACAGCAACGAGCAATGGACTGAGGTCACACTGTGGTTCATCGGAAGCATGGTGGCATGGCAACTGGTCTGCACTGACATTGCAGCGCGGCTGGGGCGACGCAACACGGTCACGATTTCACTGGTAGCGGGCGCAGCCTTCTACATTGGCATGACGCTAACGAGCGACGGGCTGGTCATCCGCGCCCTGATGATGCTGGCCGGGTTCACCCAGGCCGTCGCGTTGGTGACATGGCAGCCCCTCATTGCCGAACTAGGCCGCGATAAGCCGGGGCGCGCGCTTGTGATCAATCAATTGGTCAACGCGGGCGTCAGCGCCCTCACGCTGATTATCGGCGGCAGGATCATTGCCAGCGCCAGTTATCAGAGTGCGTTCATAGTCATCGGCGTCATGTGCGCCGTTTGCGCCGTGATATTTCACCTGGTTTCGCGTGAGTTCTCGGCCAGCCAGACCGAAGTCGTCAGCCTGTTGCGAATCGTGCGCACGCGCGTTTCAGCGGGCAGACTGGCAACGGGCAGTTTCATCGTCCTGTGCGTCGGGCTGTGCCTGGAACCGTTCAACTATCTCACCGTCAACCAACTCCTGCCCAACCTCGCCCGTGATGCGCACCAACTACTCGACAGCGACATCAGCACGTTCATCGCGCTAGGGCGGTTGCCAGCGTTGCTCTCGCTCTTTGTTCTTTCGGCCATCATTGACCGCGTCGATGCGTTGAAGGCTTATGGCGCAGGCATTGCGCTGGTGGGCCTGTGTGTGGTGGGCATGGGACTATCGCCTGACGTCAATTCGCTCATCGGCATCTTCCTGTTATATTTTCTCATCCAGGGTACCGTGTGGGGATCGAGTGCGTCTGCCGTCAATGCCTCCGTTGAACCTGCCATGCGCGACTCGGCATTTGCCATTACCAGCATCCTGCTGTCCATCGCGTTATTCGGCGTGGGCTTTGTACACAACCGCATGCTCAGCGCCGGACTGACGGTCGCGCAGGTGTTTACTTTTGCCGGCGTTATCCCGGTGTTCACCGGCGCAGGGCTGGTAATCTACTCGCTGCGACGGAAACAAGTAAAGATGGCACCCAGTCTGGCCAAGCACACCGACTAATGTTGCAGTGTTCTGATCCTTCGCTTGCTCATGCAATTCACTTCTGGTTTGTCATCACGGGTTTGGCCATGAGGATGTCAGGCTTGCCCAGGCCATTCGCGTCCGGGACTACGCCTACGATGCGAAATCCAAGCTTCTGGTAGAACTCATACGGGTGTTTACCCAAGTTGCGGATGTTCGCGATGTGTTCCCACGTACGATCATACAGATCAATTCCGGATAGCGTGGTGAGACCCGCCTCATCGTCTGTGCCCAAGAGTATCGTCATTCCACCAAGCTCTCGCACACGTGCCTCCAGGTCATGCACGAGCGCCCTTCCAATACCGCGCCGTTGCTGATGAGGAGCCACAACCAGCAGGTGAAGTTCCCAGACGTGCCCGGAATATTGGCTGATGGCACCTGCCCAACCCAGCACCACGTCCTCGTCATTGAGGGCAAACCGGCATATATTTCCCGGTGTCATCGCCTCATGTACTTCCATGCGGGCGCTTGCCATATCCGGCCAGGCAAGCGGATTGTTGTTCTTAAAGCCTTCAACCAGCAATGCTGCGGCTTGATCAAGTATGCGGGTGTCCACAGGATCAGAGGAGACGATGCGCATGTTATGCAACATACAGACGACGGCCAGCTGCGTCGAATGCCCGGATATCGGCAGACAGCTTCGCCGCTGGACTGCCCTCAAATTCACTGGCGAGTATCGAGAAGAGCAATTCGTCGCGCAACGTGCCATCCAGGGCATGCCCCCGGCTGCGCAGTCGGGCGTCGAGCGTATAGCCCAGCTTGCGCGGGATGGCAGCGCTTTTCACATTGTCCACATCACAGCGAATATCCACGCGTTCGACGTGATCCACCCGGAACGCGACGCGCGTCAACGCCGCCGATATCTCCGTTGCATAGCCTTGTCCCACGTGATCCTTGTGAATCCAGTAACCGATCTCGCGCGCTTTGTCGCCCGGAGTGGTATCGAGGCCAGTACCGCCTACAACGCAAGTCTCATCTTTGTTAAAAATGCCATAAACGAAGTTCCGGTCTGTGTCGAAATCAGCGCGAAACTTGCGGATCAGCTCAATCTTGGTCTGCAACGGTCGCGGTTCGCCGACTGACCACAGCATGTATGGCAGCAGATGAACGAGGCTAGCATCAATGGCGGCTTTCAGAAGCGGGGCATCGGCAGGATTCCAGCAGCGCACCACCAGGCGCGGGGTGTGAATGCCATAAGCGGGGCCGGGTATTCCTTCGTTCATATCAAGCATCTTCCCATCGCGTCATAGGCTATCGTGTTGGCAGACAGCTTCGCTGCCGGGCTACCCTCAAATTCGTTGTACAGCATCGAGAAAAGATACTCGTCGTGCAATGTGCCATCCAGCGCATGCTCACGGCTACGCAGTCGGGCGTCCAGCGTATAGCCCAGTTTACGCGCGACGCCAGCGCTTTTCGCGTTAGCCACATCGCAGCGAATCTCCATGCGTTCGACATGGTCCACCATAAACGCAATGCGGGTCAATGCCGCACCCATCTCAGTCGCGTACCCCTGGCGAACGTAATCACGGTGAATCCAGTAACCCATCTCGCGCACGGTCTCATTCAATGTCGTATGCAGCCCGGTCCCCCCAACGACTTGGGTTTCATCATGGTTGAAGATGCCGTAGTAAAAATCGAGATTGCTATCGAACTTGGACCGCCAATCGCGAATCCGCTCGATCTTCTGCTGAAGTGTCTGTGGTTCACCGATAGCCCAGGGTAAAAACGGGAGTAGGTGATCGATGTTAACGTCCAGAGCAGCCTTCATCAATGGCGCATCAGCAGGATGCCAACAGCGTACTACCAGTCGCAGTGTTTTAATGCGGTAAGCGGGGCCAGGGATGGTTTCTGTCATAGGCGTCGCTACGAGATCATGTGCTTAAGAAGTGGCGATTGAGCCAGTCCAGAACGAGGGCTTGTTGAGATGGTCCGAAATGGTTGTAATCTTCCGGGATCATCTGCGTCAACCGATCTGCGACGCCATGCAACGCATAAACATGGCGCGCGGCCTCAACCGCCGGCGTCACAAGGTCAGGCGGCGCATCGCGATCCAGCAGCGGACTGATAACCAGCGTCGGGCGCGGCGCAAAGCACGCCAGCAGATCACTCACGTCATACGGTATGCGATCAGGGTGCGCGTCGAATAGCCCCAACTTTGGCGCCAACATCGTGCCGTGCGACCAGCGTCGTATGCCACCTGTGCGCGCCACGTCAGTATCGAGCCGAAACGCGGCGGGGCCGCATACGGAAGCGAAACCAGCCAGACGCCCTGGCTGAGTACTCTCAGCCCCTGGCGCATCCATTGCCCCGAGATGCAATCCAACCATACTGCCCAGGCCATAGCCAAGCGCCACGATCCTCGCGGCGTCGATGATTCGCAAGCGCGTCATGACATCGAGCGCCGCACTCGCATCGCGCACGCACTTGCCCAGCAACGACCAGTTCGGGTGACGCCGATAGAAGAACTCGGCTTCCTCAACGCGGCGGCCAAAGCCGATGTGGTCGAAGCAGAACACGGCATAACCTGCGCGCGCCAGCGTGTGCTGAATCTGATCGCCGCGTCGGTACAGCGCCGCATAGCCGTTGGCTGGCGACCACGGGTGCAGCCACAGTATGGCAGGGAGTGCGCGACCAGCCTGATACGCACCTGTCGGCGTGTAAATATCGCCGCACACATACTCGCCAAACATGACCTGATGTTTCTCTATCCCAGCCGGTAAAGAGGCATCGCCGCGCCCCATGGTGGCCGCGATATGGGGTGGTTCTTCACCATAGTCGCCGCCGGATGAGGCCAGATGCGGCGGCGCGTCACCCAGTGTCCAGGCGACCTGTTGGCGCACGTCGGCTCGCTCGCGTTCCCAGTCTGCAAATGTTGTGGCACTGGTACGGTTCGCAAGAGTACGCACTGGAAAGGCAGCGGCGCGAACGTCTGAGTGCGCCGCTGCACGCCAGCGTTCCCAATCATGCGGATGCAGCAATCGCTCTTCAAAATGATAGGACGCGCGACCAAAATGCGCGTCGCACCAGTCCAGATAACGCTCGATGATCGTCGGCCAGGTTTCATGGCTGCCCGGACGCCACAGAATACGCAGCCGGTCGGGGACGCCGTGCAATTCATATACCTTTTGCACAGCAAGATAGGTCTGTTGCATCGCCCATGAACTCTCCACCGCGTCATTCAAAGCGATACTCAGCAGGCATGGGCGCGGCGCTGCCATCGCTACCAGATCGTGCATATCGACAGGTAGCTTGTCCTCGCGCCCGACAAAGAAACGCATGCGCGGGTGAAACCATTCCGGGAAACGGCGTGTGATCAGCTCAATGCCCTCGCCAAAATGCTGTTCGGAGAAATCGCGCGCCGAGAGCGCGCCGCCTGCGCCCGAGCTGCTTGAGATGACCAGGCTGATGCGATCATCAAATGCCGTCGTCATCAACGCCTGTTTCCCATTGCGCGAATGGCCTGTGATGGCAATCTGATCCATGCAGACTTGCGGTAAGGTCTGTAGATAATCGATGCAACGGCTGCCAGCCCACGCGCGGCGCATCAGGCGCGTCCAATCGTAGCCCGGGTAGGCTGTGACAAAACTATCGGTGTCGTCTGCTGAGTCCGCGCCGGCATACACACAGGCCATGTACCCGCGGCGCACAGCGATCAACGCCCAATCACGATGTGAGGCCTGCGTGAGGAACACCGGCGCGCGCTCGTTCGCTTGAGTTGGCGGAATGAACAGCCATATCCTCAGCACAGCGCGTTCGTCCGGGCCAAAGTGCAGCACCACATCGCGTTGCAGCGTTCCAGTCTCGTCACGCTGTTCGCTCAACACTTCGGCGCGCAGATGATCAGGCGCAGGCGGAAACCGCCCGACTACCCACTGTTGCAACCGCTCTTTCACGCGCTCACGATGGTCATGCCAACCCGCCACGGTCGTGATCGCCCTGCCATCTGGTTGAGACGCGCGATCAGCGCCACCGTTCAGCAGGTCTGGCAACCGCGCGCGCGATGGCAACTGGTCAAAGTTCGGCGGCAACTCGCCGCTCTCTGCCAGCCAGTTATCCCACGCAGGGCATGCCGGCAATATGCGCCGCAATTGATTGAGGGTAGTGCGCTCATCCATGGGTTAGTCGATGGGATCCAGCGATTGCACCAGCAGTCGGAAAATATCGGACTCGGTGATAATCCCGACGAGTTTGTCGCCTTCAAGGACGGGCAGACCGCCGATCTTGTTATCCAGCATCAGCTTGGCTGCATCGCGCACGGTGGCAGAGGCTTGAACAGAAATGACCTCGCGGGTCATGATCTCATCAATCGTCAGTTTAGCGAGTAGATAATTCAACTCGAAAACGCTGAGCGATGTGGCCGTCGATGGTTCAGCAGTCAGGACGTCGCTGAGAGCCACAATCCCCACTAGCTTACCTTCATTTACCACGATCAGACGCCGCACGCGGCGTTCCTGCATCATCTTGTGCGCATCATGCAGGCTGGTCTTGGGACCGATGGTGATGGGAGTCGCAGTCATCCATTCGCGTATCAGGTTCTTTTTCATCGCATATGCCTCCATCTAGCCGACCCGTAGGTCAGTGCAGTGCTTCATGAAACTTCATCATGCCGTACTACTCTAATCTTAATCTCACAGCCACCAGTGTCAAACGTATCACGTGTGAGCGTTTGCGGTTAAACTCTGTTCTGGCATGATCGTCTATGATGCTGCGCGCAAGCCTGTTACTCTCGGCCCGGAAATCAGTCGGGGCGGCGAGGGCACCGTCTATCCTGTCTATCCGCTGGCTGCCAATTCCGGGCTGATCGCCAAGTTATACGCGCGCCCACCGCAGGATTATGCCGACAAACTGGCATGGATGGCATTGCATCCACCGAATGATCCGGGGCTGGTTGCCGGAGCCTCTTCCGGGACAACACATGCCAGCATCGCGTGGCCGCTGAATCTGCTGTATAACCCACCGGGACAGTTTGCTGGCTATGTCATGCCGCGCGTCACAAACGCCGCAGCCCTGTTAAGCGTATTTAATCCACGTACACGCGCGCGCACGCTGCCGAATTTCAACTGGCAGTATCAGCACCGCACCGCGCGCAACCTGGCTAAAGCGCTCAAAGCCCTGCATGACAGCCATTACGTGGTCGGCGACTTGAACGAGAGCAACGTGCTGGTCACGCCAACAGCGCTCATCACCATCATCGACACCGACTCTTTTCAGGTACATGCGCACGGGCGTATGTTCTACTGCCCGGTGGGCAAGCCGGAATATACACCACCCGAACTGCAGGGCAAAACGTTTCGCGATGAGCCGCGTAAACCAGAGCACGATAGCTTCGGGCTGAGTGTGCTTGTGTTTCAATTGCTCATGGATGGCAGCCACCCGTTTCGCGCACAGTGGTTTGGCGCCGGCGACCCGCCGTCAATCGAGGAGCGCATTCGGCAGGGACTGTACCCCTACGCCGATATCGCGCGCTCGCCGGTCGCGCCGCCGCCCAATACGCAACCGCTCAGCGTGTTGCATCCGGGCGTGGTTGCCTTATTCGACCGCTGTTTTATAGATGGTCACAACGATCCGAGTCGGCGCCCGACCGCCGGTGAATGGGATGATGCCTTGGCGGATGCTGAAAAGGCGTTGATCGAATGCCCCGGCAAGCATATCTACTCTAAGCATCTGCGTTCATGCCCGCATTGCGATGCACCTAACCCTGAGCCATTGATGATTCCCGGGATGAAAATCAACGCCGGCAAAGCCAGGCGTTTGCAAAAGCGCTGGCAAAGCATGCGCGACCGTTCCCGCAACAACCCTGCTGAAGACGCCGAGGGTGCGCGCCTGCCACCAATGTCGAGTTTCCATCTGCCACAAATCCTTCTCCCGAAGATGAAGATGCCGGAGATACCGCAATCTGTAACTGCAGGCGTGCGCGGTGCGATGAACGCCGTGCGGCGTGTCCGGCCGCCGGCGTGGGTCAGCTGGGTTATCGTGGCGTTTCTGGCGTGGTTGCTGGGCGCACATCAGGTTGACCCGTTGAGCGCCAGGGTCAGCGATCCACTGTTACGCCTGGCCATCGCCACGGTGTACGGCAGCCTGATAGGCGCGGCGCAGGCATTGATCGTGCGTACGCGCATGCGCGAGGCCGGATGGTGGGGATTACTCACTGCGCTGGCCGTCACTGCTGGCGTCATCACCGACCGCGCCTTTGGCATTCGTTTGCCGGGTTCATCCACCATTCTGTTGATGGCCGCAGCGCAGGCAGCGCTGCTGTATTCGCGCACGCCGGGAATCCTGTCTCTCACGTGGCTACCCGTCAACGCACTGACATGGTTGCTGGCAATTGTGTTGCCTATGCGCCTGCCAGCCTCAATCTCGCAGGCAGCACATGTGCCATTGTCAGCAATGATCTTCGGCCTGTGCACCGGCCTGCTGATTTCGCTGTTTGCGCGCGGGCAGGGGCACTATGCGGGTGCACCGCTGCTGTTGCGATTGCGCGTGCTGGGCATCGGCTGGCGCGATGTTGTATCGATGTTGGCCTTGCTGCTATTGATTGTGGCACTGGTGGGATTCATTTTGCAACCGTGTAATCCGATGGGTTCGATGCTTAAGCTCGGCGTGTGCATACCATGACCGTCGCACTTTATACCCCTTTTAATCCCCCAATTGGTCACTCCCACGGATACTGCTATGCAAGTCGTGGCGTGGTTTAATGAATGTATGGAAACGAGCAGAATTCATGTCATATCACAGGAAGTGAACTCATGATCAGTCTATCGAAGCCGATGTCGATTCTCGTCGCCATGGCTGTTACAGCACTCTGCGCGTGCACAGCAAATACCGGAAGCGAAGCGTCAAGCTTGAGCCTGGACGCCACGCGTAATGCACTGGAAGTAACGCGTCTATCACTCGTCATCACGCAAACGGCCATGGCGATTCAGGCAGCTGCAACGGTAACTCCCGCCGCAACGCCCACCCCAGCTAAAGCCGGCAGTGGCGCAGCGCCCAAACCGACCGCAGCTCTCACCAGCACTCCAATCGCAACGGTCGCTGCGCGTGTTGAAGTCCCGAATACCGGCAAAGTCTCGGGCAAGATGTTCTACCCCAGTTCGTCTATTCCGCCGATGACGCTGTATTTCGAGAACATCAATTCCAACCAGGTGATCACGCTCCCGATCAAGCTCAACCAAATGACATATGACGCAGACTTGCCGCCGGGCGATTACTACGTCTATGCATGGCTGACTGACTACACACTGAGTGGCGGTTTCACCACATGCAAGGAAAACAATGCGTGCGATACGCATAACCTGCAGGCGATCCGCGTGAAGCAGGACACGGTGATAGTCGGCATCGATATCTATGACTGGTATGCCACACGTCCGTTACGCTATCCACCCGGAGTGAATCGGCCTGTCGGGGCGATCTCCGGCAGGGTGAATTATCCGGCTTCGCACGTGCCTGCGATGATGGTATACGCGCGTAACATGGCGACAAACGATCTCTACATGGTCAATATCGAATTCGATCAGCGCGAATTCACCATCAAGAACCTGCCAGTCGGCGCGTATGAGGTATTCGCCTGGGCCAAGGCTGATGGGCAGAATGTGATGACTACGCTGGGGGGCACGTATTCTGTGGCCGTCGCATGTGGGCTAACGGCAAGTTGTACTGATCACCAACTAGTGACGGTGAGTGTAAGCGCCAACCAGACGACCAC
This sequence comes from uncultured bacterium, assembly GCA_903873965.1. Lineage (GTDB taxonomy): Bacteria > Chloroflexota > Anaerolineae > J036 > Brachytrichaceae > CAIXPS01. The sequence goes on from CAIQQO010000285.1 coordinate 13,140, forward strand.
GGGCGTGGATGTATTCGACTGGTATGACCAGCCGAGTGTGCCGAAGCCGTAGGCCAAAGGCCGAAGAGATCAGAGGTTTAACCTCTTGCCTCCAACCTCCTCTTGTCTTTCTCATTTCTTTTTCCGAGCTCTTCCGCTCCCACATTCACTAGCGGACGCGGGATGGCGCGCACCCGTTCCCAGGCCTGGCGAATCACATTCAACGCATCGTCCGTGTCTGGCACCTCGCCATAATGCGCGGCGATATAGGCATCGGTGATGATACGCAGGTCAGCGTCAACGCCGGGGAAAGCCTGTGCCAGCAACGGCGCCATATCATTTGGCGTTTGCGACGGTTTGCGGCTGAACCCGCGCTTGCCTGCCTCGTGCGTCATGCGGGCATAAATGCGCCGGATAGTGGCAACGGCCAGCCAGCGGCGCAAGTTGAAGGTATTCAGTAGCGTTGCGCTGACGGGCGGCAAAGGCGGTATCTCCTCTTCGCCCATATCGAGCAGGTTTTCGCTGCCATGCTGGATCACGGCAGCCTCGCGCCGCGCGCGCGCCGTCTGCAGTATCACGATGGCGATGATGATGGCCAGCACAGCCAGCCCGATGGCGTAGCGCAGTTCAGGCGAAATCGAGAAGGCAGGCGCGGCATTCTTGTCTATCTGATCCTGAAGCGGGTGCAGAAAATCCCCGAGGCTTTGCATCCCCTCCATCGGGTTCTTTTTGAGGTTGCCGAAGAGCAGCGACACAATCCAAGTGATGATATACCCCAAGACAAAGGCGACCAGCAACACGGGCAGAAGCACGACCCCGATCAGCAGGCGTAAACCACTGCCGATCGTATCGCCAGTGACCAGCGTCGCGACGGCCATGATGGAGAACAGCGGAATGCCGACACCCATGCCCAGCGCACGCCACCACTTGCGGTCAAAAGGCACAGGTCGGCCAGTTTCGCTTTGCTCTACATAGTCGATCTGCGCCAACGGCATGGCGAAGACAGCGCCGGTGAGAAACGGCAGAATAAACGAAATGAGGTTATTCTCCGGGTTGAACGCATTGGCTGTGGCAAATAACACAAACAGTAATATCCCGACCTGCAGCCGCTGGCGTGCAGCATCTGGCCCCAGCGCTGTCGTACCGAGCGCCATACCGCGCCACCAGATGAGCAACACGGCAAAGAATTCAATAAAGAGGATCGAGAGGCTGCGTGGATCAAACTGGCGCATCAGATACATCGCTGTCAAGGCAATCGCCAGCATGCCCGTCAACCATCCGCCGGCTACCAGCCGTTGCACACCGCCCGGCGCATCGCGCTGCGCCAGCATACGCCGCGTGAACGCGATGGCGATCAGCAACACCCATGTGATCCCAAGCGCCGCTGTCGGTTCAACCTGGCGCAACGGCGATGGAAGGATCAGCAGGAGCGGCTCAATCACCGAGGCTTCGGCCAACGTCAGAAGAAGGAGTAACACGATGCGGCGCTGGTTCATGCGTGAACCCCATGGGTCGCGTGTTCAGTCGCTTCGCGTGCGACCTGCGCTTCGCTCAATACGACCGGGTCAACCGGCTTGCCATTCGCATCCCAGTGACCTCCTGTCCAATACGACTTGAGCGGCGGAACATGATACACCGGGAAAGGCAGGAATGTCGTATCGGGCGGTTCGCGATCCACCGATATCACGATTATATTCTTTCCCAGATCGTACAGGCGCAGTAGTGCGGTGGCAATCTCGGGCGTGATCAGTGGCGTGACGACAATCTGCGTCGCGCTCATGGGCAGGTGGCGTTGCTCGGTGAGTAAGAAGATATCGAATGACGATGCGGCGAATGCGTACATCACCGCCAGGCTTTCCAGCACATTCGCCAATTGTCCCGGCGTGCGGCGCGGCGGCACACGCAATGCCGATGGCAAATAGGGCGCGGTGCCGTTTGAAGACAGGCCGACGGTGACTCCGTTTTCGCCCGCCCACACAGCCAGGCTGCCCGCGACAGAAAGCGCCCATTCGAACCGTTCCACATCGGTGCCGCGCCAGTCCTGTTCAAATGTACTCACGTTCAACATGATCACAGCAGTGGGGTCGCTGGTGTGTTCGCACACACGCGTCTGCAGTTGCCCCATGTGCGCCGTGGCCTTCCAATGCACCTGGCGAAACGAGTCGCCATAGCGGTAATCGCGGGCGCCCATGATGCGCGAGGGGTCCTCGATCAGGCGACGTAAGGCGGCAAACTGGCCAAACGGGTCGCGCGTCGGGATGCCCAGCGCTTCGAGTGAGAACACACGCGGGTAAACGATCAGCATTTCTTTGGCCTGCTCAGTACGTTCACTTATTGACAGGCCGAGCACCTCATAGGCGCGCATATAGGCCGAGCCAAAGGTGAAGTAGCCACGCTTCATGGCGCGCAGCCGCGTAATGCGCGCAGTGTGTTCGCCTGGTTTCAGCGCGGAATGCTGCGCCATGTTGACGCGATCATCCGGGTTGAACTTTTCGGAAGGGTCGGCGCTCGCAAGCTGCAGCCCTGCCGGCGCACTATCATCCACATACAATGAAACGATCGGCAGGCGTCCTCGGTTGGTGAGGTTACACGAGACTTCCAGTATCTCGCCCATGAACAGGCGCGTCTCGTTGAAACGGCGTTCGTACACAACACTGTTCAACACGCGCCGGCGCAGAAAATCGCTGATAGCGGTGAGCGCCAGGGTCAACACGCCCAGCGCCGTCAACGCGGGTGCGCGCACGATCACCCCGATCAGGGTGATGAAAAGCAGCAATGTAATCCAGCGCTCGTCGAACAGCATTACACAGCGTCCACGGGCACGGGCGTTCGTTCAAGCACGTCGCGGAGAATATCTTCGGCCTTGCGACCGCGCAGTCGGCTCTGACCATCCACCACGATGCGATGCGCCAGCACATAGGGCGCCAGCATCTTGACATCATCGGGCAGCACAAAGTCACGCCCACGGATCGAGGCAATCGCCTGCGCCGCGCGGTACAACGCCATCGTGCCGCGCGGGCTTACGCCTATTTGCGCGCCCTGGGCAGTGCGCGTGCTGCGGCACAGCTTGACGATGTAGTCAGTGACGGTGCGTTCGACGCGCACCGTGCGTACCTGCGTTTGCAACGCGATCAGGTCTTCTACTTCCACAACGGGCTTAAGCGTCTCAAACGGGTCGAGACGTTCAAAGCGCGCCAGGATGCGGTGCTCTTCTTCTTCATCGGGATAACCCATACTGATGCGCAGCAGGAACCGGTCGATCTGCGCCTCGGGCAACGGAAACGTACCTTCGAGTTCGATCGGGTTCTGAGTCGCCATCACCAGGAACGGGCGCACCAGCGACATCGGCTCACCTTCAACCGTCACCTGGCGCTCCTGCATGGCTTCGAGCAACGCTGACTGGGTGCGCGGTGTGGCGCGGTTAATCTCGTCAGCCAGCACCACCTGAGCGAAAATGGGCCCGGCGCGAAACTCGAACGCCTGCTGCTTCTGATTGAAGAACGAAATGCCCGTAACATCGCTGGGCAGTAAGTCCGGCGTGAACTGGATGCGCTTGTACGTGCAATTCAAGCTGCGAGCGATGGCCTTGGCCAGCGTCGTTTTGCCGATGCCCGGCACGTCCTCGATCAGAATATGTCCCTCGCACAACAAGGCGACAAGGGCGAGATCGATGACGTCATTTTTGCCAATGATGACCGTCTGAATGTTGGTGCGCAGTTGAGCTGCGACCGTACTGATTGACTTTTGTGACACAGGAAGATTGTACTCGCCAAACGAATATGCGCTCGCCGAGTACAATACCGCAAAATGGTTGCCGGTTTACGTAGCATTTCACTGGAGGCGCTCGATCCACATATCCGCATGGTAGACGCCTGGCATGATGGCACGTCCATCGCAGACCTGCTCGAAGTCTCTTTTCGTGATGAGAGCATGGACGAAAACGGCCGGCGCATGATCCGCATGCTGCGCAACTATGGCCCCTTTGAGTCATTTGTATTAGAGGGTCCCCCCGGTTTTGTGTGGGTTGAGGATGGCCAGATCGTCGGCAATGTCGGCATTCAGCGCAACCCAATGCGCCGCGACACATGGATCATCGGCAATGTCGCCACGCACCCCTCTTTTCGCGACCGCGGCATTGCCTCGGCGCTGCTTGCTGCGATCATCCATTACGCCTACGCGCGCGGCGCACGTAACATCGCCCTGCAGGTAATGGAAGGCAACATGCCCGCACAACACGTCTACGAGAAGCATGGCTTCATTTCTGTTGGCGCTATCACCTACTACCGCCGCGCATCGGTGCGCACGCAGCCTGTCTGGCATGACATATCTGCCTCCACGACACTCGCCGTTCGCAACACCGTCTGGGCGGACAAGGATCATGTGTGGCGCATGACCCGCGCCAATGTGCCAGACGAACTGACTTACGCCGAACCATTTGACGATCGCGTCTATCGCCTTAATTTGCGCTGGAGAATGCTTAACTTCTTCACTGGTAATCCTGAGCGCTGGCTGATGGGTGAGGAAGGCAGTTTCGTTGTCGGTGCGGTGCGCACGCGGGTGAACATCGAGTCATCGGAGCATCATCTCGAACTCATGTTGGCGCCTGATGCGGACGAAGGCAGTGGCATCACGCTGCTGGAACAGGCGTTAAAGCTCTTCGAGGGCTGCATCAACCGCCCGATACTGGCCACCCAGGCGCGCCCGCATGCCTCCGCACATGCGGCGCTGCAAGCTATGGGCTTTAAACCGCAACGCACATTAATCCACATGGTGCTTGACACAGAGCAGACCACCTAAAATAGCTCAATGCCAGAATTGCCCGAAGTTGAAACCATCGCCCGCCAGTTGCGGGATGGCCGCCAGGATGCGGCGCATGGCGCTCGTCCGCCTGCCGACAGGCGTGCGCATGCGATCGATTTTCCCGCTCTCGTTGGACGCACGATCATAGAGACGCGCGTGTTGTGGGCGCGCGAGGTTGGTCCCATGCCCGTCGCGATATTCGAGCAGCGCACGCGCGACTGCCGCATCGTAGCCGTTGGTCGCCATGGTAAATGGCTCATCATCGAGCTAGCGTCAACCCCCACTTCTCCCCCCGCCTACATGTTCGTGCATCTGCGCATGAGCGGGCGGCTTGAAGTCGTCCCGCAGGCCGAGGCCTATAGCAAGCACGCGCGCGTCGTGTGGCTGCTGGACGAGGGCTGGGCCTTGCGCTTCGACGATGCCCGTAAATTCGGACGCGTTGCATTGGTTGACGATCCAGCACTCGTGATTGGAAATACTGGCCCGGATGCCTTGCTGATCAACGCCGCTGACTTTGTCGCGCGTATCCAATCCAGGCGTGGCGTCCTCAAACCATTACTGCTCAATCAAGCATTCATCGCCGGCGTTGGCAACATCTACGCCGATGAATCACTGTTCCGCGCAGGGTTGCGTCCGACTCGGCTCGTTCAAACGCTGACCGAATCTGAGGCGCTCAGCCTGCACGCGGCCATCCACGAAGTGCTTGATGAGGGCGTGCGCGCCAATGGCGCCAGCTTTGACTGGGTATATCCCGGTGGTAACTTTCAAGACAACTTCCGCGTCTATGGCCAGACCGGAAAACCATGCACCCGATGCGCAACGCCAATTACGCGTATCATTGTCGGTCAGCGCAGCACGCATTACTGTGCGCAGTGCCAGAAGTAAGTAGTCATAGATCAGCGCTTCACACAGTACGTATCATGAGTCAATCACGTTTATACGCCACCGAGGCGGTTGTGATCCGGCATGGCAATTTTGGTGAGGCGGATCGCCTCCTCACCATCATGACGCCGGAGTGGGGAAAACTGCGCGTCATGGCCAAGGGTGTTCGCAAGATCACCAGCCGCAAGGCTGGGCATGTGGAACTGTTCACCCGCGTCAAGCTATTGCTGGCGCGCGGGCGCACTTTCGACATTGTCAGCCAGGCCGAGATGATTGACCCTTATCGTCCCTTACGCGAAGACCTGTTGCGCGGCAGCACTGCCCACTACCTCAGCGAACTGATCGATGCCTTTGCTCAGGAAGGTAGCGAAGACCATGCCCTGTACGAACTGCTGGTTGAGGGGCTATCGTGGGTCGCCGACTCGCCCGACCCGGCGCTCGCAGCGCGTTACTTTGAAATGCGCCTGTTGACGATTACCGGTTATCGGCCGCAGTTGTTCAAGTGCGTCCGCACCGGCGAACCTGTGAACCTTGAACTCTCGGGTGTGCCGGAACCGCTCAATGTCAGCTTCTCGCCGCTCGAAGGCGGCGTGCTTTCTCCAACCGCGGCGCGCCTCTCGCGTGACGCTATGCCCGTTCCCGTCAGCGCGTTGCGCTTGTTGCGTGTGTTGCAAACGCGCCGTTTCGAAGAGATCAACGCGCTCGAAATCACAGCGCCTGTTCACGCTCAAGTCGAACAGACCATGCGCCGTTACATGGCCTTTGTGCTCGAGCGCACGTTGCGTTCCACCCACTTCCTGCGTCAACTTGCTAGTGAAGAGTTGCCCGCGTCGTAACCAATGAATATTGCCGCCACACTTACTACCCGTTTCCCAGCGCTGCAATCGCGCAACTTCCGTATTTTCATCATCGGCCAGTTTATCTCACTGATCGGTACATGGATGCAGAACACTACCCAGCCCTATCTGGCCTACCGCATCAGCGGCCAGCCGTTTTATCTCGGGTTGATCGGTTTTGCTTCGGCTGTGCCGGCGCTTATTCTGACGCTGCCCGCCGGCGTGCTGGTCGAGCGCATGAACAAGCGCAAAGTCGTCATCATCATGCAGGCCGTAATGCTGCTGCAGGCATTTGCCCTGGCCTTTCTCGCCATTACCGGTCAGATCACTATCTGGCATATCGTAGTGCTGGCGTTCATCCTCGGCATGGCTAACTCCATTGAAATTACGGCGCGTCAGGCCATGTTGATTGAACTGGTGGGCAAAGAGGCGCTGCCGAATGCCATCGCATTGCAATCGACCATCTTCAACGCCGCGCGTGTCATCGGGCCTGCGCTGGCCGGGCCGTTGCTGGTGGTATTACAGAATGGCAGTGAGGGTTGGGCCTTTTTCGCCAACGGTGTCAGTTATCTCTTCGTGATTATCAGTTTGTTTTTTGTCCACACCAATTCGGAGTTCAGTTCCAATGTGGGCCCGCATTCAAGTGCCATAACCGAATTTCGCGAAGGCCAAAAGTATATCTTTGCTACCATCGTCGTAGCCTTGCTCATCATCAGCGCCGGCGTCCCCGGTTTTATCGGCTTTCCATCGATCCAGCAGGTGCCCGTGTTCGCCCGCGATATTTTCAGCCAACCTGGCGACACCGAGGCGCTGGTGGCTGCGCGCAACAGCGCCATGATCACGGCACAGGGATTCGGCGCCTTAATCGCCTCTGTCACTCTGGCCATCTTCAGCATGATGAAACACAAGGGCCGCCTGATGACAGTCGGTCAGTTCGTCTTTGCCGGCGCGCTGATCGGGCTGGCTTTCTGCACCACGTTGCCCATGTCGCTACCACTGATGACCCTGATCGGTTGGGGCACCGTAACGCAACTGGCGATGACCAACACCTTGATCCAGTTGCTGGTGCCAAACCATTTGCGCGGGCGCGTTATCAGCACCTACTTCTGGGCGCTCAATGGCGTTGCGCCGTTTGGCAGCCTGTTCGTTGGTTGGATGGCGCAAACCTATGGCGCGCCGACGGCAGTGCTGGTAGGCGGCAGCGTGTGCCTCGTGCTCGCTCTGGCCGTGCACATCTATAGTCCAAAGTTGCGGCAAGTTATTGCATAGTTGCATAGTCGTCGACACAAAATCAGGTAGAATAAATGTTCTAATCCTCCAAACGGGACTACCATATATCCATGCTGACTGAGTTACGCGTGCGCGACTTTGCAATCATTGACTCGCTCAACATCGAGTTTGCGAACGGCTTCAATGTCGTTACCGGCGAGACCGGCGCCGGGAAGAGCATTATTGTCGACTCGATCTCGCTGCTGCTCGGCGACCGCGCCGATCCCGGCTTCGTGCGCGCGGGCGCTGAACGGGCGTTGATCGAGGGTGTTTTTGTCCTCGACGATGCTGTGCGCAAGGACATCGAAGCGCGGTTGACTGAGCAAGGGCTTGAATCAGATGAACCCGGCCAATTGCTGCTTGGGCGCGAAGTGCGCTTGAACGGACGCTCGCTGTGTCGCGTCAACGGGCGGGCCGTTGGCCAGAACGTGTTGCGTGAACTCGGCGAATGTCTTGTTGATGTGCACGGCCAGAGCGAACATTTGTCGTTATTGCGCGTCAAGGAACACGTGAACCTGCTCGATCGCTATGCTGGTTTGTGGGATCAACGCACTCGCGTCTCGAACAAAGTGACCGAGCTGCGCGCCGCGCGCAAAGAAATCCAGCAATTAGTCGATACCGCGCGCGAACGTGCGCGCCGCGTCGATATGCTGAAGTTCCAGCTTGAGGAAATCCGCGCAGCGCGACTGAAGCCCAACGAAGAAACCCTATTGGCTGAGGAGCATACCCGACTGGCTAACGCCGAGACGCTCGCCATGTATGCCGAAGAAGCCTACAACGTCCTGTATGAGTCATCGCGCGACCAGTCTGGCGCGCTCGATCTGATCGCGCAGGCCGAGCGCGCGCTTACTAATCTGGCGCGTTACGACAAACAATTCGAGGACTACTGCAAATCACTCGGCGAAGTCACGGCCATTGTCACTGAAGTAGCGCGCACATTGCAGGACTACCGCGAAGGTATCGAATTCAACCCGCGCCGTTTGCAACAGGTAGAGGATCGTCTCAGCCTGATCAAGAAACTCAAGCGCAAGTATGGCGATACCGTTGATGCCATCATCGGGTTCGGTGAACAGGCGGAACGCGAACTGAATCAGATTGAAAACGGCGCTGAAAGAATCGAGGCGTTGCATATTGCCGAGGTGCGGCTGGCTGAAGAACTCGCCCGCATGGCAGTGGAGCTTTCGGCCAAACGCCGTCTCGCTGCCGTCGAACTCGGCCAGCAAGTCGAGAGAGAGTTGCACGACCTGCGCATGGGTGGCGCGCGATTCGCGGTGAATATCACTCAGGAATCTGATGAGAATGGCATCGAAGTCAAGGAAGTGGGAGACTGGAGATTAGAACTGGTGCCAGGGCAGAAGTCAGAAGTCAGAAGTCAGAAGTCAGATGTAAGCAACAAGGTACAGGGAACCGAACCGCTTTCTCCAGGCTCCAGTCTCGAATCCCCAAGTCCTGTTCTCTCATCACAACTCATCCACTTCGACGTCACCGGCATCGACCGCGTTGAATTTATGATTGCTCCCAACATGGGCGAGGGGCTGAAGTCGCTCGCAAAAACTGCGTCCGGTGGCGAAACTGCCCGTTTCATGCTGGCATTAAAGACGGTTCTTTCGCGCGCCGATCACACGCCTTCTCTCATCTTTGACGAGATAGACCAGGGCATTGGCGGGCGCGTTGGCGCATCAGTTGGTCAGAAACTTTGGGCATTGGCCCGCGCCCATCAGGTGCTGTGCATCACTCACTTGCCGCAACTAGCCAGCTTTGGCGACGCCCACTTCAAAGTAGAAAAAGTGACCCACGATGACCGCACAGTCACTACTGTGCGTCGGTTGATGGACGATGTGCGGCTTGATGAACTGGCGCAGATGCTGGGTACATCCGGCGAAACTGGTCGACAAGGCGCGCAGCAATTAGTCAAGGAAGCCTGCGTTATAAAAACCGCACTATCCCAAAGACCCTGACAGGATACAGTGCTAAATGGAACCCAAATCCGCTAGACCCCCACCGCCGCACAATCGCATCAGGCTGATGGCGCGATTGCGCTACGGTCTGGACAACACCCTGTCGCGCGGGCCTGCCGGTCTCATCGTATGGCTGGCCGGGATCACCGTCATGCTCGTGCTGGGCATGACAGCCTTCATTCGGTTGGCCGGCAATGATCCTGACAAGGATTTCGGCTACATCCTGTGGAACATTCTGTATCAGACGATCACACCGAATCCCGTCGATCCTCGCATTGGCTCCAACACGTTCTTGTTCACGATGCTGTTCTCCACGGTCAGCAGCCTTTTGCTGGTCAGTATCCTGATCGGTATCCTCACCAATGCCATCGACAATCGCATACAAAATCTGCGTAAGGGGCGCTCGTTTGTCATTGAACACAACCATATCGTGATTCTGGGCTGGTCTTCGAAGATTTATGGCATCATCTCCGAACTGATCACGGCCAATCTGCATCAGAAGAAACCACGCCTCGTCATCCTGGCCGACCGTGACAAAGTGGCGATGGAAGACGACATTCGCGCGCGCGTGGGACGCACCCACAACACGCGCGTGATCTGTCGCAGCGGCAGTCCGATGGATCTGGCCGATCTCGATGTGGTGAATCCCCAGGCGTCGCGCTCCATCATCATCCTATCGCCGGAGGATGATGAACCGGACTCGCAGGTGATCAAGACGATCCTGGCCTTGACCAACCACCCGGACCGGCGCGCCCAGTCATATCACGTGGTCGCCGAGATTCGCGAGCCGAAGCACATGGAGATTGCGCACATCGTTGGGTCATATGAGACGAAGCTGGTGCTTGCTTCCGACCTGATATCGCGCATTACGGTGCAGGCCAGTCGACAATCGGGCTTGAGCGTAATCTACAACATGCTGCTCGATTTTTCCAACGATGGCATCTTCTTCGTGTCGGAGCCGTCGCTGGTGGGAAAGACTTACGCTGATGCGCTTTTTGCTTACGAAGACTCGGCCGTGCTGGGATTGCTTCACAGCGATCGCGACGTCGTGCTCAACCCGCCGATGACGACTGGCATCGCGGCAGATGACACCTTGATTGTGCTCTCGCGCAGTGATAACACGATCCGGCTGTCGAAGCCCGACAACCTTGAGATTAACGCCGATTGTGAAGTGCGCCGACACTTGCCGGTAAATCAACCCGAACGCACGCTCATCCTGGGATGGAATGCCCATACGATTCAGATGATCTACGAGCTTGACAAGTATGTTGCAGCAGGATCGCAGGCTCTCGTCGTATGCGACAACCCAGAGTGCGACGTGCTGGCAACCGTGACAACCGAAGCAGTTCCAATGGTGCCTGGTGCGGCCGGGAGCACAGGTATCCCAATGGGATACCGAGCCATGCAGCATGTGAATCTGACCGTTGCGTACCAGAAAGGCGACATCACCGAACGCGCGGTGCTGGAGGCGCTTAACATCCAGGATTATGATCATGTCATCATCCTCAGCCCAGGCAACGCCGGCGCAACAAGCATCCAGAAAGCTGATGCACTCACGCTGGTGACGCTGCTGCATTTGCGCACCATTGCCGAGCAATGCGGGCACAAGTTCAACATCGTGACCGAAATGATGGATGTACGCAATCGCCGACTGGCAGAAGTGACGCGCGCCGATGATTTTATCGTCAGCGATAGACTCACCGGCCTGATATTGGCGCAGGTCTCTGAGAATGCGCACCTCATGGATGTGTTCAGCAACCTATTTGATGCTGAAACTGCGAGCATCTATCTCAAACCAGCAACACACTATGTGACTGCTGGCCGACCGGTCAACTTCTACACCGTCGTCGAATCCGCAGCGCGCTATGGTGATACTGCCCTCGGTTACAGGCTGTCAACCTTTGCTGGCGACAGCAGCAAGTCCTATGGCGTGGTGCTGAATCCCCACAAGGCGTCGCTGATCACCTTCTCCGGGAGTGACCGGATTATTGTGTTGCACGGTTGATGTGAAGTCAGGCCGCGCGTTGCTTGTTGCCTCGCCATCTGCCATGTTTGCGCTGACGCAACGATTACATCAGGCCTTCCCTCTATGATCTACCCGATAAAAGGAGACTAGAGATGAAAGCTACTGAAATTCTGATGTCTGAACACCGCGTGATCGAGCGCGTTATTTCAAGTGTTGAAACGGGCGCCGCACGGTTGGAACGCGGCGATGCAATCGAACCGGCATTCTTCCTCTCTGCCGCCGATTTCATTAAGGGTTTCGCCGATGGTTGTCACCATCACAAGGAAGAGGGTGTGTTGTTCAAGACCATGGCTGACTGCGGTATGCCGATTGATGGCGGCCCGGTGGGAATGATGCTGATGGAGCACGAGCAAGGGCGCGTCTTTACACGTGGTATGCGCTCTGCCGCCGAGAAACTTCAGTCTGGTGATGCTTCAGCTCGTACGGCTGTCATTCAGAACGCGCGTGGTTATGCCGGGCTACTGCGCCAGCACATTCAAAAAGAAGATGGGATTCTGTTCCCGATGGCTGATCGCGTAATTCCCCAACCGCTGCATGACAGCGTGCTGGACGGCTTCGATCACGTGGAGCATGAAGAAACAGGCGAGGGCGTGCACGAGAAATACCTGGCGCTGGCAGACTGGCTGGATGTGGAGGCGCGAAAGGCCAGAGATTAGGGGTCAAAGGTCAGAAGTCAGAGGTCTGAATCAGACCTCTGACTTCTGGAATTGCTTATCGAACGGCGCGTTCGGTCTGCTTGTCGAAGATATGGAAACGATCCATGTCAAAGGCAATCTCAACTGAGTTGCCGACGCGCATCTTGGAGCGCGGGTCGACGCGGGCCAGGTACGTCTTTTCCTTGGCGTTAAGGTACACAATCACTTCGTTGCCCATCAACTCTGTGACTTCAACCTTGGATTCGACAAGTGCCTGGTGAATTCCAGGTGGCGCATATTCCGGATCATGCATGTTCTCGGGGCGCAGACCAAAGACTACCTGCTTGCCCTTCAATGCCTTATAGGGGTCCTGGCGCTCGGTCGGGATCTTGACGCGGAAGACGCCGGTGTCCACGTACATTTCGCCATCGCTGCCGGTCAGTGTAGCCTCGAAAAAGTTCATCGAGGGGCTGCCGATGAAGCCGGCCACGAACACATTGTCCGGGCGATCATACAGGTTCTGCGGTGTATCGATCTGCTGCAGAAGCCCGTCTTTCATGACGGCGATGCGGGTGCCCATCGTCATGGCTTCAACCTGGTCATGGGTCACGTAAATGAAGGTCGTGCCAAGCTGCATGTGCAACTTGCTGATCTCGGCGCGCGCCTGCACGCGCAGTTTGGCGTCGAGGTTCGACAGCGGTTCGTCCATCAGGAACACCGCGGGGTTGCGCACAATGGCGCGGCCGACAGCCACGCGCTGGCGCTGACCGCCTGAGAGCTGCTTGGGCTTGCGATCAAGCAAAGCTTCAATGCCAAGTCGCTTGGCGGCTTCCTTCACGCGCCGATCAATCTCGGCCTTGGGGACGCGGCGCAGCTTGAGACCGAATGCCATGTTATCGTACACGGACATGTGAGGATAGAGTGCGTAAGACTGGAACACCATCGCGATGTCACGATCTTTGGGAGGAACGTCATTTACCACGCGATCGCCGATGTAAATGTTGCCCTCAGTGATCTCTTCCAGCCCTGCAAGCATGCGCAGCGATGTCGTTTTGCCGCAGCCAGACGGGCCTACGAAAACGAGAAATTCGCGATCATTGACTTCAATATTGAGGTCGTTGACGGCCACAACATCACCGTAACGCTTAGTTACGTGTTCAAATTTCACATTAGCCATACTGAAAATACCTCCAGAAAAACGAGACGATAGATTTCGTCGGATTGTGACTGCATTGTACCCAGACTGACTAAAAGCGCAACCTAACAGTTTAATAAAAACCATTTGTGCTAATGTTTTCCGTATATGGCTGACTATTCCAAAGAGACGCAGAACTGTCCAGTTCCTGCCACATTAAGTTTGATTACGGCGGAAAGCCGTTCCGTTGCCGTACCCGCGCAGCCGCAGATCGTTGAAATCGGATCGCGCCGCTTGAAAGACATCGCACATGCCGGCATGCGTGTGACCATTGCGTTTACAGATGCCACACGCGCCTGTCCGGACGCGTGGCTGATTAACTACCTGTTCCGGGAGCTAGGTTCCCTGGGCATATTGGAATGCGACATCACCCTGCTATGCGCCACAGGCTTGCACCGACCGATGACTTCGAGCGAACGGATCGCGAAGCTTGGGGTTGATCTGGCCGGGCGCGCCAGGATCGTTGATCATCGCGCACTTGATCCAGAGGCGCTGATCACGGTTGGTGAAGCAGCGGGACTGCCGATCGTCGTTGACCGATTGTGCGTAGAGACGGACTTATTGATTGCGACCGGCGTGGTCGAGCCGCACCAATACGCGGGCTATTCAGGCGGCGCTAAAACTGTGGTGATTGGCTGCGGCGGCGAGGCCACGATCCAGGCGACGCATAGCGCCACAATGCTCGATCATCCCAGCACACGCCTGGGGAATATCGATGGCAATCCGTTCCAGCAATTTGTGCGCGCAGCCGGCAAGCTGATCGGCTTGGATTACGTGGTGAACGTGATTCTGAACGATGCCGCCGAAGTGTTGATGGCGGTCGCGGGCGAGCCTGCTGAGGTGCACAACATCCTGGTAGCGCAGGCGCGCGGTATTTACGAAGTGGCCGTTGATCGTCACGCGCATATCGCCATGGTTGGTGTTCCAGCGCCCAAAGCCGCCAACCTATATCAGGCCAGCCGAGCTGCCACCTACCTGGCTCTAGCCGATCATACGCCTCTGTTGCCGGGCGCGCCGATCATTCTGCCTGCTGCCATACCAGAAGGAGCAGGACAGGGAACCGGTGAAGTGCGTTTTTATGAACTACTGGCTGGCGCAGTTTCGCCTGCGGCGCTGGTGGAAGAGCTTCGCCGTACTGGGTTTCCTGCTGGAGCACAGCGGGCATATATTCTTGCGCAGGTACTGATTGACCATCCGGTCATTATCGTTGGCGCGCAGCATCCCGATATCGTGCAGGCATGTCACATGCATGCTGCTGAGGATATGGCGCAAGCTCTTGCCCTGGCAGAAAGCCTGGCCCGGCAGCACTTCGGCGTCGACGCGCCTGACGTGCTTAATTACCTGGTTGTCCCAGATGCACTACTCACTCTGCCGCATACTCCCTTCCCTGACCTCTAGTTCCCTTGACGAGTACGACAGGCATCATGTTTGTGCGAATTTGTATGACAATCGACCTCAGTGGCTCCGAAGGGGAGCCAAACCATATGCAGAACCGGAATTATCCGGAATCCATGTGTTAACTACATTTGTTCATCAGGAGTTGCATCATGTCCGATTCACAGGCAAACGCTAAACTAGCCATTAACGGCGGAACACCCGCAGTACGTCAACCACTCCCGCCCATGTATCCGGGAGGCAATCGCATCGGTCAGGAAGAAGAAGATGCCGTTGTTGAAGTTATCCGCAGCAAGCGACTCTTCCGTTATTACGGGCCGCAGCCGGGTCCTTCGAAAGTGGCCGACCTCGAGAAAGCCTTTGCTGATCACATGGGCACTGCCTATGGCTTGGCAGTGACATCCGGCACTGGGGCGTTGATCTGCAGCTTGAATGGCGTTGGCGTTGGTCCAGGCGACGAAGTGATCGTTCCAGCCTATACATGGATTGCTTCTGCGTCAGCGGTATTCGCAGCCGGTGGCGTGCCGATTCCGGCGGAAGTGGATGAATCACTCACGCTCGATGCTGCCGATGTAGAGCGCAAAATCACACCGCATACCAAGGCGATTATGCCCGTGCACATGCGCGGTGGCCCGTGCGATATGGATGCCTTGATGGCTGTGGCGCGCAAGCATGGGCTGAAGGTGGTAGAAGACACCGCTCAGGCCGATGGCGCCAGCTATCACGGCAAGCGGTTGGGAAGCATCGGTGATGTGGGCGCATTCAGCCTGCAATTCAACAAAATCATCACCTGCGGCGAGGGAGGCATCGTCATCACGAACAGCCGCGACGTCTTCAATCGGGCCGTGATGTTTCATGACGTCATCGGTGGGTCGCGCAACAACATCCCCGAAAACGAGATCCTGCCAGGCGTGAACTTTCGCATGACCGAATTGCAGGCAGCCGTCGCGCTTGTGCAGTTGAGCCGCCTGGATGGTCTGCTCGATCAGATGCGCCAGCGCAAGGCCATGTTGAAGAATGCCATGGCCAGCGTCGCTCAGCGCAAAGGCATCACGTTTCGCACAGAGAATGACCCGGCCGGCGACGCTGCGGTCTGTCTGGTGTTCCTCATGCCGGAAGCGGAACGCGCCCATGCTGTCGCCAAAGCGCTCAGTGCCGAAGGCGCTGCTGCCGGAGTTCTCTATACCCCTGGCCGCAGTGATTACCATATTTACCCCTACTGGTCGCCTATCATGAATCAGCGCACTTGGACGCCGACCTCCGGCCCATGGCGCTGGCACGATGGCGAAGTGAAATACACACCTGACATGTGCCCGCGAACGTTGGAACTGCTTAGCCGCGCTATACACATGGACGTCAGTCCCGACCTTAGCAGTGACCAGGTAGAGGAAATCGCCGAAGCGCTCAACAAGGTTCTCGACGCAATCGCATGAGATAGTCGGCCTGCGTGAAGCGTAAAACGTGAAGGGACAACGGGCAAGTCGAGGTGATTTACACCTGGCGAGGCTTTTCGGTGTATTTTGTTTTTGCGGGAATTGGTTATACTTTCGAAGTAGATGGTTATCGGGGAGAGAGCCGATCACTGCATGAAAAGAAGAGGAGATAGATTGATGGCTAACAAGAATGCCAGGCCGCCCCTTGCAAAGAAGAAGTCGCCCGTTGTTCGCGCATTGCTGATCATCGGCGGCGCCATTGCCGCCGTTGCTGTTCTGGGCATCGTTGGATTTACCACGGGTACTGTGCTGGAAGAGAACAACGCGTTCTGCACCTCGTGTCATACCGTGCCAGAAAACACTTACGTTGATCGCGCCAATGTGGTGCTTGCGAATGTCAATGCGCCTGTCGCCGACCTCGCCACCAGCCATTTCCATGTGGCTGCGACCAAGGGTGCAACGACCAACTGCATCAGTTGCCATCGCGGCAGCTCCAGCCTCGGAGATCGCGCGCAGACGCTGGCGCTGGCGTTGAAAGACACAGTCACATTCATTTCAGGCAAAGCTGACCCCACTATTGAAAAACCGACGATTGCCGAACCTGTTCTGGTTAATACGGCCTGCATCGGCTGTCACGAGAAAACGCTCTTAACGGTCAACGGCAACGCGACGCACTTCCACAATCTGTTGTCTGCGACGGCTGCACTCATCGCTTCCGGGAAACCGCTGATCTCGACCTCGGGCCGAGGGCGAATACGCAATGAGAGCGGTAAGCAATCGACACTTACCTGCACTGATTGCCACAGCGCCCACATGACACAAAACATCAGCGATCCGCTTGCGTCAAAGCTGAAGTTGGTCGACAAGACTGCCGCACAAAAAGCGTGCGACGCCTGCCACAAGGAATCCAATCAACGCTCGCAGAGTATTGACCGGCTACTAAGCGGCCGCGGCGGTGACGATGACGACTAGGTCAACCTGAATCCGCGAGTTTTCATGATCTCGTTGTCGTCAATTCGCGGATACCTTACTCTGCTGCCATAACCGAGGCTGCCAGTGAGGCAATGAACATGCGACGCGGCGCTGGACCGGAGTAGTTGAATGCAATGCCGTCCAGCCCGAGGTCTTTCAGATCGTCGAATAAATGCTCGCCTGGGATCATGCGTGTGATAGGTTCGAACTCGATTTGACCACCGTGTTGATCCTTCAGAAAAGCGTCCATCGTATCTTCTGCGGTGAAGATGGCGGCGATTTTGCGGGCGTGCTTGTCGGGCGCAAGCGTCAGCGCATAGCCTCCCTCAATCTTCTGCAAGACGATGTAATACGCGTCGAAGTGTTTCAGCATCGACAGATCAGGCTTTGGCGTGGCCAGAGTCTGCTCCACGCGCACTGCACGCGCCCAGCGGCGCAGTGATGGATATTGGGACTGCCTGAAGAAAACCTCAGGTGGAGCACCCCAATTGACCGCGGCGATTTCAGCATCATCGCTCAAATCGGCAAACAGATCAACACCTCTATATTCCTGGTAGTTTTCTTCGGTGATCCCGGCGCCGATGACCTTGGCGCCAGCCAGATAACTCTGTGCGTCGGTATAGAGTAAATGGAAACGTACCTGGTTGGTATCCTTCACGTAAACCGGGCACCGAGCGCCCGCGGCGTCGACCTCAATAGGGATACGCCAGCCGTCATGTGACATCATGCGGCGCAGGAGCGCCGGACCTTCGATCTTTCTGTCGAGCATCTGTTGCATGGCAACTTTGAGTTCAGCCGCATTCCCAATCATGGTTGCGATTTTACAAGTAGAATTTTCCTATGGCTTTATCCACCTTTAATTCCATCGAACGTGCTCGTCTGCATCCCATTGCTTGTCATAAACCGGCAGTGAATTTCTTTGAAGGCGCATTGCTGGGCAATGGCGGACTGGGAGCCGTCGTCACAACACGCCCTGATGCCGTCGCGATTCACTTTGGTCACAACAACGTATGGGATATCCGCGTCGCTGAAAACAACCAGGACAAGATCGGCGTTTTCCAGGATATTTTCGAGAAGGTGAAGGCAATCCCAGCGGACTATGCTACGCTCGATCAGGACGCATGGTATCGCGAGTATTGCGAATTGATGGCGCAGAACTACAGCGCGCCGTATCCGCGTCCGTTTCCTTGCGGTACCTTGATTCTGGGTTTCGACCGACGTGAGACTGAATTGCTCGGTCATCGTCTGGACGTGGCAACCGGGCTGTGCGAGGTTTTTTTTCTGCAGCCCGATGGTCAGCGCGGGACATTGCAGGTGTTAACCGATATGAAGAGTGATCGGTTGTGGCTGCGCTATGTGGATGCATCCGGTCAGGCGGCACCGGCGCCTTTCGAGCGCGTGCGCCTGTTGCCCGACCCCGACACCCCGCGCGACCTTCCGAAATTCACCTGCGCCGAGGAGGTCACGGCGAATCATGTGTCATTCTGCCAGACGCTCGCGGCGCTGGGCGATCGGCGCGATCTGGATCGCGCCATGCGCCTGAACGTGCGCACGTCGTCGCCATTGTTCAACCGTAGCCGCATCAACTGGGAGGGTGTGACCGAATGGATGGGACCGCTAGAACGCGCGATTGCCGATCGATCGACGTTCATCGCGTGTGTGCAACTTGACGAAGGGCTGGCATCGCAGATCGACGATGCGACGGGCGATGTTCCCGCGCCGAATGAGGGCGCGTTTGTCGCGGCACAGGCGCTGTCAGCGGGTGTGTGGGAAGACTATTGGGCAAAGTCGGGTGTGAAACTGGACGACAGCGCGCTGGAGCGCACCTGGTATCACAACTTGTATTTCCTCAACTGCGGCACGCGCACCGGTGTCAATTGCCCTGGACTGTGGGCTAACTGGAGCTACCGCGGAATTGGCTCGGCATGGCACGGCGACTATCACATGAACTACAACACGCAGCAACCATTCTGGTGTACTTTCTCCAGCAACCATCTGGACAAGCATCTGCCGTATGTTGAACTGGTTCATTCCCTGTTGCCCATCAGCCGCAAATGGGCGCGCGAGTATTACAAACTGCGCGGCGCCTACTTCCCGCATAGCGCCTACCCGACTGAGATGGCGATCATGCCATACCCGGTGCCAACGTGGGGGTGGGAAATCTGTGAGACGCCGTGGTCTGTGCAGAGCCTGTGGTGGCATTACGTGTATAGCCTCGATAAGACCTTCCTGCAGAATCGCGCATTCGAGCCTATCAAGGATGCCGTGCAATTTCTTGTGGATTACATGCGCCGACCCGAGTCCCACGGTGGTCAGTGGGGCGATGAGAGCGTGTATCACATCTATCCCACCGCACCACCAGAGCTATATGGGCTTACTCCAGGATTCAGCCGCAACTACGATTGCCTGGTCGACCTGACGCTCAGCAAGTTTGTGTTCAAGGCGTTTGTGCAATCATGCGAGATTTTAGGTCTACAGGCAGTTGAAACTGAACTAATCGACGCGGTTCATGATGTTCTGGCGCATTTCCCGGCGTATCCCACTGCCGATGCGGTGAGTGGCAAAGTATTCGTGTCGGTCCCTGGCGAAAGCGCAGAGACGGTGTACAACGTCCCGAACTCGGCCATGACGGTGTTCCCAGGTGAGGAACACGGGCTGCACTCTACGCCGCAGGATTATGCCGTAGCGGCCAACAGCTACCGCAACACGCGCAACGAGGGCGGTAATGAACTGGTGTTTCAAAATCTGCAAGGCGCGCGGCTGGGGTTGCTGAACATCGAGCGTTTCAAGCGCCAGATTCAATATTGCCTGCTGCCAAACGGGTCATGCACCGATATGGCGTTGCAAGTGCATGGGCGTTACAAGGATGACACACCTTATGACTTCATGGCCCCGATGGGCATCTGGTTTGAGAACTTTGCGCTGCCGGTGGTGATCAACGAATGCTTGCTACAGTCGTACACAGGTGTCTTGCGCTTCGCGCCCAACTGGCCGGCAAGCGCCGGGCACGCCGAGTTCCGCACGCTGCGGGCTGTTGGCGGGTTCCTGGTCAGTGCATTGATTGCCGATGGCGAAGTAGAATGGATTGAGGTTGTCAGCGAAGCCGGCGCTACGTTGCAGGTCATCAATCCGTGGAAAGGCGATGTGCAGTGTACTACGGCAGTGGACGAAATCATTCTGTCGGGCGATGTGCTGCGGATTGAGACCAGGCCTGGTGACGCAGTTGTGCTTCGTCAAGCATAACATGCGAGGCAGTGAAGAACGCGATGGATGCGGAAGAACTGGTTAAACTGATCAACACAGAGTTTGGCAGATTTCAGGCAATCTGTAGCGTGTTGCCAGATGACCTGCTCTGTCAGCCTCGGGCTATCGGCGACTGGTCAATCAAGGATGTGATGGCCCATCTCAGTGTATGGGAGAAGCGTCTGCTGCAACGCGTGGCTGGTGAACCGGAAGATGGCGCAGGTATTGGCACGCCGCAATACAACCACAAGGTGTATTGCGAAAATCGCGGACGAACGATTGAAGATGTGAAATCGGAGTTTTACCGGATACATCAAGAGGTCATCACGTTGGCGGAATCGCTGTCTGAAGCTGAAATTAGTAAGTGGCAACAGGCGTTTCGTTTGAACACGTTCAATCACTATAAGTGGGCGAGTTCGAACTTGCGACGCTGGCGACGTGCGAATAAAAACGTAAGGAGTTCATGATGCGTTTCGAGATCAATATCGACTACCCCGTGGAAAAGATGGCGCTCAGCCGGAAACGGATGGAGATCAGGAGCAGCTTCAAGTATCTTGATCGCGTGCCGGTGAACTACTGCGTGGTGCCGCGCTATTTCGCGCCGATTTTCGGCCTGCGTTACATCGATTTCTTTAAGGACGCCGATACCCAGTATGACTGGTTGCTGAAATTTGCCAAGTATCAGATTGAAAACATCCCGGCCGATTTCTGCTGCGCGCCTGTCATCTATGTTCATCCCTATTTCGATAATGCCATCCCGCCAAGTGCACAGGGTGCAGAAGTGGGCTGGACCGACGACAATCCCATTCGCGCCATTCCTGTCATTCACACCATTGAAGCAATGGAACGCTTTGAGGTGGCCAAACCTGATGCAGGACTGCGTGGCACAGCTATCGCGTGGTGGCGCAGAATGAAGGAACTGGTTGCTGAAACACGGGTAACCTTCAACCATGAGGAAGGTAGGGCGGATGTCAGCCTGTTGGCGATGGGTGGACTAAGCCCCCATATGTTGGCCGTGGACCTGGCAGGCGAGAACTTCTACTGGTGGATGCTGGAGTACCCAGAAGCGTGCCACCGATTCCTGGCCAAAATCACGCAGGGTGAGATCGACGCGGAGAACCTGACGCGGCAGATTGATCCACGCCCGCGCGGTGATATCTATGGGCAGGCCGAGGATTCCGCCCAGATCATGTCGGCAAAACTGTTCCAGGAATTTTGTGTACCCTACACCAACCGCTTATTCGAAGCCTTTGGTCCAGGTGGGAGAGGAGTGCATATGTGCGGCAACAGCACCCACCTGCATCGCGTTCTGAAGGAAGACATGAAAATGACCCAGTTTGATGTCTTCGGATACACAGTACCGCCTAAAGTAGCGGCGGCCAACCTGGGCGGGACTACGCTGTTGTGGGGCAATATCAATCCCATGCTCATGAAGGATGGCTCTCGGGCCGAAGTGAAACAGGCTGCGCTTGAATGCCTGACGGAAATGGGGCCAGGTGGCGGACTCATGCTTGGCGATGGCGCTAATGTTTGCCCAGGCACACCCTTGGAGAGTTTTCAGGCCATCATGGAAGCGGCGGTGGAGTATGGAAGAGGAGGTGTGGAGGATAACGGCATCAGCGCTCCGTATTGACAAATGCAAGCATTAACGTTATAACGTTTACCGTATCGGTTAATAACCGTTACGTGATCGTTGATTTACGTTATGCCTACTTTAAGTGACATTGCAGATGATGTTGGCGTCTCTACTATGACCGTGTCACGCGCACTGGCTGATAAGCCAGGTGTTGCATCAGATACGCGGCATCGTGTCTTGGAATCCGCCAAGCGCCTGGGCTATACGGTGAATCTGGAGGGTCGCGCGCCTGTCAAGGAACAAACTCAGAAGATCGGCGTTCTGGTGAACAACGTTGGATCCGAATACTCCGGCGAAATCATCGACGGTATCAGCAATATCCTGGACGTTGCCAACTACGATATTGTGATATTTAACCCGTTCAAAATGCGCCGTTCGCCAAATGAGTATGTGGTTGAAGTATGCCAGTACGCTATAGATGGATTGCTAATCGCGGCAGCTAATCGGCTGCAACCGCAAAGTGTTGAATATCTTGAACAGGCTATCCGACAGCATTTCCCGGTGGTCTTTATCGATCAACGCGTCGCCGGTTCTACGGTTCCCTATGTGACGGCGCAGAATCGACAGGGTGCCTACGATGCCACCCGCTATCTGATCCAGCTCGGGCATCGCCGAATTGGTTTTATTCTGGGGCCGCATACGGAATCGCCGTCAGGTGAACGACTGGATGGTTACCGTGACGCCTTGGCACAGAATGGCATTGCGCAAGATGATCAACTGGTCAAGAATGGTGATTTCACACGACAAGGTGGTTATGCCGCAGCATTGTTGCTGCTGTCTATGGATGAACCGCCTACAGCCATCTTCGCGTCCAACGATCCGATGGCGTTTGGTGTATACAAGGCTGTTCAACAGTCCGGCAAGAGAATTCCAGAGGACATATCGGTTATTGGGTTTGACGATATCGCGCTGTCAGCCGATATTCATCCTCCCTTAACCACCGTACGCCAGCCATTGCGTGAAATGGGCCGTGTAGGAGCACAAATGCTGCTCGATATGCTACGCGCGCGCGACGAACCGCCTGTTGCGGTGATGGAATTGCGGACATCTTTAATTTTGCGCGATTCGTGTGCACCGTTGCGCTAAGGGACAGCCAGTGTGGCATCCCGCCAGCGTCCTTTGATGCCACCGCCACGCGTTCCTTTGGAATAAGCGCGAGCAGTTTAGCGTGGCGCGAAAAACGGCAAATCAGTTATGCTTATCAGACGGTTTTGCATCCCTTTGGGATAGTTGAATACTCTCAGTGATGGTTCTACATCCCTTTGGGATTGGTAGCCAGGAGGCGAACATGGCGTTAATTTCCGGCTCGATGGTACGGTCCGCTGTTCCATCGGGACAAGTTCCGAACAAATCATTCTGGACCAGGTTGAAACTGTTCCTCGATAAAAATGGCACCTACATGCTGATGGCGCTGCCGGGTGCTGCGCTCATTTTCATTTTCGCCTACGCCCCAATGCCAGGCATCATCATTGCCTTCATTGATTTGAAGTTCAATCTTGGCCCATGGGCCAGTCCGTGGGTAGGCCTGGATAACTTCGGCTACCTCATTGCGACGCCGTTAACCGGACGCGTGTTGTTTAACACGCTGTTCATGAACGCCATGTTTATCATCACGGGCACCATGGGTGCAATTGGCGTCGCCCTGCTGATGAACGAGGTCCACGGCAAATTCCGCGCCCGCATCTATCAGTCGGCCATGTTCTTTCCCAACTTCATCTCGATCGTGGTCGTCAGCTATTTCGTGTTTGCTTTTCTCAGCACGGATGAAGGGCTGGTGAACAACCTCCTCAAGTCCATCGGTGTTGAGCCGATGCAATGGTATTCATCGCCAGAATACTGGCCCGTTATCCTGATCATCGTCAGTATCTGGAAAGGCGTTGGTGTCAGCAGCATCATCTATCTGGCCACCATGGTCGGTATCAACCCCGAATTCTACGAAGCCGCCAAGATTGACGGTGCCAGTAAACTTGACCAGATCCGTTACATCACGCTGCCGTTGCTGGTTCCAGTGATTACCATTCTTACCCTGCTGGCGATCGGGCGTATCTTCTATGCCGACTTTGGCCTGTTCTTTATCGTCACGCGCAACACACCTGCGCTATATCCGACAACGGATGTTATCGACACCTTTGTCTACAGGTCACTGATTCAACTGAATGATGTTGGCATGTCAGCCGCTGCCGGTTTGGCGCAGTCAGTGATTGGATTTATCCTCGTCATCATCTCGAACATGGTTGTCCGCAAAGTCGATCCAGAGAAGTCTCTGTTTTAGCTGGCAACCCTCAGCCAAGGAGCATACGGAATGGCGCAACAAACAATAGTCATAAAACAGCGCAGCGGGAATAGTTATCGAAAAACAGCCTCGATCGGGCGTCTCGCGGTCAATGCAGTCTTAATCGCATTCAGCCTCATTTGCCTTATCCCCGTACTCCTGGTGCTATCAGCATCGGTTTCCACGGAAACGGCTATTGCACAGTATGGTTACACACTGCTGCCCATGTCGTTTTCAACGGCTGCCTATGATTTCATCCTGGCGCAACCGCAGCGCATCATGAATGCGTATGTGGTTACGAGCATTGTCACGGCCATCGGTACGATGTTCGGCCTGACGATCATGTCGCTGCTGGCTTATGCCCTCTCGCGCCAGCGCTTTGCCTTGCGCAAGCCGCTCTCGTTCTACGCTTTCTTTACACTGCTTTTCAACGGTGGATTGATCCCGTTTTATCTGTTTGTGACACAATCGCTCAAGCTGAAAGACAATCCCCTCATTCTGATACTGCCCTATCTGGTGTCGGTGTGGAATGTCCTGCTGCTGCGCACATCGTTTCAATCGTTGCCAGAAGAACTACTCGACGCAGCGCGCATTGATGGCGCCAATGAGTGGCGCATCTTCTTTCAAATCGCCATTCCCATGTCAACTCCAGTGCTGGCCACGGTAGCGCTATTTACGATGTTGTCGTACTGGAACGACTGGTGGATGTCGCTCTTGTTCATCAACAATAAAAACCTTTACAGCATCCAGTTCCTGCTCTATAACATCATGCAAGGCTTGGAAAAGATGAACGCTACACCGGAAATTGCCGCTCGCTATGGAGGCAACCTGCCCACTTTAACGGTGCGCATGGCGATGGCTTTCTTTGCCGTCGGTCCAGTGGCGCTGGCCTACCTATTCCTGCAGAAGTATTTCATCCGTGGAATTACCATCGGATCGCTAAAATAGTCCGAATTTCACAAAGGAGGTGTTACGCATCAAGTAGTATCACGGCGCACTTGCCGTCCCACACAATCGGTTTGATTTAATCAGTCAGTATATTCTCCAGGAGGAGTTTTTGATGTCTAAGAAGAGTTTCTCTCGACGTGAGTTTCTAAAAGTAGCTGGTATCACCACGGCAGCCGGCGTACTTGCTGCCTGCGGCGCCGCTTCACCCGTAGCCCCAACTGCAGCCCCCGCAGCCAAGACGGATGCAACGAAGGC
>CAIQQO010000286.1 GCA_903873965.1 uncultured bacterium
AGTAGCAGAAGCAAGTGCCGTCCGTGCCTGGGCCAGCGCCAGTTCCTGATCTGTCGCATCGAGCCGGGCCAGTACATCGCCCTTCTTAACACTGTCGCCATCATTAACCAGCACCTCAGCCACACGACCGGGCTGGCTAAAATTAATCTTAATGTTCGCCTCAGGCTGTATATTGCCTGTGGCGTTGACCGTCGCTGTCAATGTACCCTTGGTGATCACCGCTGTGCGTTGCGTCGACGCCTGCGGCGCTGCCGCACCAGGCGCCGAACACCCTTGTGCCAGCAGCATTGCAATAACACCTGCCACCCATACCTGGGGAGGCAGGCGTCGAAAGAACATTCTCATACGTTATTTAACCCTGTATCACGACTCTGTGTCCTTTAGAATGGACTCATAGTCAGCAGCATACCATTATAGGTCGAGATACTCGTCGCGCGGCGCCAAACGGATCTGCTCTACATTTTTTAGGGCGGTTTTGCATTTCTGGAAAACGATATCTGCTTTATCCACCTTTTACTCCACCACACAGATATGGCGTTGGCTCATCTCTTTGCAGTATAGTGTTCATGAATCTGCATCCTTCTAGGGTAGTGAGAACTGTTTGAAGCCTGGATCTGGCGAGAGATAACGAAAAGATGAGCGAAACCAATCATACTGAATCATTCAAGTGTCCGGCATGCGGCGCACCAATCGAAATCAAGGTTGTCGGTGAACGCACCGTCAAGTGTCCATTCTGTGGAGAGCCTGCCCCGATACCTGACAATCTTCTCACTTCGAACAACCAACAAATCGGCGGTGTGAGTCAGATACCGTTGGCCAGCGGGCTGGGCGCGGCGGTTGAAATGGCCATGATCATGAAGTTGGTCAAGCAGGGAAACAAACTCGAAGCGATCAAGCTTTATCGGCAGCAATTCCCGGTGTCACTCCGTGACGCCAAACAAGCAGTTGAACAAATAGAGCGCAATCTTGCCATAACGCAAACTGGTCAACCGTTAATGATGAGCATGAACATGGCTCAACCTACAATGGCGATTCCCGTCAATAATCCCATCAACAGGCGCGGATCGAATGCCGGGTGCATCTTGGCCATCTTCATCATCATGATAACACTGGGTATCATTGCCGCTGTCTTTTATTCGGTGAATCAGCAGCTCAGCGCCGCTACAAAGATCGATGTTTCGTCGCTGCAGCAATCAGTCAAAGCCACGATCATGGCCAATGTCCCAACGACACCGACCAGGCTACCTTCCACGCGCGCAGTCACAGCGACACCGGCCTACGCTGTCGCACAGATCACAGTCGGCAAGGAAGGCAATGCGCCCGGTCAGTTCACCAATGCCAATCATCTCGGCATCGACGGCAAAGGTAATGTATACGTCGGTGAATTCACAGGCGGGCGCGTCCAGGTTTTCGACAGCAAGGGTAAGTATCTTTCGCAGTTTTTCAGCAGCACACCTCAAAGCGAACTCGACGGGCTGGCTGTCGACTACAAAGGCAACGTGTATACGTGTGACGGCACCGTGATCATGAAGTATAACGGTCTGACCGGCGAAAAGCTGGGACAGTTGGCCTACCCTGGCGGGCCGGGGTTTGGCGAATTGGCGATTTCGCCCGATGGTGGTGTGGGCGCGTTGTGGTACCCCACGGGTGCTGACGGTTTGCGAGGTAAGCCAGAGTTCTTCGTGCATTTCGACGTGTCCGGCAAGGTCACACTCGTCATCAGCGCGCCGATCAGCTCGCGCACTGGCGAACTTGAACACACGAATTCCATTGCCTACGACACCGCGGGCAATGTGTACCTTGCCTCATATGTGAGTAGCGCCGTGTTTGTATTCGGTCCAGATGCGCCCGCTGGTAAGTTCATCAACCGCTTCGGCAGCCCCGGTAGCGCACCCGACCAGGTCAACATGGCCTACTCGATGGCCATTGACAGCAATAACCAAGTGTATATCAAGGACGCGCAAGGTGTGATTATTTTTGGTAAAGGCGGGCGCTTCATTCGCCGCATACCGCTCGATCGCGTGCGCGGTTTCGCCTTCGATGGCCAGGACGACCTGTGGGCGATCGAAGGTACGGTGTTAAAAAAGTACGTGCTGGGGCGCTAAACTGCCACGTGCTTTTTGCTACAAATCTATTCCCTCTTCGCCATATCCGGCGTATAACTCTCCTTATGCAATACTTCAAACCCGAAGGCGCAACCGCATTTGTCGGCGACTGTATGCCCTTTTTTCACGATGGCATCTATCATCTCTACTACCTCATCGACGAAAACCACCATGCCGCACTTGGTGGATTAGGCGGCCATCAGTGGGCGCACGCATCATCGACCGATCTGGTACACTGGACACATCACCCGCTCGCAATCGGCATCACACATGATTTCGAAGGGTCGATCTGCACAGGCACGACCTTCTTTCACGCAGGCACGTATTATGCCTATTACGCCACACGTAGGCGCGACTGGTCACAGCACCTTTGTGTGGCGACCAGTTCCGATGGCATCCATTTCAAAAAAAGCCCAGCCAATCCGATTTTCTCACCGCCTGTCGGTTATCACCCCGACCACTTCCGTGATCCCTTCATTTTCCGCGACGAACAAACTGGGCTCTTTCATTTGCTCATTACCGCCATGCTCGATCCCTACCCCTTGCACAATCTGGGCGGATGTCTGGCTCACCTGGTGTCAACCGATCTTGTGCAATGGGAGATGACCGAGCCGTTCACGATCCCCGGTCTGCCCGATGCACCCGAGTGCCCGGATTATTTCGAGTGGAACGGTTGGTACTACCTCATCTATAGCAACGGAGGCATAGCGCGATATCGCATGGCACGTCACCCGCTGGGACCATGGTCGATCCCGCGCGTTGATGTATTGGAGCATGGCGCAGCAGTCATGAAGACAGCCGCATTCACTGGTAACCGTCGCCTCGGTGCTGCCTGGGTGTGGTGGCGCGAGGGTGACCATGACAACGGGCGGCGCCAGTGGGGCGGTCATGTTGTCTTCCGCGAGTTGATCCAGCATCCTGACGGCACGATCGGCACGACATGGCCTGAGGAAATGATTCCCGCGTTACCACCCGTCCCATGGACGCCCGCAGAACTCGCGGGCGAAGTGGAATGCAACTCTGACAAGATCACTCTGAGTCCCGGTGACGGACTTGCCGTGGCCGAAATCGTCGCGGTGCCACAAGATGCGCGATTGCGGTTGCACATCACTCCCGGAATAGGGACATCCCTGATTGGATTCAAGCTGCGCGCGAGTGAACAGATGACGGGCGGATATGACCTGCGAGTGTTGCCGCACGAAGGGCGCGTCGAGTTATTTGATCAAGTGGTGACCTGTGTCGATGGGCTGAATCAACCGTTTACGCTCGACATCATCATGATCGGCGGCCTGATCGATGTGTGCATCGACCAACGCCGCTGCCTGATCAACCGATGCCCGGAACAGCATGGCGATCGCCTGTATGTCGTAACGCGCGGCAGAACGAATGACCGTTCACTTGGTATAATGCCGCTGTCCCTGACATGATCACAAGGTGTTTGCCTGACGCGGAATCAGCGACCGACTGCGCGTCAGGCAGACCCTGCCAGACGATGTTCAATTGCACGCTACAATGTCAGCCACAATTGTGGTTTTGAGAAAGCCGTCGCATCGCAGATAAACAATGACTGCATGAAGGATTACTACGCCATACTCGGTGTTACACCGGACGCCACTCAGGATGAGATTCGCGATCAATATCGCTTCCTGATGCATACATGGCATCCTGACAAATACACCAATCCCAAGCACAAGGCGAAGGCAGCCGAGAAGGCGGCCGAGATCAACGAGGCCGTTGCAATCCTATCCAACGAAAACAAGCGCGCCGACTACGATTTTTACGTCTATCGCCAGAATGAATCGCCAGAGCCACTGTGGCCGACAGATCGACCGACCTACGTGACACGCCGGCTGGTGCTGGCACCGGGTATCAGTATGGAGATGGTGCGCGTACCACCTGGGGAGTTTCTCATTGGCAGCGGTGATGGTGATCTCCATGCCGACGACAATGAAAAACCACAGCGCTGGGTGCTCTTGCAGGATTTCTGGATCGGGCGTTACGATGTCACAAATGCGCAGTTTGGCGCCTTTGTGCAGACCACCCACTATAAGACAACTGCGGAACGCGAAGGCGGTATCTGGGGCGGCATGTCAGAACATGCCGGCGCAACCTGGTTACATCCACAGAGCAAGGACAGCAGTATCAGCGGTAAGGATAGTCACCCCGTAGTTCAAGTCAGTTGGGAAGACGCGGTGTGCTTCTGCGCCTGGGTAAGCCTGACAACCGGTAAACGCGTAGCATTGCCCACTGAGGCACAGTGGGAAAAAGCGGCGCGCGGACTAGATGGACAACTATATCCATGGGGATACCAGGCGCCCACGTCGAAGAGACTTAATTCGTTTCAAAGCATCAACGACACCACCGAAGTCGGAGAGTACAGCCCGGCAGGCGATAGCCCATATGGCGCCGCCGACATGGCAGGCAATGTGCGCCAATGGACCAGCAGCCTGCATAAAAACTATCCCTATTATCCGCATGACGGACGCGAGAACCAGACGATCCCGGCTTCGCGCATCTTGCGCGGTGGCTCTTTCCTCATCGGCGCCCGTTACGTGGCCAAAGAAGTGCGTTGCGCCGCCCGCTTCAGCGCTGTGCAGGATGACTACTCCAACGATATCGGCTTTCGTGTAGTGGCCTACAACCCGTGAAACGTCATGTTTTACGCACTAGGGGCAAAAACGTGCGCGCCGCTATCTGCGGCGTGATGCGAAGTAATGTCATGGAATAGGGTGCAAATGCCGTGGTGACATGGGTTGTTCCTGGCGTTATTGTCACCACCTGACTGGGCGCATTCGACAGGTCGTCGGCCAACGCATTCTCACTCACGCCATTAAACATTACTGTTGTGTCGCTGAGCGCCGTTGCCTGGACAACGTCAGCCACAGCGCTCGCGAAAGAGGGTGCGCCTGTGAAATCGATCGATGCCGTGATCAGCACGCCGGTTTTATTGATCGCCATCACTGAGTACACCAGATCCTTCGCACGCCCTGCGTACAGGCTCAACTGTGTCGCGGCATTCAATGTGCTGGTGAGTGGCAGCATGCTGTTGCCAAAGCGCGCCCACAGTGGATAGGCAAAATACTGCGGGCTGCGGGTCATCGTCACGTTTTCCGCATTGATCAATCCGTAATCGGTGCCGTTCGATTGTGTATTGCCGCTCAATAACCACTGGTTGGCCAGCGCGTAGCTATTATTCATCATCTGGCCAATACTGTCGGCAACGAACAAACCTGCTGTGGCCTGCGTCATCCATGCACCAGTGTCATAATTCCACGAGCTGAAGATATTGAACTCACTGACACCGATCGGGATATTGCGTCCACCAGCGTTCGCAGCCGACGCAGCAGCGATATCGGCCTTGATTTCTGCCCAGGTGGTTTCCGGATCTTCCAGTGCCATGGCTGCAGTGGCTGGCGGGTTGTCATACGCATACTGATGGATATCGTAGAAATCCATCTTTTGACCAGCGGCAGCGATGACCTTGTTGCCCCAGCCGGTCCAGCTACTCTGCACAGGAACACCAATCGCGCCCACCTGAATCGAAGGATCGATGGACTGCATAGCCGTACGGAATTCATTGAAGCCTGCATGTCGGTTCGCTCCCGACCCCTTGCCAGTAACATACTCCGTGCCATCGCATGTCCACATGTCTTCCCAACCCCAAGACTGGCACACAGCGCCGCCAGTTGCAGGCTTGCTGCCATACACCTCATTGCCAATACCCCATAGTTTGATGCCAATCGGGAGCGGATTACCATGATCGGCGCGCAATCGTGCCCAGTGGCCAGCGGTGTACCAGTTGGTAGCATGGATATCGGTGCCGATGGTGGTGGTATCAGTAATGGCCGAATTGAAAAAAGCGACGGCAGCTTCAGCTTCCTGAACCGTGCCCGTAATACTGGCAACCCACATCCCTTCAATATTCACGGCGCGCAGAAAGTTAATGAAGTCAGTTGGTCTGGCAACCCAGCTCTCCCACTGATCACCGCAAGGCAATGCACCAGGTTGGTTATGGCGCATTTCGCAACTCAGCCATCCATAGTTATTGCTATAACTACCACCAGGCATGCGTAAGACGCTCAACCCCGATGACGCCGTACGAGCGCGGAAGCGCTCATTTTCGTAAGTGCTCTGCCCATTCCACGCAGCGATATTCGAACCGAGTAATCGTGCAGCGATGGGCGTGATTGTGCCGCCAGCCTGGATGTGTACATCGGCAGTTGTTGTAAGAATCGGATTGGCCACAATACGAATATCATCGATATATACCGTGTATCCATCTGCACCGGAGGTGTCTTGAAAATTCAACCGTGCGAGAGTGGCTGGATTGCCCAGTGCTGCCATCGTAGCCGTGATTTGCTTCCAGGCATTAGCTGGAGCCGTAAACTCAAGGGTGTTACTTGCCGCGCCGTAGTCGGTAGCCTGAACATAGAACTGTAATGATGGCCCACTAGAGTCACCGCGCACCCAGAAAGTCACCGCATTAAAGTCGGATGTAGTGATGACAGACGAAGTACGCAGTGACAATCCACCCCAGCCCGTGGTAACTGTGACTGAAATGGACGCTGTCCCGCGCACTGTGGTGTGATGGTTAAAGCTTCTTTCCGTATCCCAAGACCAGTCAGTCCAGCCTGGTGCCAGCGCATCAGTGTAGACCGGCACATCGGTGCTTGCGCCAACTTTCAAGGGCGTGACGCCAAACAGACTGAAGATGAGCACCACTATCCAGAGTAGCGCCAGGCAGTTGTTGTGAATAGACGTTTTTGTAGACATCAATCCTAACGTGCTCCTGCCGGTATTTTGCTCAATTTCATGTCCATGGCACTATGGATAAAATGAGCCGCGCCTGAGCCGGTCAGCCACAGCCTCGCCAATGCCCGACGGATCGACCGCATTGATCAAGATCACGTCGACGCCATCGTTGTCCAGCGCGCGCAATCCGGCATATAAGAACCGCGCCACAGCCTGGACATCATCACCCAGAATAAACCGAGGCGCCAGGTGTGGGCATGCGATTGCCTGTGCTGTAGTCAACAGGACGCCTGCCCGCATTCCGCGCGCAGCATAATCGGCGTGCCATCGCGTCATCTCGGCCATGTCGGCCACGACATGAAGGCGCGCCTTAGGCGCATAATGCTTTAACAGCATGCCTGGCGCAGGCAGACCGTCACCATCCACCTCACCGTTTTGAGCGGAGACCGTAACACGTAAAAAGCCTATGACACCCTCAATTGCCGCGCGTGTCAACCCACCCGGTCGCAGCATCAGTGGTTCCGGCATTGTAAGATCGATCACCGTAGATTCGACGCCAATATGGGTTGCGCCGCCATCCAACACCATATCGATGCGGCCGTCCAAATCAGCGAGAACATGCTGTGCCAGAGTAGGACTGACGTGACCAAAACGGTTAGCGCTTGGCGCCGCGATCGGCACTCCACTCTGCTGAATGAGCGCCAGAGCCGCTTTATGCGCCGGCATCCGCACCGCCACACTGTCCAGCCCGGCAGTGACGTTCAACGGGATGCGGTTGCCGCGTGGCAGCACCAATGTCAACGGCCCCGGCCAGAAACTGCCAATCAGCGCATTGGCGCGCCGCCGCTGACTGTTGGTCAATGCGCCAATAACGCCATCTTCCTGTAGCGCGCGCAGGATGACCGGCGCCATGTTGCCAAGTCGCTCAAAAGGAGCGCCGTCATCTCGCTGACTAGCTGCCAGGTCGGCGCCAGCAAGCGGGCTGGCCGAGGGTACTCGGCTGGCCGAATCCTGCGGTTGGCGGCGCTCCATGAGGGCACAATGTACAATCAGCGGATCATTCAGCGCGCGCTGTTTGGCAGCAAAGATCTTGGCAACGGCGTCGGCATCTGTCGCATCTGCACCCAGCCCATATACGGTTTCCGTCGGAAATGCCACCAGGCCACCCATGCGGATGATCTGGGCGGCCTTTGCAATAGCCGTCGGGTCAGTTTTCAGGTTGTATAGTTGAGTTACCACTGGTTTTTATAAATTCGCGCTACAATTAGAACACTTGTCCTATGAAGTTCGAAAAGAAATCCGCCGCAAAGAACACGCCGAAACGAAAACCGAGTCAGTCGGGACGACACACGACGCCTCAGCAGCCCGCACGCCCTCTATTGACGTCTGATCAGACTATTGACGTGATCGGTTACGTGCTCATTGGCCTTGCGGCTCTCACCATTTTAAGCGCACTATCGCCGACGCAGGGTGAGTTGACCGGTAGTTGGATCCACATGCTTAACCGCATCTTTGGCTGGGGCACGCTGATTGCCCCGCTGATGATGGGCTTGGTCGGTATTTATCTGGTACTCAGACGTTTTGGTGATCATTTCCCGCATCTGGCAACCGGCCGACTTGTAGGTATCATACTGGTCTACCTGACACTGCTGGCGACAATGCACACCATTGGCATGGGATCGCAACATCCACCAGACGGGCTGAAGCTAGCGGAAAGCGGAAGCGGGGGCGGGTATATCGGACATGGCATACTGAATGCACTGTCCTCGTCGCTTGGCCCCATCGGCGCTGCCATCGTCCTGATCGTCATGTGGGTCGTGTCGCTGATGCTGGTCGTGGGCATATCGGTGGCGCAGATTGTGGACTACCTGCAACGGCGCGCCATCGTGCGACCGAACGACGTTGATGACCCTCAGTCAGGCAACGTGATTGTGCCCCCGTATGACCGTGAGCGCGACAATGATGAACTGGTCATCAACGGCCTGAAACCAAAGGCCAAAGGACGCAAGGTGGTGCGCCCCGATGACGAGGATGATCAGGATACAAACCAGGTTGGGGCACACCATGCGCCGCGTGGCAATCCGGTTGCCATTACCTCGCCGCGTGAAAATGCAGCGCAATCCAATGGCAGTGGACTGGTGATCAATCAGAGCAATGGCCGAAAGACCACGAATGGTGCGCCTTTACACCCGCCGACAACAGCTAACGCACAACGGCTGCCACCGCCGCGCATCATCGGCGGTGCTGACCCACTCACCAATAACACGCCATCCAGCGCCAGCCGTCCGCTATCTACACAGCCATCACATGCTACTACACCCAGCATTTCGTCACGCATCGAGGTGCAACGTGTGTGGGAGTTGCCCAATGTTGAAACGACGTTGGAACCGGGCAACGATGCTGCGCTGAAGGAAGTCGATATTCGAAAGCGTGCGCAGGTGATTGAAGATACGCTTAATGCCTTTGGCGTGCCGGGGCGCGTGGTCGAAGTCAACCGTGGTCCTACGATTACTCAGTTCGGCGTAGAGCCGGGCTTTATCGAGATGAAAGGCGGCAAGCAGGTCAAAGTAAAAGTAAGCCGCATTGCGGGGCTGGCCGATGACCTGGCGCTGGCACTGGCAGCACAACGCATCCGAATCGAAGCCCCTGTGCCAGGACGCGCCATCGTGGGGATTGAAGTTCCCAATGGCGACACCTCGCTGGTCTCGTTGCGCGACGTGATGGAATCGGACGAATTCGCCCACCTCGCGCGCAAGACGCCACTGCGACTCGGGCTTGGGCAGGATGTCAGCGGTCACCCGGTGGTGGCCGATATGACCACCATGCCGCACCTTCTAATCGCCGGAACGACGGGTTCGGGTAAAAGCGTGTGCGTCAACGCGATCATCGTGGCCTTGTTGTGCTACAACTCGCCCGAAGACCTGCGCTTCCTGATGGTTGACCCCAAGCGTGTCGAGTTGACCGGGTATAACGGCATCCCACATTTGATTGCGCCGGTCGTCGTCGACCTGGAAAAAGTCACTGCTGTTCTGTCGTGGTCAACGCGTGAGATGGAGAACCGTTATCGCACGTTCGCCAAACATGGCGCGCGCAATATCGTCGATTTCAACTTGAAAGTCGCAGAATTCAACGGGCCGAACAGGCCGGATGACCTGAAAAAGCTCCCCTATATCGTGCTGGTCATCGATGAATTGGCCGACCTGATGATGCTGGCGCCGGACGAAACAGAAAAGACCATCTGCCGCCTGGCTCAGATGGCGCGCGCGACCGGGATTCACCTGATCATTGCCACGCAACGCCCCAGCGTCGATGTAGTGACTGGTCTCATTAAAGCTAACTTCCCGGCGCGCATCGCGTTTACGGTAGCCACAAGCGTCGATTCGCGCGTCATCCTCGATACACCGGGCGCCGAAAAGCTGTTGGGGCGCGGTGATATGCTGGTGGTGACGCCGGAATCAGGACTGCCCGTACGATCACAGGGCTGCTTTGTATCAGATAAGGAAATTAACCGCATCGTGCGACACTGGCGCGCACAGGTGGGCGGTGACAATGCGGGCAAAGATCCAATCACCGCTGCCATGAATAGTCCGAGCACACCCATGTCGGGTACGCTGAATACCGATCCCAGGCCGGCGCCAGTCGCAGAGATTGGGGCAGATACGCGGGTCCGCCCGCCTGATCCGCTGACCATCACGTGGGACGAGGCGCGCGCGTTGACCGAAGCCGCGGCGGAAACAAACAACGGCGGCAAGGGCGACGACAAGCTGTTTCAAGATGCCGTAGCAACGGTGCGACTGCAGGGCAAAGCGTCGATATCCTTGCTGCAACGCCGCCTTCGCATCGGTTACACACGCGCGGCACGTTTGATTGAACAGATGGAAGAGCGCGGCATCGTGGGCCCAACATTGCCGGGGGAGCAATTCCGCGAGGTGTTGAAGATGATGGATGATGGGAGCGGTGAATAAAGACCGCAGGCCTAACGGGCACAAATCCACCCTGAATGACTCAAAGCCATGATTGATCTAGAACTCCACTCGCATACACACCATTCAACAGATAGCTTGAACCGGTTACCCGATATCATACGGACGTGCCGCGCGGTAGGTATTGATCGGATCGCGGTGACAGATCACAATGAGATCGCCGGAGCGTTGCGCGCCTTTAATGCCGCGCCCGATCTGGTGATCGTGGGCGAGGAAGTGAAGACGACGCATGGCGAGTTGCTGTGTCTGTTTATCCACGACATGATTCCGCGCGGTACCTCACCGGAGGAAGCCATCGCACGTGTGCGCGCGCAGGGCGGCATCGTAGGCGCACCCCACCCACTTGATCCGAATCGGTCAGGGTTGGGGCGTGAGAACTTGCTACGGTTGGCGCCTCTGCTGGATTTCGTCGAAGTGTTTAATGCGCGCACACTGGACGCCACAAAGAACACCGAAGCTGATGCGCTGGCACTCGCGTTAGGACTGGCGCGATCTGTGGGCAGCGATGCGCATCTGCTGCGCGAGATCGGCGGGTGCCGGGTGCGCATGCGCCCGTACACTTCGCCGCAAGATTTTGTCGCTGCACTACAAGAGGCGGAATTAATCACACACACCAGTTCGCCTCTGATGCACCTCGGATCACGCTGGGCAGCCATGGCCCACGCTCTCGGCATAGACAAAGAACGCCGGGACTAAAGGCGCTTCACCCCCTGATGGGAGTGAAGCCGCCTTGTTAAAGATGCAGAAAGACATCAGACGACGATATTCACCAGCCGTCCCACTACGTAGCGCACCATTTTAGGCGTTGCGGTGCCGATGTAGCGTTGTGCGCCTTCGGTGGCCAGCGCAGCAGCCTGGACGGTTTGCTCGTCTGCGTTCACCGCCACCGTAATGCGGTCGCGCACCTTACCATTCACCTGCACAACAATAGTGATCTCATCATCCTTCGCCGCCACAGCATCCGCGACCGGGAATGGTTCCTGGTGGATGCTGTAGGCGTGACCTGTCCGCTGCCACAGTTCTTCCGCCATGTGTGGCGCCACAGGTGCCACCAGATGCACCAGAATATCGATGGCTTCATGCCATTCAGGGCTGCCATATTGACCAGCGTCACGCGCTTTGTACAACGCGTTGGTGAACTCCATCAACGCCGACACAACCGTGTTAAAACTGAAACTGGTCAGATCACGCTCGTAGCGCTGGATCGTCTGGTGCGTCATGCGACGCAGATCGCGCCCGGTATAGGTCGTCGTCTGCCCCTTGTCTTCTTCTGGCGACAGCACGATGCGCCACACACGTTCCAGCCAGCGGCGCACACCCGGCACGCCCGACGTGTTCCACGGCACTGTCTGAGCAAAGTCGCTGATGAACATTTCATAACCGCGCAACGCGTCCGCGCCATGGTCGGCAATAACTTCATCAGGCGTAATGACATTACCCTTCGACTTGCTCATTTTCTCGTAATACTCGCGGCCTTTTTCGTCGACTTTCTTCTGCGGCGACAGGATCAGCCCCTGGTTTCGCAATGACTTGAACGGTTCGATGAACGGCACCACGCCCAGGTCATACAATACCTTCGTCCACATCCGCGAATAGAGCAAATGCAGCACCGCATGCTCGGCGCCGCCAACATACATATCGACAGGCAGCCAGTATGCGATTTCCTGTGGGTCAAACGGAATCTTGTCATTGTGCACGTCGGAAAAGCGCATGTAGTACCATGACGAACACGCCCATGTGGCCATCGTGTCGGTCTCGCGGCGCCCCTGCGGTGTGTTGACAAACTCAGGGATATTGGCCAGCGGCGACTCGCCTGTCGCAGTAGGTTCGTAGTTAGCCACGTCGGGCAACCGAACCGGCAATGCGCTCGCGTCCACGGCTACTTCACCATCATCGGTGTGGACAATTGGGATTGGTGTGCCCCAGTAGCGCTGGCGGCTGATCAGCCACGCGCGAATCTTATAGTTCACGCGACGCTTACCGATACCCTTCTCCTGCAACCACGCAATTGTCTTGTGCACGCTTTCGCCGGCGGGTACACCAGTCATCGGCCCCGAGTTCACCATCACACCTTCGTTGGCCTCGTAGGCAGCAGTCATCTCTTCCACTGATGGGGTTGCCGTGATCTGTTCATTGGGCATCACCACAATCTTGATCGGCAGCCCGAACTTGCGCGCAAACTCGAAGTCGCGTTGATCGTGCGCAGGGACGGCCATGATCGCTCCAGTGCCGTAGCCCATCAGCACATAGTCGGCTACCCACACTGGGATTGATTCACCATTCACGGGGTTGGTGACGTAGGCGCCTGTAAACACACCCGTCTTTTCCTTGTGCTCAGCAGTGCGCTGTTCCTCGGTTTCACCCTTAGCATAGGCCTGATACTTCTCAACGGCCTCACGCTGCTCGGGCGTAGTGATGCGACTCACCAGTGGATGCTCTGGCGACAACACCATAAACGTCGCCCCCCACAATGTATCGGGGCGCGTGGTATAGACGGTAATGGACGCGGAACCGTCAAATCTCACCTCGGCCCCTTCCGACTTACCTATCCAATTGCGCTGCATCTTGACGATCTTCTCAGGCCAGTCGACCGTATCCAAGTCGTTAATCAGCCGGTCAGCATACGACGTGATGCGGAAGAACCACTGTCGGATCACCTTTTTCTCTACCAGGGCTTGACTGCGCCAGGCGCGCCCGTTTTCCACTTCCTCATCGGCAACGACAACCTTATCGACCGGGTCCCAGTTCACCTGCGTCTCGGTGCGGAAAGCCATACGATAGTTCATCAAGTAGGCGTTCTTATCGCGGCGGCTCATAGCGTTCCACTCAGCAGCGCTGACAGCCGGCGTCGCTTTGGTGATCACACCCACTTGCTCAGCATGTGTATCGATATAGTCAAAGATCAATGCACTGCCATGGGTTGACAATTCCTGTTCCAGATCGCTGATCGGCGCGGCTTTATCCAGTCGCGGGTCATACCACGAGTTGAAAATCTGCAGGAAAATCCACTGCGTCCAGCGGTAGTAGTCATCATGCGCACTGTTCAGCAGGCGCGACCAGTCGTAGCTCAATCCCATCAACTTGTATTGGCGCACGTAGTTGGCCGAATAGCGCTCATTCAAATCGTGCGGGTTGGCTTTGAGCTTAATGGCGGCGTTTTCTGTAGGCAGACCGAACGCGTCAAAACCCATTGGGTGCAGGACGTTATAACCCTTCATGCGATAGTAGCGCGCCACGACATCGGTCGGCACATAGTTGCGCGCATGCCCCACCGACATACCTTCGCCGGACGGGTACGGATAAAAGTCCAGGATGTAATACTTGGGCTTATCACCCGATGGCTGCGATTCATACAGGCGATCCGCTTCCCAGCGCGCCTGCCACTTCGGCTCGATCTCCTGTGGAACATATCTATCTGACATTATGGTGTTCTCCTCATGAAACAAAAAGGCCCACTCATCCTTATCAGGGACGAGTGGGCCCGTGGTACCACCCTGTTTCATGGCGACGGAAACCGCCATCTCAATGCGCGATAACGGGCGCAAACCCGGCATCGGCTAAGCCATTATTGCTGGCTTCACCGTTGCGGCTCACGGACGAGTTCGACCTGTGACACAATTGTCGTGCGCTCCTTGTGGGTGCTATACCGGGCTCACACCTTACTCTCCCGACTCGCTGCAAGGATGGTCTACTACTTCCGCTCGATGCCTATCATATCCAGAAGTGGACCTGAGGGGATTCGAACCCCTGACCTTCTCAATGCCATTGAGACGCGCTCCCAACTGCGCTACAGGCCCACGTAACCAACAACTACATTCTAGCCGGGAGTGACGAGTTTGTCAAACGGAATAAAAACGATCTTCGTAAAACGTGAGGCATGCCCTTGGCGTTATTTATGGGGCATCACTAACGAACGCAGAACCGTTATAATCACCTGATACATGAGCGAGCACGTGCAATGCCCCAACTGCGGCAGCCTTAAAATCAAAACTAAATCAAAGATCAAGAGTTATGCCTACATTCCGCGCCCGATGGGCCCGCGCATCTGGGCGCTCAATGTGTTTGCTTTCGTAGGGCTACATTTTCTTCTGCTACTCCAGTTGATGTATGTCTTCCACATCAATCTTGGGCTGGCGGGGGTCATAGTAGCCATCTTCGCGGGTTTGATCCTGTGGTCCAAAGGGGCGCGCAGCCGG
The DNA here is from genome assembly GCA_903873965.1 of uncultured bacterium. Lineage (GTDB taxonomy): Bacteria > Chloroflexota > Anaerolineae > J036 > Brachytrichaceae > CAIXPS01. The sequence goes on from CAIQQO010000286.1 coordinate 15,037, forward strand.
TTGTTCAAACGCCAATACCTCGACCATATTCCGGTGGATGGCGTCTATCGCCACGACTGCACCTTATGTCAATACCACTGGGTATGGCACACTGGAACTCCGAAGCCCGAAATCCACATTCGCCCGGAACTGATCATGCAAGGCGCTGAACGGATATGGGGCAAGAAGCGCGCGCGCCGGCCATCTCTATAACGAAAAAGCACACCACCGGATTTACCAAGTAAACCCGGTGGTGTGCTCCCTCTACCGTCCAATCTCAGGAGTAACGATGTTCTCGTTAGTTCTAGCGTGAGTAAACCCGTACATAGTCAACCAGCATGGTCTGCGGGAAGGTTGTTGTGCTGTCCGGACTGCCTGGCCATGAACCACCCACCGCAATATTCAGGATGATGTGGAAAGGCTTGTCGAAGACCCAGGTTGCGCCAGCGGGCATGGTGGACTTATCGATCGTTCGGAATAGTACATTGTCGATGTAGAAGCGAACCTGTGTGGCTTCCCATTCAACCGCGTACACGTGATAATCATTCGCGAAAGAAACGTTGCCGGGGAGCGTATAGGCTGTTCCAACCTTGGCATCGCCCGAAGTACCCGGCATGTGAATGGTGCTGACTACCGAAGTGTCCTTATTCACATGCTCCATGATGTCAATCTCACCACAATTTGGCCACCCACTGGTGTAAATATCATCTCCGAGCAGCCAGAACGCCGGCCAAACACCCTTTCCATAAGGGATCTTGAGGCGTGCTTCGTAGCGACCATAGGTCTGTGAGAACTTGCCCTGCGTCTTGATGCGCGCTGAGGTGTAGGAGTTACCGCTGTACTTTTCTTTCTTCGCAATGATCGCCAGGCTGCCATTCTGCTTCTGAGCATTGGCGGTGCGATTGGTGTAGAACTGCAGTTCTGTGCCGTTGCCCCATTTACCACCTGTGTCAAATACCCACTTTGCCGGATCCGGTGCTGTGCCATTCGTGCCGTTGAAGTCATCGGCCCAGACAAGATTCCAAGTTCCCGCGGCGGCGGCGGTCTGTGTGCTGAAGGCTGCCTGCGCAAATACTGATACAAAAAGTGCTGCTGCACTGAATGCAAGTGTTAGTTTGGTTTTGTTAAACATCGTAACTTCCTTTCCGCTTGCAGACCCAATCTCGTTTATTCGTTTCTGCCTGCGATCTGAGATTGATTATGTGGATTTGCTACGATATGAATATAGGCATAATAGCTGAATTTATTTATTGTTATTTATTATTTATATCGATATTAAGTATCGCGTACTATCTACGCTCTTTCGCTTATAGCCATTCCGCTTAGGAAGTGCATCCACAACTCGCGCCTGGGGGCTTGCGCCGCTGAAGTGGTCGCTCGGTATCACCATCATCATGTGCTTTGACTATGGCGTACATACGCGATACACCTTATTCTTTTTCCGCTACACTTCGCTTATGGACATCATTTGCGCATCGATTTGTTATCGCGGGTATGCAGACGATGAGGTTGACGCGACGTTGCAGTTCGCGCCAGCCATTGGATATCGGCTCATGGAGATTCATGGCCCGATGGTGTGGAGCGCCGATGCTATTGAGCATTTCGATCTCAACAGGATCCGTTGCGATTTACAGGCGTCTGGCATGCGCTGCGCCGGCATCTACACCCCCGGCTGGGGCGGGCGCGATGCCGCCGACGTGGAGGCACATGCTCAGGCAATTGCAGCCTGTGCCCAGTTCGCGCGTGAACTGGGCGCAAGCCATATCACCAGCACCGGTGCATCGCCGCGCGATGAACCAGGCGCGCTGGAGCGCGTCATCACCTGCGTCCGGCGTGTGACAGAACTGGTGCCGCCTGACAATTCGGTGCGGTTGGCGCTGGAACCTCACTTTGGCAACGTGCTGCTGCAACCAGATGACTTTGATCGCATATTCAAGGCTGTCCCCGATACACGCTTAGGTGTATGTGTCGACACCGGCCATTTTCATTCTGCCGGCATCGACACCATTGCCATCATTCATCGCTTCGCCAAGCGTATCGTTAACGTTCACCTGAAGGATCACATCAGCACGGTGTCGGTCGGCATCGGGCGCGGCGAGATCGACTTGCAGACTGAGATTGCCGCTCTGCGCGAAACGGGGTATCCTGGCGATTTGACAGTGGAGTTGGAGGTTGAAGACCCACTCAACCTGCCACGTTATACACAAGAAGCCTATGTTTACTTGTGCGGTCTGCTGGGCCGCAAACTGTAGACTTTTTCGGACGGCGGTGCCATACGGTTTCAACTGCGCGATCCCAAATGACACAGAGCCGCGTTTAAGGAGGAGACATCATGAGTTCGATTCGTGTCGCATGCCAGACTTATACATGGGAGATGCTGGGCGAAGCGTGGACCGGTAGTGTGGACGATCTACTGATATGGATTGCCGAATCTCGCTATGCGGGGATCGAGATCACCAACAACATGATCCGGGAATATGCCGACCGCCCACGGGATTTCGCCGTCGCACTAGAACGGCACAATCTGCAACTGGCTGCATTTGCGTATAGCGCGCCAAGTGGCTTCACCGACGCTTCAGCATGGGACAGCGACATAGCTGGGGCCGTGCGCACCATTGATTTTCTGACGCATTTCACCGAGCCTCGGCTGGGACTTGGTGGCGCGGCCAGTCCGACGAGTGACACGCGACGGCATAAACTTGATCAGGCCATTCGGTTCTACAACGAAGCTGGACGGCTGGCAATAGCGCGTGGTGTGTCGGCCAATGTGCACCCACATTCGCATTTTGGATCGCTGCTCGAAAGCGCGGACGACTATCAGTACTTGATCGACCGGCTTGATCCGGCAGTAGTCAGTTTTGGGCCAGATACCGGTCACATCGTGCGCGGCGGGCAGGACCTGCTGCAATGCTTGAGCACCCACCTCGGACGTATTACCCACTTGCATTTAAAGGACGCTACAGCCGATCACACTTGGATCGGTCTGGGCGAGGGTATGTGTGATTTCCGCGGTGTATTCGCACTTCTTGAAGCCAACGGTTATACGGGCTGGGTAGTCGCCGAAGAAGAGTCGGAAACCGCCCGCCGAAACGGCATCCACGCGATTCACTGGAATCGCTCATATCTTCGATCGTTGGGTTATTGACGCAGGATTGCAGGTTAAAAGGAGGACAGTATGACGGTTGAAGCAGCACGCATCGCATTTGTCGGCGCAGGCAACCACGCTACGGAATCGCTCTACCCGAACATCGCGCATATCCCGGAATTCGATCTGGTGGCCGTGTGCGATATCGTACCGGAACGGGCGCAGTACGCCGCGCGCAAGTATGGCGCACTTGCATCGTTCACCGATGTCGAGGCAATGCTCGATAAGACACAGCCACAGGGAGTGTGCGTATGCGGCCCTGCTGAGATGCATTATGCGGTGAGTTTGCAGGTACTAAGGCGCGGTATTCCATTATTTGTGGAGAAACCACCTGCACCGTCGCTGGCACAGGCACAGGAACTGGTCGACATGGCGCGCAACCAAGGGACATGGGGACAGGTCGGCTTTATGAAGCGCTTCGCACCCGCCAACACCGTCGCGCGTGAGTATATGAACGGTGCCACGTTCGGTCGGCTGTCGTCACTCACTCTGATGCACGGCTCAGGGCCATACAACGATGTCCGACGCATGCTCATGTTCAACGGCATCCATATGATCGATCTGGGACGCTATCTGGGCGGCAATGTGCGCAGTGTCTTCGCCTTTGGCCTGACCGATGCCTCTGGTACCCAGGCAGTTGCAGCCAGCCTCCAGTTTGTGAATGGCGCCGTGGGGCAGCTAAATATGAACTCGGGACATTCGTGGTCGGATTGCTTTGAGATGACATACATCAGCGGTTCAGGCGCAGGCATCATGATTGACGCCTCGCGGACGACCGAGGTCATGTCTGGCGCCAGCGCGTTTGCCCAGCCTGCCGGCCAGCAACTATTTGGCTGGAGTAACCGTTATTACGTGTCGGGCAACATGGCGGGATGGGCAGCCGGCGGCCACTACACGCGCGGGTATTGGGGCGAATTGAATCACTTTGCACGCGCGATTCTGGGGCAGGTTGCACCCGGGCCAACTCTTGAAGACGCTGTAGCAGCGATCCGGCTAATCGATGCAATGGCAGAAAGTATCGAGAGTGGCAGACAAGTTGCAATATAGGATGACAAAACCGGCGAAAGCCGGTTTACATCATCCCATCAGAGGCGCTGCAATCAAATAAACCGGCCACCGCCAGAGGAGACAGCATCCTCACGATAATGACAACCCAGGTTGCGCCGGTTGTGCAACGCCGCATGAGCTACGATCAGCGACACTTCCACTGCATTGCGCAGCCCGATCAGACCGTCGCTCAACCGCGTGACACGATAAAACGTCTCAATCTCGTTCCACAGGTGGCGCAATTCACGGATGGCGCGCGACAGCCGGTCGGCATTACGCACCAGCCCGACGTAGTGCCACATGATGTTCTGAATCGTCTGCATATCGCCCTGAATTAGCGCAGGATCGGCGTCTGCCACCAGCCCGCTTTCGTCCCACTGCGGTATCTCTTCGCGACTCGGTAGACGAACCGTAGTGTCACGCGTGTCACCAATGTGTCTAGCGGCGCGGTCACCCCACACCAGCCCTTCGAGCATCGATGTGGAGGCCAATCGGTTCGCACCGTGCAGCCCGGTGCAACTGACTTCGCCTACCGCATACAAGTTCTCGATGCTCGATCGCGCCCATTCGTCCACCCAAACCCCTCCACAGAAGTAATGCGCCGCAGGTACTACCGGAATCGGTTCCCGCGTGATGTCCACGCCAACTTTCAGGCAGGTGGCATAGATATTCGGGAAGCGCGCACTGATGGCTTCGGCGCTCATGTGTGATGCGATATCGAGCAGAACATAAGAGTAGCCGTTGGTTTCCATCTGATGGTGGATAGCGCGCGCCACCACGTCGCGCGGGGCAAGGTCTTTCCATTCCGGCGCATACTGAGCCATGAACGGATTGCCTTCAGGCGTCAACAGAATTGCGCCTTCACCACGCACGGCCTCACTGATCAGGAAGCCTTCGCCACCCGGCACCGCCAACGCCGTCGGGTGAAACTGGACATACTCGGCATTGATGATGCGCGCGCCAGCGCGGTTGGCCATGGCAATCCCATCGCCGCGGGAACCGACCGGGTTGGTCGTGTTGCGGTATATGCGCCCCAGCCCACCGGATGCCAGAATCGTCTTCGCCGCCACGTAGCGATGCACCGACTTTTCACGTTTGTCCAGCGCATACGCCCCGTGACAAGCAATTGGCCTATACACATCCTGCGGGTCACGCGAGTGGTGTGGAAAGGTGATCAGGTCGACGCTGCTCGTATTTTTGACAATCGTCACATTAGCGCAATTCTGCAGTGCGCTATGCAGCCCCTTGATGATGGCCTGTCCCGTGCCATCACCGACATGCAGGATACGACGGCATGAATGCGCAGCCTCCTGACCCCACGCCAGCCGACCATCAGCATCGAGATCAAACTTGACGCCCGCAGCCCCAATCAACACCTCATCGACCAGACGCGGCCCTTCCTCAGCCAGCAACCGCGCCGCTTCTGGCCTTGAAGCATCAGCGCCGGCTGCCATAATATCGCCCACGAGCAGGTCGGCACTGTCACCGGGCCCGCGGCTGACGATGCCACCCTGCGCATAGCGCGTATTGGATTCCTGCGCTTCAGACGCGCGCGTTAATATCACAATCTTACAGTTCGGATCGCGCGCCAGCCGTAATGCGGCGGTGGCGCCGGCAACGCCGGCGCCAATGATCAATACATCAGTTTGTATCATAATGTCAGCCAATCGCCAGCATGCGTTGTACCGAACGATAGGCGCGTGTGCGTATCTCCTCAGGTACTTCAACGACGTAACGTGTCATCTGCAACGACTTCAGCGTATCTTCAAGCGTGATCTCGTTCATATGCGGGCAGCGCACACTGCACATGCGCACCATCTCCTTCTCCGGATTCGCAGCGGCGATATTGTCGCCCATTGCGCACTCTGTCAACAGCAGGTAACGAGGCGCGTGGGTCTGCGCCACATAACGAATCATGGCCGCGGTGCTGCCTGCAAAGTCAGCCGCAGCAGTGACTTCCGGGCTGCACTCCGGGTGCGCCAGAACAACGACATCCGGGTAGAGCTGGCGTACATCAAGAATATCCTGCACCGTGTACTTCTCGTGCACTTCACAGCGACCATGCCAGCCGATCATATCGGCGTGCATCGGCACAATGTCAAGTTCCGCATCGCGACCCACCGATGGGGTCAACATCGGGAATATGACATGCTTGCCCGTCTCACGCGCGACATTGCGCGCCAGGTATTCATCGGGAATAAAAATCACTGTCGGCACGTTCAATGATTCCACTACCTTGACGGCGTTGCCCGATGTGCAACAGATATCGGTTTCGGCTTTAACATCAGCGTACGTGTTGACGTAAGTGACTACCGGAACGCCTGGGAATCGCTCTTTTAACGCGCGCACGTCAGCCGCCGTAATACTGGAGGCCAGCGAACAGCCAGCGCGCGCCGATGGGATTAACACCGTCTTGGTGGGACTGAGTATTTTCGCTGTTTCGGCCATGAAGCGCACGCCGCAAAACACGATGATATCTTTGTCTGTCTCAGCAGCCTTACGGCTAAGCTCAAGCGAGTCGCCGGTAATATCGGCCACCGAGTGGTACAGCGCGGGCTCCATGTAATTGTGCCCCAGAATGACGGCATTGCGTTCTTGCTTCAACTGGTTGATCTGCACGGCCAGTTTCGCCTTCACCCGCAGTTCAACATCCGGCGCCATGTCACCTAACATGGCTTTCAACTTCTGATACATTTCATCTATGGCAGCAGTCATAACACGCTCCTTCAACTCTCGCTACGTATTGGTCCAATCGAGACTGACATCAAAATTGAGCACTGAGTGCGTCAACGCGCCGATAGAGATGAAATCCACACCGGTTTCGGCAACCTCCTGGATAGTGCTCAAGGTGACATTGCCCGAAGCCTCCAGTTTGGCGTTTGAACCATGGATTCCACGCATCTCGACCGCCTGCCGCATCATGGCAGGCGTCATGTTATCCAGCAAAATGCGCTCCACATTCAGGTTCAGCGCCTCCTGAACGTCCTGCAGCGTCCGCGCCTCCACCTCGATCTGCAACATAGGCGCAGGTAAGGTCCCGCTTGAATCCGCAGCCAAAGTTGCTTTTGAGGTGGTCGTCATGCCTGACTCGCGCGCGCGCCGCACAGCTTCGCTCAATGAACCGGCGAAGTCGATGTGGTTATCCTTGATCAGGATCATGTCATACAGGCCAATGCGATGGTTTTGCCCACCGCCGCGCTTGACCGCGAGTTTATCGACAGCGCGCAAGCCGGGAGCCGTCTTGCGTGTATCAAGTATGACGGCGCGGCATTCTCCAACGGCGTCGACGTACCGGCGCGTCAGGGTTGCAATACCCGACATGCGCCCCAGGTAGTTCAAGGCAGTACGTTCACCGCTGAGAAGGGCGCGCGCCGATCCGGACAGCTTTGCCAACACCTGACGGTTTGTGACGGCAGCACCTTCAGGCACCAGCGCGGTAAAAATAATGTTTTTGTCCAAACAGTGGAGCACATGCTGTGCCACATCCAACCCGGCAATGATGCCATCCTGTTTGGCGATAATCTGCCCGCTCATCGTGGCGTTGCGCGGGACGATTCTATCGGTGGTGGCATCGCCAGAGCCGATATCCTCCTCCAACGCGCGGACTATACCGGCTACAATCTCTGCCGCGCAGGCCCCGAATATCGCGAAGAGCGCAGCCGTCTCGGTCTTAAAATCGTAGGGGACAACCACCGAGGAAGCCGCCTCCGTGGTAGCTTCCCGCGTGTCGTTCCGTCCGAAGTCATGTTCTGTCGTCATGTACTTCCTGTCTTACTTAAAGGTTAAAAAGCCATGTCTTCATCATGATCACGAGGCAATAGCCCCGGATCAACTGTACTTCGTGTTAGTGTAACACAAAGCCTATATTTTGTAGTCTGATTGTGCTGGCTTCGCATACTTGCGGATACGAAGTTATTGCTACGCCATTTCTGTCCCAACCTGTAACGTTTTCGTTTTCTCTACGGCATATGTGTAAATCGTTTAGTTGGAAAGGAAAAAATGAAAATAATAACTGTGTTGATGATGGCGTTGGTTTTTCTGGCAGCATCTGGTACTTCTGTTAAAGCACAAGGTGGCATTGATCCAGGTGGAATTGGTGGTGGCACTGTCATCGTGAAGACATGCTCCCCTGTCAGCAGCATGACTGTGAAAGGCAATGCTACGGCAGGAGAACTGGGCGTTGGTTCTGTGCAGATCGGGTGGTCGGTGAAGCCCTGTGACAAAACCCAGGCTGTAAGAGTCGTAGCAGAGTTGGCGAACTGGAGCACGAAAGAAGTAGTTTACAGTAACCCCGACGCCGGACTGGATGGCAAGATCACCGTGTATGTTGCATCCGGCAAATACTACGAGGCCAGAATTCTGGTGTATTCCGCAACGACAGGCGAGTTACTTGGGTCAAAAGTACTCGGTGCATCAACGGTTGGCAAAGGTGTCTAGTTGGCTTTGCATCTTGTAGGATAGACTTAGTCATATTGAGCAGCAGCGGGCACAACGCTTTTTGATTGTGCCCGCTGCTGTTTTTCATCCCCATAAAGACAAAGCACCGTGTATTGGTTTTCAGGTTCGTGCCATCACTACTCTGTCAACAAAGGCCACCGCATACCCCGTATACCCACTAGGATCGAGCAGCCGATCCAGTTCCGCCGCCGTGAAATGTGCGGCCACATGCAGATTCGCGAGCAATTCCTCACGAAAGATGTTTGTGTCCAATCCGCTTTCACCGTGGTGACTTCCGAGGCGGGAGATGGTCTTCATAGCACACTCGTACACGACATCATGCGCGGTCTGCCTGCCGATCACCTGACCCAGCGCCAGCATGACTTGCTCAGATAACAGCAATCCGTTGGTCGCTTTCAGGTTGCGCGCCATACGCTCCGTATGCACCGCCAGTCCGGCCATCACGCGTGTCGTCAACGCTAATGCGCCATCTGTCATGATGCACAGGTCTGGCAGATAGGCCCAGTCAATGTGGTCGCAAATCCAGTCACGCTCATGCTCCTGCAACATGCTGTCAAACGCGTTCGGAACGAGATTCATCGCCAGCCGAGCCAGCGCGACGATAGCTTCGCACAACATCGGATTGCGCTTGTGCGGCATGGTGCTCGATCCCACTTTGCCTTCGTTGAAAGGTTCTTCCACTTCCCACAGTTCGGTCTTCTGCAACAAAATGATCTCGTGCGCTATTTTGCCCAGCGTGGCTGAAATCATGCCCAGCAACGCAGCATATTCAGCATATCCATCGCGCGAAACATGCCATGTAATCGTCGGAACGCCCAGCCCGAGGTTCGCCATCATACGTTGCTGCACATCCAGCCCATGCTCCGGCAGCGACGCCAGTGTGCCAACCGCACCCGACAGTTGGCCAACCAACACGCGCGGCTTGCATTGCTCCAACCGCTCCATGTGGCGTTGCAGTTCCGCCAGCCAGATCGCCACCTTAAACCCAAAGGTAATCGGTAGCGCCTGTTGCCCATGTGTGCGCCCGGCCATCACCGTATCACGGTGTGCCATCGCCAAATTGGAAAGCACGCCAGCCAGTTCACTCATGCGCCGCTCAATAATCGCGGTCGCCTGCTTCAATTGCAGGACAGTCGCTGTGTCCATGATGTCTTGCGTGGTCGCACCCCAGTGAATATATTCTCCCGCACCGTTCTCGCACACAGCGGCAAAAACCCGTATGAGCGGCACAATCGGATGCACAGTCTGGTCGATCAAGGTTTTCATCCGCGCGGTGTTCATCAACTCAGCACGACCTTTGCGCTTGATCTCGGCTGCAGCATCAAGAGGAATAATGCCCATAGCGGCTTCAGCCTGCGCCAGCGCTACTTCAGCATCGAGCCAGCATTGCAGGAGGCTCATATCCTCAAATACCGCCCGCATCTCGTCGGTACCGTACAAATCCTTCAGAAAAATCGAGTTAGTGGTATGGGTGGGCATGCACTAAGCATAAACGAGATTTAAAACGCCTAACATCAGCCACGCGCCGGCATTCGGAAACTACCCATATGGGTATGGGTAGTTTCCAGCATCAAAATGCGTACTCGACCCTATAGCCGGAATAGCTGTGCATTCTTATGATGTACACACATCACATATCGCATGAAACACGCAACAGCTTTGACAATGGCAGTCCACTCACTGGGTGATCTGCGGGACAAAAGTGTAACTGCCAAAAGATTCAAACGCGCCGATATCGCAGTGGGTACCCTGATGCATGCGGGCAGCGCCATGCGCATCGGTGGAGGGGCATACCGCGTCGATGGCAGCGTCGATGGCCGGACTGCCGCGCATAATCATGATCGACGGAATATTCCACGGGGGCAGGCTGATAAACGGACCGAGCATCGGATTGGTGTTGGCATACGACAAGATATTGACGTCATTTCCCTGATTGCACGTATTGGTATCCTCGAGGTTACCACCGTTATCGGCAATGCTACCACCCAGCTTGGCGCAATTGCCGCCGTTATTCATAGCCACGATGCTGTTCGCCATGGCTACATAACCGCTGCTAGCGATGCCACCACCACTATGCGATGCGCTGTTGTCGGAGATAGTCACATTGAGCATTGTGAGCGAGGTACCGGTGCCGTTCCAGATCGCGCCACCATCAAACCGGGCGATGTTGCCAAACAGCGTCGTGTTGGTCATCACTACCGTGGCTGGATACAGGTTGTGGATCCCGCCGCCATACCCAGTTGCGCTGGTCGTGGAGATCGCCGCATTGTTATAGATGGCGCTATTCTCGATCGACAACAGCGCAGTCAGCGCACCGCCACTATTACGAATGGCGCCGCCATATTGCGACGTGTTACCGGAAAAGATGACGCGGTTAGCATACAGCACGCCCTCATTGCGCACAGCGCCGCCATACGATGCAGTGTTGGACGAAAGGGTCGCATTGCTCATACGCACTACGCCTTTGTTAAAGAGGGCGCCGCCAATGGTGTTTGTCGTGCCGTTGCCCGACAATGTGACGTGCGACATAAGCAGCAAAGCGCCGTCGGCCACATAGATGGCGCCGCCCTCGCTGTCCGTTATTTTCAAACGATTCAGAGACAGTGCGCCACCATTACCAATCCTAAATGTACGTGCCTGTGCGCCTGTGCTCAGCGTAGGCGTAATGACGCCAACACCTGCACCATCAATGCTGAGAGTCTTTGCAATATCAAGTTGACCGAGCAATTGCAGTGTCACTGCCACGCTGAAGACATCGGCGCTGAAGATAATGGTGTCGCCGGATGCGGAATCCAGTATATGTTGCCGCAAAGAACCTACACCACCATCCTGTGTCGTGGTCACAGTACGCGTCGTTCCTAAAGGCGCAAGCAAATCCACGCCACTACCGGCTGCTTGAACAGGACCAGTGCGCCATGCCATTACACTCAGCGCAATAATAAAACAGTACGCTATACGCAGAACAACGATTCGAGCGAATAAGGCTATATTTGATATGGTATCACTGCCTGAATCGAGATTGGGACGATTATGGCACAGTACCGGCAGCATTCGTATAAGCGGAACCGCTTATCATGACTCAATACACTACAGCACCCATATAGCCAACAGTGTAGGTACCGGGCCGGCGATCACGCAGGATATCACCAGAGTTAATGTGAACCATGACGCGCACAGTAGTGGCGCCACGCAACTGGGCCGCGCGCATAACGGTCACCAGACCCGTTGCGCCGCACGCATACACCTCTTCCTGCGCCAGCGCACGGCTCAATCCTTCTATATCGTAGGCGTTGACCAAGTTGACTAGATGTTGATCGATGCGTACCACTTCGGCATAATGATCCAGGTGACTCAAGTCGGTGCTGGCAACGAATAGCGTATCCTCGTCGCTAAGCTGCGCGAGTGCGGTCGCCAAAGCTTCCAATTGAGCAGGCGTGTCCGCGCTTCTCATATCTAGACCGAGCATGATTGGGACGAGGTTAAAAGAATCAAGCGCCAGTTGCAGAAATGGAAGCCCGATTTCAAGCGAATGCTCGTTGTCATGTTGTACACGGGTTAACGGGACCAGGCGCGCCAGCGCGTTAATAAAATCCGTGTCGACAGGAATGGTACCCAGTGGCGTGGCAAACGCCTGCTCAATCCCCACCATAAAATCACCAATACGGCTGCCCGGAATCGGGCGGTGCACCGGTCCAAGCAGCACCACACGTTTGTATTGCAATCCTTTAACGTGTGCGACGGCAGAGGCAGTCACCTGCCCGCCGAACATATGCCCGGGATGTGGGCACACCAACGCCTTCGGTCTCGTGGGTAGTGCGACTACTTTTGCTGAGGCCAGGAAACCCGAAACACTCAGCCGTAACTCGGCTGCGCTACCCGGATACCACGTCCCGGCGTACCGTGCCTTGCGCACGACCACCGAGTTAGCTTCTTCAGCGCTGGCTTTCGCGAGCTGATCTGATAGTTGGGATGGTTCCAGTTTGAATCTCCATCATATAATCTTATATGCCTTTGCATCCTTAAGGACTGTATACCATATTCCAGAAGTTGCGAACGAGTATCCAGATGAAAATAACTCACATCGAGACGATTGCACTGTCCGATCCTGGCGTCAGCAGCGCCACTATTGTCCGCGTCCACACTGACGAAGGCATCACCGGTATTGGTCAAGCCGAATCACCCTCTCTGGTCATCGATGCCATCATCCGCTGTGCCGGCGGCTTGCAACAAGTGTTGTATGGTGAAGACCCGACGCAGGTGGAGCGATTGTGGCAAAAGATGTACACCCGAACAGGGTTATTCGGACGGCGCGGCGTAACCATCGCGGCCATCGGCGCTGTAGAGACGGCGTTGTGGGATATTGCAGGGCAGGCATCGGGCAAGCCAGTATGCGACCTGGTCTGGCGCACCTTCGCCACTACGCGCGAGCGAGCCGAAATTAAAACAAAAGTGACACCATACGCTACAGTGTACCCACCCGGCGCCACGCTTGACGAGATGAAAGCGCGTTTTGAACTGGCCGTAAGCCGCGGTTTTCGTGCGCTTAAGCTGGAAGAATGGCCGGGCGGATTCGGCCATGTGAACCCGGCGCATGATATAGCGATCGCAGCCATGGTGCGCGACGTCATCGGCCCTGATCGCGAGATGCTGATCGACATGCAGAATGGCTGGACCGAAGTAGGCCAGGCACTAACCACCATCCGGGCTATCGAACCATATCGCCCATACTTTATCGAGGCTCCACTGCCGCCCGACAACCTCGATGCCTATGCGCGACTGGCCGACGCAGTGGATACACGCATCGCGGCTGGCGACTGGGGTTTCAGCACTCGCTTTGAGTTCGAAGACCTGATGACGCGCGGGCATGTTGATGTGGTGCAACCTTCTTCGGTGCGATCCGGCGGCATCAGTGAAATCCTGCACATCGCCGAATCCGCCTTCCGGCGCGGGCTTTTGTGTATCCCACACGCATGGTCGCACATGATCGGTGTCGCGGCCGAGATACACATGGCCGCGGTGACTCCCAACATGCCCTACTTCGAGTACCCGCTGGCCTTCCCCGATTCGCCTGTAATTTCTGAACTGCTCGAACCAGCGATCACGGTCAATCCAGATGGCACAATCGATGTCCCGCGTCGCCCCGGCCTCGGCGTCCGGCTGAACGAGGAAACCGTGGCGCGGTATCGCATCGATCCGTGTTGACGTTATGCCATTTTTCGAGTCGGGTATAATCACTCGACATGAGGGTGTTAATAAGCTCGCTCATGTGTTTCCCGGCCTGGCGCCGGAAGTCGTCTCCACAGTAGGGCGCATTTACCAAAGTGCACCCTACTTTTTTTGTATCTATTACGCATAATCCATACATCTCCAAGGGATTGTTATGGGTGTGCCTCGCCGATAAGTCAGTCAGTACGTGTCAGCCATTATTCATTTGTTTTCATGTAAGAATGTAAGGAGCAGTCATGACCAGGTACATATTCTGTACAGGGGGCGTCGTCAGTTCGGTCGGAAAAGGCGTGACAGCCGCCGCGATCGGACGTGTTTTAAAAGCGCGCGGTCTGCGTGTATCGATCCAGAAGCTCGATCCCTATTTGAACGTTGATCCCGGCACCATGTCGCCCTATCAGCATGGCGAAGTATTCGTCACCGAAGATGGTGCCGAAACCGACCTCGACCTTGGTCATTACGAACGCTTCATCGATGAGAACCTCACCCGCGCCTGTAACGCTACCACCGGTCAGGTCTACAACGAAGTGATCACCAAGGAACGCCGCGGTGACTTTCTGGGCAAGACCATTCAGGTCGTCCCGCATGTCACCAACGAAATCAAGCGTCGCATCGCGCTCGTAGCCAAAACCAGCGCCGCCGACGTCGTCATCGTCGAAGTTGGCGGCACTGTCGGCGACATCGAAGCCATGCCATTCCTCGAAGCCATTCGCCAGATGCGCCGCGATGTCGGCCGCGCCAATACGTTTTACGTGCACGTCACCTTCCTGCCCATGATCGGGGCCACCGATGAACTAAAAACCAAACCGACGCAGCATAGCGTGCGCGATCTCCGCGGCGCCGGCATCCAGCCCGATGCCATCATCGCGCGAAGCGATCACCCGGTCAGCAATGATCTCATTGAAAAAATAGCCCTTTTCTGCGATGTCGATCCCCGCGCCGTCCTGCCCATGATCACCACCAAACATCTATACGAGGTGCCTCTTACCCTCGAAGATGCCGGGTTTGGCGATTACCTGTGCGAACGCATGGGCATCAATTGTGGCGCTGTCGATCTGTCTGACTGGCGCGTACTCACCCGGGAGATGGCGAAGCCCCACCCTTCACTCAGCATTGCGATTGTCGGCAAATACGTCGAACTTCACGACGCCTATATCAGCGTACGCGAAGCCTTGCTGCATGCCGGCGTTGCCGCCGGACGCGATATCACCATTGAATGGGTGAACAGCGAGGATGTCGAGCGCTCCGACGTGCTATATGAGCTGAACAACATCGCCGGTATCGTCGTGCCGGGCGGCTTCGGTTATCGCGGCATTGAAGGCAAGATCCGCGCAGCCACATATGCGCGCGAGAACAATATCCCATACCTGGGGCTGTGTCTAGGCATGCAAGTGATGTGCATCGAATTTGCCCGCTACATCTTCAATAGCCGCGAACCTAACAGCGCCGAATTTGACCACACCACCCCATACCCCGTTATTGACCTGATGCCCGATCAGCGCGACATCCAGGAACTGGGAGGCACGATGCGCCTAGGCACCTATCCATGCCAGCTCATTCCTGGCACCCGCGCCTACGCGGCCTATGCCAATGCGCTACACCCGACGCAACTGCCAGAAGCCGGAATGTTGACTATACAGGAACGCCATCGCCATCGCTTCGAGTTCAATAACGAGTTCCGCAAGAACCTCGGTGATGCCGGCCTCGTGTTCAGCGGTATGTCGCCAGACAACCGTCTCGTCGAGATCACCGAACTGCGTGATCACCCGTTCATGCTGGGCAGCCAGTTCCATCCCGAATTCAAGAGCCGCCCCAACCGACCACACCCGTTATTCCGCGCCTTTATAGACGCAGCCATCCAATATGGCATAGGTGCGCCATTGTTCCGCCAGACATTCGCCCAACCACAAACCACGACTATATGAGTTTAGTGTCAACCGCACTCCAACCGCCGAGGAGGCTTCAGCCCATCCTCGATCCAATTGATTACGAGACGTCGATCCCGGCGCGCTTCGAAATGCAGGTAGCAGCGACGCCGGATGAAATTGCCGTGGACACCGGTGACGCGTCAATCACGTACGCCGAACTAAACCGACACGCGAATCGTATCGCACATACGATTATGGCAATCACCGCGGAAGCCACTACCAAGGACGCCCCAACTCAGGTGGCATCCTCGGTAGTAGTGGCCGTTCTACTTGGCAAAGAAATAGCCCTGTTTGCAACGCTGTTTGGCGTGCTCAAAGCCAACCGCATCTTTCTGCCACTCGATCCCTCTTATCCTGAAAACCGCATGGCTTACATGATTCAGGATGCCGAGGTGCGCGTGATCGTAACCAATAACGCGAATCTGGCTACGGCACATGCCCTCATCGCTAAAATGACGGCGTCCGCCTCGGCCGGCGAAGACGCGGGTACTTATACTATTGTCAATCTGGATGACAGCCCGGAAAGCAACCCCGGTTATAGCTTTAACCCGCTCTCCGTAAATGAGCATAATCCGCGCCTTCCAATCGCACCCGGCGATCTAGCCACGCTGATCTATACCAGTGGCACCACTGACAACCCAAAGGGTGTCATGCAGTCGCACCGTTACAAACTTTTTACGCTAATGCAATATGCGCGCATCCATCAGCTGGGGCCAGGTGATCGCTGCGTATTGCTGATGTCCGTGGGTCATGGCTCCGGTTTCAACGAAATGGTTCGCCCACTTTTGGTTGGTGCAACTGCGTGCCCCTATGAGATCAACACGGCCGGGCTGGCCGGACTAGCCGAATGGTTGATTCGGCAGCGCATCACGATCTACCATTCAACGCCCACCGTATTCCGACAAATGATGGAAACGTGGCGCGGTGAGTCCTTCCCAACATGCCGTATTGTGCACCTAGGTGCCTCGGACACATCGTTCAGAGACGTCGAACTGACGCGACGCTATTTTCCGGATGACTGTGTGGTGCTGGTGAACTATTCAGGCACTGAATTCGGCCCACTGGCGCAGTACGTCATCAGCAAAGACACTGTACTCACCGGAAATCGCATCCCGGTCGGCTATGTGTTTCCAGGCAAAGAAGTCACATTGCTCGATGAGAAAGGACAGCCAGTAGTAGACGGCGAGGCAGGCGAGATTGTGGTACGCAGCCGTTTCCTGTGCGATGGCTACTGGCGCAAACCCGAACTGACTCTGAAGAAACTTAAGCCCGATCCCGCCGATCCCGTGATGCGCACGTATCATACTGGCGACCTTGGGCGCTTTCGCCCAGATGGCTGCCTTGAGCATCTGGGGCGCGTCGACGCCATGGTCAAAGTGCGTGGTTATCGCATCGAGTTGGCAGAAGTTGAAGGCGCCCTGCACACGCTGCCCAATGTGCGCGATGTCGCTGTTGTAACACGTCCCGATCAGGTCGGTGAACCGCGCCTGGTGGCCTATATCGTCCCCAGCAACCCGGCGCAGATGACCATCATCAGTGAATTGCGCCGCGGACTGGTGGGAAAACATGGCCTGCCCGATTACATGCTGCCATCCGCATGGGTCATACTGGACCGCATGCCGATGACGACGCATGGCAAGGTCGATCAACGCGCCCTGCCAGAACCAGGACCGGAGCGCCCCGCGTTGGATTCAGTGTACCAAGCGCCGCGCACACCAACAGAAACGGGGCTGGCTGCCATCTGGTGCGATCTATTTCGCTTGAACGATGTTGGCGTCAACGACAGCTTCATGGAACTGGGCGGGCATTCGCTGATGGCGGCGCGCATGCTGGCGCGCGTCGAGAGCACTTTTGGCAGTATCACGCTGCCGGTATCATTGTTGCTGAAAGTGCCCACCATCGCTGGCCTGGCTGCGATCATCGATGGCGTCGACAAAACGAATTACTCCGGCCCACTTGTCCCAATACAGCCAGCCGGTGCACGACCACCATTCTTCTTTACATCAGGCATTCAGGGCGGACTCATGCCCTTCCTCGATCTGGCGCATCGGATCGGCACAGATCAGCCCTTCTTCGGCATGGAGATGCCGGGACTACCACCCGCTGGTGAACCCTACCCCACCATCGAAGTCATTGCCAAAGAGCTTGTATCACAAATCCGCGCCATGCAACCCACTGGCCCTTATTATCTAGGCGGTTACTGCTTTGGCGGCACGATTGTGTACGAGATGGCGCGCCAATTACGGGCTCATGGTCAGCGGGTCGCCTTGCTGGCCATTATTGAAGGGTATGCTCTGAAGAACCATGAAGCGCGTCGCGCGATGTGGAAGCCCATAAACCTGGTACGGGTGATTGCCAACTTACCACGCTGGACGCGTGACCGGTTGCGCCGCATCTTTTACAGGCTGGGCTTGAAGCTGAAAACGGGGCTGACGACACAACAGAAAGAAACCCTTGACGACGAAGAAGCGCTGGCTTCGGGCGCCGTGCCACCGGCCAAGCGCAAGGTTATGAACATGCGACGGATTGCGTCACTGGCCTATGAATTCCAGCCATGTGATCAGCCTATCACACTCATCCGAGTGCGCGCACAGTCTTTGTTCCGAGCATACGATCCCCTGATGGGCTGGGGACGGTTGGCAAAGGCCGGTATTGAAGTCAACAAAATTGCCGGCGCGCATTACAACATTCTGCGCCAACCTGATGTCGCCGGACTTGCTGCCGTCCTGAAGCAAAAGCTGGATGCCGCACAGAGCCTTAGAGGTAAAAATTAAGCTCGAATTGCAAAACATCACAGTATGTTACCCAGCGGCGCGCCACAGCGAGCCGCTGGTAGCACTCGATCAATTGGTGCTCTCGATTCAAATCGGCGAATTTGTATCTGTCCTCGGCCCCTCGGGGTGCGGGAAGACGACATTATTGAATGCGATTGACGGCCTGATCCCACTCACTGCGGGGCAAATACTCATATCGAGCAAGCCAGTGCGAGCACCAGGCACGGATCGCGCTGTCGTGTTTCAGACGCCGGCGCTGTTGCCATGGCGTAATGTAATCGAAAACGTCGTCTATGGACTGGAACTGCAGGGACATGACCGGGCGGTTGCGCACTTGTACGGGCAGCAATTGATCAAACTGGTCGGCCTTGACGGATTCGAGAACCATTTCCCTGCACAGTTGTCGATAGGCATGCAGCAACGCGCCAACCTGGCCCGCGCACTGGCGATCAACCCAGATGTTCTGCTGCTTGATGAACCATTTGCCAGCCTTGATGCACAGACACGCGAACAAATGCAGACTGAGCTCCTGCGCATCTGGGCCTCCCGCGCTCTGCAAATGACTGCCGTCTTTGTCACTCACGATATCGCCGAAGCTATCCTCCTTTCAGACCGTGTGGTGGTACTCACGCCGCGTCCCGGTCGCATACGTGACATAGTTAAGATCGACCTGCCACGTCCGCGTGATCGACGCATGAAGCACCGCGATCAGTTTTTTGCCTATGAAGAACAGTTGCGGGGAATGATTGACGATGTTGCCAACCCATAATCGTTTGTTGCGTCTCTCCACTACCCAAAAGCGCAGGCTTATCAGCTCAGCATCTGTGCTGGCATTCCTTCTGCTGTGGGAGTTACTTGCCGCGAGCGGGCTTGTTAATCGGATCATGCTCAGTTCACCGTCAGCGATCGCTCGTGCAGCCGTGCGAATTCTGGAGCAAGGAGAAATCTGGCACGACCTGCTGATCAGCGGGACGGAATTTGTCATCGGTTTTGTGCTTGTGTTGGTTGTGGGCATACCCTTCGGCCTGCTGCTGGGCTGGTATCGCACTTTCAACTACATATTTGAGCCCTACGTCAACGCTCTCAACGCTGTCCCGCGCGTCGCGTTGCTGCCACTCATTCTGATCTGGCTCGGTCTTGGTATCTGGTCGAAAGTCGCGATTGTCTTTCTCGGCGGCGTTATTCCCTTAATCTTGAGCGCCCAGACCGCCACACGCATGATCGACCCTACGCTATTGCGTGCTGCGCGATCGTTCGGCGCCACTGACTGGCAGATAGTCCGCACCATCGTTCTCCCCTCATCCGTACCCTACCTGCTGACAGGAGTGCGCATGGCTATCGGGCGCGCGTTGATCGGCATCGTCGTCGGCGAGTTGGTGGGCGGTTCGGCAGGCCTTGGCTTTCAACTTGCCGTAGCCGGCGCCAACTTCCAGACCGACCGCCTCTTTGTCTACATTTTTATCATCACCGGTTTTGGCATGGCCATGACAGGATTGCTGAATAGACTCGAGCGCCGTGTCGAGGCGTGGCGCATGCATGGCGAATGAGCGTGAAACGTGAACAGAAAGAGGCGACTAAGCATGGAGCGACGTGTTAACGACATGGATATCATTTGTCTGAACATTGAGCTGTCCTAATGGACGCAGAGCCATGTAGAATACGGCCTGATATGAAATCACGCATTTATTTCCTCGCGTTGAGTTTGGTGGTTCTCCTGATCGGTTGTATGCCTGCAGCGTCGCCTGCCACAGCGCCGAGACTTACTTTGAAAGTGGTATATGGCACCTTGAATCCCGATGTGCTGCCCGGCTGGGTGGCCAAAGATGCCGGATTTTTTGAGAAGAACGGACTCGACGTGGAATTCCTCTATGTTGACGGTGGACTAAAATCAACGCAGGCTCTGTTATCCAAAGATGCCGCCTTTGGCATGTATGCGACCTCGACGCCGATTAATGCGAATGCCGCCGGCTCTGATTTTGTTTTTATCGCCGGTGTCATCAATACGTTGCCTTATAACATCGTCGCCGTTCCCGATATAAAAACCGGAGCCGACCTCAAAGGTAAAAAATTCGCCGTCGCCAGTCTATCGGGCGGTACTTATACCGCCATGCGCATCGGGCTACGTCAGTTATATGGGCTCGATCCTGCCAAGGACGTGACACCTGTACTGATTGGCACCGATGCGACACGCGAGAATGCGCTGGTGTTGAAACAGGTCGATGCCGCTATGTTGCACGGCGCAACGGCGGACATTGCCAAACGCGATGGGCTGGTCATTCTGGACTCCATGTGGGACAAAGGCATCGAGTACCAGTTCACCACCGTCACTGTCAGCAAAGCCTATCTAAATGAGCATCCAGGCGCTGGCGAACGATTTCTAAAGAGCATCATTCAAGCCACGGGGTATATCAAAGATCCCGCTAACAAGACCGCTGTCATCAAATCACTCAGCAAGTATTTAAAGCAGGATGATGTAGCCACACTCGAAAGCGGTTACAAACTCATGTCACAGACCTTCCTGCGATGTACTCCTTACGTCTCGATTGCGGGGCTAAAACCGATTATTGCAGAATCCAAACCTGCGGTCGAGAAAGGCATCACGCCGGAACAAATGACAGATAACTCTATTGTTAAATCGCTTGAGGACAGCGGATTTATCAAGACTAACTGCAAATAACTACAGGCTTGTAAACAAGTTGGAACAAGCACAACGTAATCAGTCGCTGACTGTTCCAATCTCTCGTTTGCCATGAAGGCTTTTACGCGTTGGATAATCGAAGATGAAGTTCCAGTTGCAAGCATTCATAATATTGATCGTTTTTCTGGTGGGCTGTACGCAGTCGCCTGCGAATTCAGTGTCGCGAGTCAGTATCAAATCGGTATATAGCACTATTAATCCCGACGTACTTCCGGCCTGGGTTGCGAAAGATGCAGGTATTTTCGATCGTAACGGTTTGGATGTTGACCTGATGTATATAGAAGGGGGCGTCAAAGCCACTCAAGCCTTGTTATCCAAAGATGCTGCGTTTGGCGTCTTTGCGCCATCGTCGCCCATAAATGCCAACGCCGCCGGCGCAGATTTGGTTGTCATCGCCAGCATCGTCAGCACATTGCCGTACAACATCGTCGTAATTCCAGAAGTAAAAAGCGGCGCAGACTTGAAAGGCAAAAGGTTTGCAGTTTCCAGCCTGAGCGGTGCTTCATATGCGGCCATGCGTTTGGCGCTGCGCGATATATACCACCTCGATCCAGATAAGGATGTCACACCCGTCATCATTGGCACCGACGCAACACGCGAAAATGCATTGACCCTCAAGCAAGTCGATGCCGCGATGCTGCACATCGCCGGTGAAGATATGGCCAAGCGTGACGGTCTCGTGATTCTCGAACCAATGTGGAACAAAGGTATCGACTATCAGTTCACATCAATTGTGGTCAGCAAAGCCTATATGAAAGACAATCTCGATGTGGCGTCAAGATATGTCAAGAGCCTCATTCAAGCAATCGGTTACATAAAAGACCCAGTGAATAAGGCCGCTGTTATCAAATCGCTAAGCAAAGGCCTGAAACAAGAGGATACCGTAACACTGGAAAGCGGTTACAAGTTCATGTCTGAAACATTTCTTAAGTGCGCCGCGTATGTGTCACTCAATGGCATCAAGCCTGTGATCGCGGATTCCAAAGAAGCCGTCACAAAAGGAATAACACCAGAGCAGATGGTGGACAATTCCATTGTGAAGGCGTTGGACGATAGCGGTTTTATCAAGGCTAACTGCAAATAGCTGCGTTTTGCGCTAAAACCATACACGTCACCTCACGACCCGAAGGGACATACTCAGTGTAATACCATCAGCGCCATCCTTTAGAAGTAGCCGGTGCAGAGAGCGCTCATCGTACAAACCTACTTTGATCATATATACGCCCGCTGTCAGATCCTTTGGAATCTCCAGCAAGCGCGTATCAACAATGTACTCTTGCGCCATCCAACCTGATGTCGGGCGGGTGCCATTGACCGGCGCACTGTCTACTCCGGTCACACGGTTATCGCCTTTATCCACCAGGTGCACAAAAGTCTTGTAGCGCACCTCTGTTTCGGCATAGGCACGCCAGAGTAAGGTAACCGAAACGACATCACCAGCACGGGCAGACGAAAGGATATCGTAACCGACAAGTTCGACAGCATCGTTGAAGCGTGCAGCCTGCGTGTAGGCAATCGCTGGCAGCGTCAGCACATGCTCCGGCGCGCTAATCATTATCTCTGCCAGAAATACCGTCGGCCAGGATGCAGACCTAGTTGAGGTCGCAACCAAGGTTGTTTTTTCGACGATCGTATCGGCGTCCCCTTGGGATAGCTCTGAGCCGTCTTGCGCCCTGATACTCAGCCTGTAGCTTCCCGCAGGAGCTGCAACCGGGATGAGCAAGGCATGTGGCGCGCGCCATGTGTCGCTGGCAACCCATTGACTCGTTGGATAACCAACGATGGCCTCAGTATTGATTTCGGTCGACCACGATCCGTCAGTTCTGGCGAGTACCCATGTCGCATGCCAGTCGGGCAAAGCGGCCTTGGTGGAAGTCATAACCTCAGTTGCGACGCCGCCAGCGCGCCAATACGCCGTCAACGGTAACCGTTCTCCAGCCGAAAGCGATGTCACAGGCAGGTCAAAACCGAGCAACGTAGCATACTGATTGACAGGTGTATTCAGAACGTTCTGCGGCGTCAGCATGACACCAACCCTGATCCCTGACCCAGATGGTGCAGTCACTTCCGTTGTCGTGATCACACTCACAGCCATGCTGTCAAAGGTGGTGCCGGTGAGTTGGCCGTTTTTGTCAAATGCAGGCAGTCTTGCAACTGGTTTGTCATAGCGATACACACTCACCTTAAAAGTGTAGATGCCGGGCGGCGTGCCGGGTTTCAGCGAAATGCGATATTCATCCGCCGCATAACGAGCAGCATCCCAGCGGATCAGGGGGAAACCAGCAGGATGGGGATGGTCGCTGCGCCCGACGATATTGCCCTGGCTGTCCGCCATCTCAACACCCACGCTCAAGTTCTCGGGTGAAGGCTGCAGCGTGCGCCAGTACAGCGTCACGGATGCATCGCTGGAGGTATCACTGGATTCAGGCGCGTCGACACCAATCAGATCGAGCGTGTGGGCGTCACCTCGCTGGCCGAAAGACACAGCAAAGTCCTGGCGTGCACCGCTAACGCGCGCGCCATCATAGCGGCTGCGATAGAAGAGCGTGTCTTGCGTGTCAACCATGGCCGTCTTGATTACCAGCAAAAAAAACAGTGCCATACCCGTGCTCAGGGGAAGCCACAACCGAGATTGCTTCTCTGGTTGTGACATGCCAGTGACACGCTCGTTCTCCTCTAGCCCCTGCTCCCTAACCCCTGATCCCTGCTTCTGAACCCCAAACACGACAGATTGCTTTCGCCGAAACAGCGTCATGCCCACACCGATGATGCCCAGTACGGCGCAACTGATCGAGAGCGCATCAGCCGCTGCGCGCGCCGGCGTTTCTCGGAAATAAATGGCTACATCATGTAGACCGGATGGCACCGCTACATGGATCAGTCCCTGCAGTTCAGTCACTGTAATCGGCGCAACATGCCCATCAACC
>CAIQQO010000287.1 GCA_903873965.1 uncultured bacterium
GAGAGCATGAGTGACGCCATCGTCGTGATCGACTCGCAGGAGCGCATCATCGACCTCAACCGGGCTGCCGTGCCTTTGCTGGGCGTCAGCATGTCCGACGCTATCGGGTGCGGGGTGGTGGATGTGTTTCGCCAGTGGCCTGCAGCGCAGAGCATGTTGGCCACGGTGTATAAGACCGACTCCGAGATCAGCGTATCGCGGCCCGATACCGGGGGCGAGTACAGCATAAGCAGTTCACCTATCCGCGATGCGCGCAAAGCTGATGCCGTGATCGGGCGCGTCGTGGTATTGCGCGATCAGACGAAGCGCAAACAGGCGGATGAAGCATTGCAACGCGCCGCGCAGATGGAAGAGCGCGATCGTAGTGCGCGTGAGTTGCATGACAAACTGAGGCAGGTACTCAATTGCCTGGCGACAGAGGCGCAGTCGATTACCGACCACGTAGATCAGGGTAACTATGTCGCCGCCATGGGGCAGCTAAGCTTGCTCAAGATGATGGCGCAGGATGCCAGTATCGATGTGTATGAGCACATTGTGAATACGAGAACGGACCTGAAAGGCGCAAACGGTATTGCCGACATGCTGCATGGCTACTTCAACCATTTTGAGGCAATTTCCGGAATGAGGGTGCAGCTTAGCCTGCCGGCGCAGGATATCGACGGTATTTTGCGGGAGTATGACAGAGGGCATTTACTGCGCATCATTCAGGAGGCGCTCGATAATGTACGCAATCATGCCCAAACCGACAGGGCTCAAGTCATCTTCGCCACTTTTTCAGACAGCCTGGATGTCATCGTTTCCGATGATGGCGTGGGATTTGATGTGCAAACAACCGGCAAAGACTCCGTTGGGCTGAGGCAAATGCACGAACATGCGGCGCGACTCGGCGCTGAACTGGAGATCCGCTCGGAGGAAGGGCGGGGCACACAGGTGATGTTGCATGTCAAACGCGCCATGCCGGATGTGGTGAAACCGCAACTGACCAAGGTAACCGTGCTGATTGCTGATAGCACGGCGCTGGTGGCAGAGGGATTGCGCAGCTTGCTGGAGTCGCGCGGTTTAGTGGTGGTAGGCATTACGGCCGATGGCGACGAAGCCATCAGCCTGGCCGCAAAACTACAGCCCACCATGGTGTTGCTGGATGTCCATATGCCGATTCGACCGGGTACGCAGCCAGTCAGGCTGATCAAGGAAGCGGCACCCGACACGCAAGTTGTTGTGATGAGTACTGCGGCTGAAAGCGACGAGGTGACCGGATCAATGGGCGCCGGCGCCAACGGTTTCCTGATCAAGACGCAACCGGTTGTGGAGTTATTTGAAGCGCTGGTGGCTATACGACTAGGCGCAACGGCGCTTGCGCCGGTCCAGGCTGATCGCCCTGCGCGGCAACAGATCAAGGCCGCGGAAGACCCGCAAGAGGCTCAGATTCATCTGCTGAAACGGGGGCTTTCACCTTTACAAGTGGAGATTCTGAGCCGTGTAGCGATGAGTCAGATGTACAAGAAAATTGCGGTGGAGCTGGGCATGACCGAATCGGCAATCAAGTACCACGTTGAGCGCATCGAGTCGTTGTTGGATGTGCCCAACCGTTCTGAACTGATTGCTTATGCTGTGAGGATTGGCTTGGTATTGGGCGAGGCGCGGCATAGCTGACGCCCCGGTTTATAGCGAAATAACGCTTAATAGCTGTGAATAATCTGCAAGCCTGACTTTTCCTGACTTTCCCCTACCTTTTCATCCCCCCCAGGTCTAGTGACATTTCGCCCCTGAAGTGACATGATAGAAGTGTATTTCATGGTTGCATTCAAGGAGAGTGCTATGTCATCACAGCCCAATCGTTCGCGATTGATCATGTTCTCAGGCGCAGGGTTGCTCGCATTGATCATTTCCCTGGCTATATCTAGTTCGGCGCGTGCGGAGTCACCCCGCGCTATCGAAGCTCCAATGGCGGTCTCTGCCACAACATGGTACGTCGCCAAAACGGGCAATAACACCAATGCCTGCTCAACCACAGTAGCACCCTGTTTGACGATAGCAGCCGCTATGGGCAAGGCCGCTTCCGGCGACACGATCAGCATTGCTGACGGTGTGTATACCGAAAACCTGACCGCGACTGTGTCATTGAACTTCACTGGCGCGAGCATTACGGGCACCATTATTAATGGCGGCGGCGTCGGGCGCGTCATCGCCATGACGACCGGGTCGCTCTCCAACCTGACGGTGCGTAACGGCGTTGCCAGCGGCGACAACGGCGGCGGCATCTACGCCTCTGGCGCGCTGATGCTGACTTCGGTCAACGTCACCAGCAATACCGTCGGCGCTACGGGCAGAGGTGGTGGGATCTATGCCAGTAACGGTTTGCAGATTACGGGTGGCGCGATCCAGACGAACACTGCAGGTGAATTCGGCGGTGGGTTCTTTCTACTGCACGGTAGCGCAATTATTAGCGGTGTGCAGATAGTCAGCAACACACTACTGAAAACCATAGCCGGTGGCGGCGGCTTCCATTCCGCAACCGGCACAGTGACAACACTCACAAATGTCAGCTTGATCCGCAATGTACTGCCTAACAGCTCTTCGTATGGCGGTGGTGGCTATTCACTGGGCGATGTCTATTGCTATGGAGGAATCATCCAGAACAACGGCGTTACCAACCTTGGCGGCGGATTGCTTGTAGATTCACCCGGAGATCTGATCATGTCGGGAACGCAGGTGATTGGCAATGTGGCAGTCAATGGCGGAGGGATTTACCTTTGGGGTCTTGGTCGTTTTGATCTGACGAATGTGGTGTTGGCGCGCAATAGAGCGAGCACCAATGGCAGCGCGGTATATAAAAATGGCACGGGCACATTGATGATGGTGAACAGCACTATCGCCAGCCCAACGTTGAATGCTAATTCGGCCATCTATCTCAGTGCCGGCAACACTTTTATCACCAATACGATCATCGCCAGCAGCACGGTGGGCATCACGGGCGCCGGCGTACTGACTTCGAACTACAACCTCTTTTTCAACGCGCCGACGACCAAGATCACCGGCACGCAATCGATCAGCGGCGCCAATCCACTGTTTGTGAACCCGGCGCTGGGCGATTATCACCTGACAGCAGCCTCGCCGGTGATTGATGAGGGCACGGATACCGGCGTAAGTGTTGATATGGACGGCGTCGCGCGTCCGCAGGGCGCGGGCTACGACATCGGCGCGTATGAATTGGTAGTTGTCACGTACCTGATATCGCCGACGACAAGCGCTGGCGGGGTCATCTCGCCGACGGGCACGCAGAAGATTACAACGGGCAGCAACGCGGTGTTCACCATCACGGCGAACAGCGGTTATCACATCACGGGTGTGTATACCGACGGCGTGTTGGCTGGCACGATGCGCGTGTACACTTTCACGAATGTGACCGCGAACCACACGCTCACGGCGGTGTTTGTGATCAACACCTACCTGATATCGCCGACGACAAGCGCTGGCGGGGTCATCTCGCCGACGGGCACACAAACGATCACATCGGGCAGCAACGCAGTGTTCACCATCACGGCGAACAGCGGTTATCACATCACGGGTGTGTACACCGATGGCGTGTTGGCTGGCACGATACGCGTGTACACTTTCACGAATGTGACCGCGAACCACACGATCAC
>CAIQQO010000288.1 GCA_903873965.1 uncultured bacterium
CGTACTCCGGCGCGATATTCGTCGAGAACGAGTGAGACGGTGGCAGCATCTTCAATTGCAGCGCGTATCAGTTCAACCCGGTGAACAGTGGCGAAATTCGAAAGTACGGTGTTATCAAGCAGGGCAAGCATCAGGTGTCACAGTTTTGCATCGGCGAACCAGCTACGAATGGCATCCACCTCTGCTTGCGCCTCCGCCATGTCTGCCGGGCCAATGCGTAGCGGGATGCCGAGTTGAGTGAACCGATCGCGGAGTTCAAGTTCGTGCATGCCAAGCAATTCAGCGGATTTGCCCAGGTTGATCTCTCGTTCAAGATAGGCCGAAACAACAACCGCCCAGCGCAAATCTGCATCTTCATCCAGCAAGCGGCCTATGGCGCGATTCACCATTTCCGGCTGCTGTCGCGATAACCTTGCCAGTTGTTCAAACTCCCACGCATACGTAGTCACTGCCATTCATCTCACCTTACTGAAGAGTATAGCCGATCACCTACCAACCGACCGACCGAGGCACCTCATGACCTCATGTAAGAATCTTGTCCAAATGAGATACGTCACCTAACTGTGCGCGGTTTTCGATATCGGCTTACGAATCTGTCCATTCATCTGTCACCAATCATAATAGTCAAATTTACCGTCTGTCATCGCGCTACTATCCATCGCACCACATTCCAGTACATGCCCAAGAACTCCAGATGATAAAGGCACACAGTCATTCATGCAACCTATAGACTTGCGCACATAGACTCGTTGAAGTAAACTTTTGTTCATATGTCCTTTACGCGCTGGGCTTGTAGAGTGTTCGGGGATTGAACGACCGGGCAAATCATCATCGAGATGCCCCAGGTAGTGTTCAACAAGGCAGAAGACGATCTGCCGGCAGCAGCGCGTGTTTGTTTTGACAATACAAGACAAAGGCACACATGGCAAAACATCGTTCGTTCATCATTCGCGCAGTGATCAGTATTGCATTGTTCGCACAAGTTCTCTATGTGCAGGGATACCAGAAAGCGCTGGACGCGTTCGCGTCGTCGACTGCGCTGCTTAGCCCGGCATCGCCGCTGACATCCCCTCTCATCTTGACGACGCCAACGCCAGCGGTTGCGCCAGATCAACCACCAACCAGTCCAGTGTTGGTCAGCATAGATGGCGGCCGCTACCAGGTCAGTTCACGCATCAGCGTGGAGTTTGCCGCAGGCGCATTGCGGGCAAACACATGGGTCAGCGCAACAGATTCGTACTTGTGGGATTCCGGCGATGCAAGCAACGGCGCAAAGGATTCGCCCCGGTACATCCGTATCGGCCTTCAGCCGGATATTGCAGCATTTGACGCGCCGGTCACTCTGACAGTTGACTTGAGCGGAGCCATCACGACGGAGATGTGGGATGATGGCGTTCGCCCTGTTCTTTACTATCTGCGCCCGATCGTTGTGACCGACGCTGTGTCCGGTCTCATGACAACCAGCCGGTATGTCAATGAGGAAATACCTTCAGACTACGACCCGACTGCCAGGCATGTGACGGCGCGCTTGAGCCACTTCTCCGAGTATCTGATTGGATACACAGCCATTGGCGGCGTCATCGATGCGTGGAAATTCAGCCCGAATCTGGGCGGCGTCAGCCTTTTTGCCGGCGCATCGACATACCAGTTGCCCATCGGCGTTCCCCAGATGCCTGACGGCACACAACCGCAGTTGAATCTGACCTACTCCAGCGCCGGGACGGACGCATCGGCGCAAGGCAACTACCGACTTGGCTATGGCTGGGATCTGGATGTGCCGCGCATCACACAAGGCGTGAAGCGTGACGGCGTTACGGATTGGCAAAATGGCCAGGCGAATCTCCACTTCACCATCACTTCAACGAACCAATACAATCTGAGCCTGGGCGGGCGCAGTTACAACCTCGTCCCGCTGGGCAATAAAGTCAACGGCAAACAGGAGTATGTGACGCAATCCTATGCGCCGTTGCGTGTGGTGCAATGCGATCCGGGCTACTCAAGCAATTGCGACGGCTTAGCGGTGCCCTACTCCGATTTCTACGAGATCATCGGACAACGCGTAGGGACATGCGGTTCCAGTGATTACACTCCAATCCGACCCACCTATTGGCAGGTATGGACGCCGGATGGCACTCGTTACGTGCTGGGCCTCGATGCGAAGAGCACGACGCGCTATGACACCTATGACAATGTGCAACCCAAATATGCCTATCAGGGCTGGTACCTGAGCCGGGTCTATGCGGTTCGGCGCGACGACCCTGCGACTGACAAGTGGACGGCAGAATACCAGTACAACGAGGATTCGAACTTCACTAACGGCAAGAATTTTGACGGCAGTGATTGCACTATGCTGGGTTCGAATTACGAGCACAATAACAGGCTGGTTTCCATTCGCTATGGCAACAGCCAGTCGATTGGTGGTATCAACACATACTCTGTCACCTTTGGGTATACGGGCTTAATAACAGAGACGCAGTATCTTGCCGGGATCAACGTATGGGCCAAGGGTATACAGACAAGCCGGTATGACATTGGAGTCCGATATCACTGGATTCAAGTGGGTGATGGCGTCAATGACCGCGTCGTCATGTCAACCACCAATTCCACATGGAACGGCGCTAACTGGGCGTCGTTGCCGGCCACGACCTTTGAGTATGGCCGCAACACGGATCACCTCATGACCGCTGTGAACAGTGGATATGGTGGGCGCGTGGAATACACCTACACAGAAGCCAACGACCACCATTCGCCAACCAGCCAGAAGTATCACTATGTGACGCAGCGCCTGACACGCGACGGCGACGGCGGCAATGTGCTTGACACCTATGACTACGCTGGCAGGTGCTTCAACGATGTCAATGCCGCGTGTTGGTTTGGTCGCGATGACCTCTATACAGATGGCGCAGGCAATAATCCCACGCGCGGCAATATTGTCGGATACGGCAAGGTCACACAGACAGTCGCTATTTCTGGCGGCAGCAGTCTTGCGCGCACATTTCACGTGATGTCAACCGTCACGAAGACGCTTGGACTGGAAACGGAAACTCATTACCAGGATGGGTCAGGTGTGGTGCTGAACGCTGCAAAAACCGACTACTTGCTGACGCAAGGCGCGCCGCTCAACCTGCCTGCTGGCGCTTGGTTTGTGGCGCCGCAGACGGTTACCCGATATGTCGCCGGCGATATCGGCACATCGCCCTATACCCGCATTTCGTATGAGTACAACGACGCTTATGGCGGCCTGACTGCCATCCATGAGTACGGTCTCGACACAGTGAGTGGCGATGAACGTCACACGCAACGCGCCTACAACCCCAACGCGACGGCATGGATCATTGGCAAGGTCATGAGTGAGAGCGTGACAGCCACATCAGGCGGCGCGGCAGCGGCCCAGACTCGCCTACTCTACGATGGCGCGGCAGATCCGACGACGCCGCCAACGCTTGGCAACCTGACAGAAGTCGATCAGTTA
>CAIQQO010000289.1 GCA_903873965.1 uncultured bacterium
GCCGATTGTGCGTGATCTCCCGGCAGTCGTGTCGGTCGAAGTGCAGACGCTGCCATGATCCGTGTTGTGCTTCCACACCATTTGCGGACGTTGGCGCAACAGTCCGCACAGGCGCAACAGTCTGCGCTGGCGCATGCGGAGCGTGAGGTTGTTTTGCAGGTTGATGGCGTTGTAACGCAATCCTCTGTGATCGATGCGCTTGAAGCTCGCTACCCGATGTTGCGCGGGACGGTGCGCGACCAATCCACGCGGCAACGCCGCGCCTTTATCCGGTTCTTTGCCTGTGGGCGCGATTTGTCGCACGAATCGCCAGACGTGCCCCTGCCCGATGAAGTGATGCAAGGCGCAGAGCCTCTTCTGATCGTCGGGGCAATGGCCGGCGGTTAACCGTTTATCAGGTTTATTAGGTTTATCAGGAAAACAATATGCAGAAAATAATCCCATTCATGTGGTTCGATAACAACGCCGAAGAGGCCGTTCATTTCTATCTCTCCGTTTTTCAGAATTCAAAGATTCTGAACATTTCCCGCTATGCAGAAGGAGGGCCTCAGCCTGCAGGGAGTGTGGTGGTCGCGTCGTTCGAACTCCATGGCCAGGAATTCATGGCGCTCAATGGTGGGCCGATGTTCAAGTTCACAGAAGCGATTTCTTTCTTCGTGAATTGCGAGACACAGGGTGAAGTCGACGACTTGTGGGAGAAACTCTCCGCTGGTGGAGAAAAAGGGCGATGCGGTTGGCTGAAGGACAAATATGGCATGTCGTGGCAGATTGTCCCCACGGCTTTGGGTGGATTGATGACCGATCCTGATCCCGCAAAGGCGCAAAGAGTCACCCAGGCTATGATGCAAATGTCCAAAATCGATATCAAGGCTTTAGAGAATGCGCGCGACGACATTGCGAAGGGTGATTTATCATGAGAAAAGTAACATCTGCTTTGTTTATCGCCTTGGATGGCGTTGTTGAATCGCCTAATCTGTGGCAGTTCGATGTTTTCGACGAAGACATGGGGAACGCGATGTCAATTGCACTTGCTAACCTGGACACCGTCCTGCTGGGGCGAGTGACTTATGGCGAATGGGCATCGTACTGGCCGACTTCAACCGATGAACCGTTTGCCACCTTCATCAACAATACACCCAAAGTTGTCGTTTCGACGACTTTGGATAAAGTTGACTGGCAGAACTCAACGCTACTCACCGGCGATCTGGTTGCTGGTGTCAACGCGTTGAAGCAGCTACCCGGCAGGACGATTGGCGTTATAGGCAGCCCGACACTGGTACTCTCTCTGTTGCAGAAAGACCTGCTGGATGAGTTGACGCTCATGGTGCATCCGGTGGTTGCCGGAACCGGTAAGCGTCTTTTCGCCGGTCAAAACGACCTCAAAAGGTTGAAACTGGCGGATTCAAGGATTACCCGCTCGGGCGTGGCGATCCTCACTTATACGCCTGCTTGATGAAACGGAGGAGTACAGGAGGTGTTTTCCTGTACAACCTCCGTCCTCTACTCCCCTTGCACACGCTTTTCGCTCCTTGACAGCAGTCATTCGTGGCGGTATGATTTGATAACGAATGATTCGAAAACAAAGTAATCTGAGAATAAGATGACAGACGCTGAATACGCCGCGCTGGCATTTGAAATCCGCTCGTTTGCCGGAATTGGCGTCAAGCTGATGATCCATGACCTGGATCAACGGCTGGCCGAGCACCTGCCCGGCATCAGCGGGCCGCAGTATGGCGTGATGCACATCCTGAACTGCAACCCATCAACGATCCGCGAGTTGAGCGATCACATGATGCTGGCCCCCTCTACGCTCGTGC
Organism: uncultured bacterium; assembly: GCA_903873965.1. GTDB lineage: Bacteria > Chloroflexota > Anaerolineae > J036 > Brachytrichaceae > CAIXPS01. The sequence goes on from CAIQQO010000289.1 coordinate 1,818, forward strand.
CGATTGTCGACCGGTTGGAGAGCGAAGGTATGGTGGTGCGTGGCAGGGATCCTGACGATCGCCGTCGCACGCCGCTGATGTTGACCGAGCACGCCCGTCATCTGCTCTCGCAGGTTCCGCCGGTGGACGCTAACGACCGCTTGTGTAAGGCGATGAATGTGCTGGGCGCGGACAAAAGCCGCCAATTGAGCCAGATGCTTCAGGAATTGATTGCGTTGCTGGCACCCGAACTCAATATTCCGGCGCACATTCTGGCCGTTTCGGCGCGGCTGCAGCAAGGCTTTGGACCATGCTCGCCGGGGAATGCAGAATCCACGCCAAAGATTGACTAAACCATTGTGAGTTGAGAGAAAAGGAGTTATCCATATGCAGAATCGAATGCCGGGTGCGCCCGGTCGCCCAGGCGGGCCTGGTGGACCCGGCGGCAAGGGTCGTCCACCCATTGATCGCACCGCGCTTCGGCGCGCGCTAGCCTATACGACGCGCAATAAACGTCAGGCCGTCATACCGTATATTTTCCTCTTTATCGCTACGCTGTCGATGCTGGCTGTGCCTAGCCTGTTGCGACGCATGATCGACGCAGTCACTCAGGGCGCCATTGCCGATGCCATTATTGGCGCGCTGCCTAAAATACCGCCAAGCTTCATCGGTCAGGCGATGCCAAAGATACTTGAGTTTCTCAAGCTGCCCGCGACCATGACACAGGCCGAATTGGTGGCCAGGCTGACTGCTGACAAGGTCGACGCGCCCAACGTGCTCGTGACTTCGGCCATTGTTATCGTCATCTTCGCAATCTTTCGCGGGCTGTTCTCATTCCTGCAGGCGTACTGGGCCGAGCGCAATTCGCAGGCGATTGCCTACGATATGCGCAATGACTTGTTTGCCAAAATTCAACGCCTGTCATTCTCGTACCATGACCGCAACCAGACCGGCCAATTGATGGTGCGCGCGACGGACGATATTGAGAAGGTGCGTCTGTTCATCGGCCAGGGTCTGTTGCAACTGGCCGGCGCCTTTGTGTTGATTGTCGGCGCGCTCATCATTATCTTTGCCACCAATGCCCAACTGGCGCTGGTGGTGCTGCCAGTGCTGCCAGTGGCATTCGTTCTGTTTGCTATCTTTGGCTCGGTCAGCCAGCCGCTTTTCATCAAGGTGCAGATGCGCCTGTCAGCATTGAACACGCTGTTGCAGGAAAACCTGGCCGGCATTAAGGTAATCCAGGCATTTGTGCGCGAAAAGAGCGAACAGGCCAAGTTCACCGACGCTGCTGATCAAGTGATGAAACAGCAGATCACGGTCGCGCGCCTGTTCACGTTCCTGTTCCCACTCACGTTCATGGTCGCCAACCTCGGACAGGCGGCCACGTTGTACTTCGGCGGCAAGCAGATCATTGCCGGCACGCTCAGCGTCGGTGAGTGGCAGGAGTTCACCCTGTACCTGGTGTACCTGTTCTTCCCGATGGCGCAGTTCGGTTTTATCATCACCCAACTCGGGCAGGCCGCAGCATCGGCCTCGCGCATCTTCGAAATTCTGGATGCTAAGAACGACGTTGCCGACAAGCCCGGTGCGACGGAGCTACCTGCCGTGCGCGGCAAGGTCACGTTTGATAACGTCACCTTTCGCTACTTTCCCGGCGGCGAACCTGTGTTGCGCAATGTGAGTTTTGAAGCAAAGCCTGATCAAACCGTGGCGTTGCTGGGAGCAACTGGCTCCGGCAAGACGACCATCATCAACCTCATTCCACGCTTCTACGATGCCAGCGATGGCGCGATTAAGATTGACGAAGTGGACGTGCGCGATGTTACGCTGAGTTCGCTTCGCTCGCAGATCGGCATTGTGTTGCAGGAAACAAATCTGTTCAGCGGAAGCATCCGAGAGAACATTGCCTTCGGGCGCAGTGACGCGTCGATGGAGGAGGTCATTGCGGCGGCGCAGGCAGCCGCGGCGCATGACTTCATCATGTCATTCCCGCAGGGCTATGAGACGCCCGTTGGCGAGCGCGGCACCACCCTGAGCGGCGGACAGAAACAGCGCATCGCCATTGCACGCGCTTTGTTGCTCAACCCGCACATTCTGATCCTGGACGACTCGACCAGCAGCGTTGACCTGAAGACCGAGAAACAGATTCAAGGCGCACTCGACAAGCTGATGAAGGGGCGCACGAGCTTTGTCATTGCTCAACGCATCAGCACGGTCATGAAGGCCGACCTGATCCTGGTGATGGAGCGTGGTCAGATTGTCGCCAGTGGCACCCACGCCGAGTTGATGGAGGAGAGCGCGATTTACGCCGAGATTTACAACTCCCAACTCGTGGGTGAAAGTCACAGCGAGACAGAGATTCGACCTGATGTTGCGCCCGTCGCAGCGTAGGGACTAGAGATTAAAGGAGCTTAACCTATGTTAGGTGGACACGGTGGCGCGCGCATGTTTGGGAGCGAGACGCTCAAAACACGCGATGTGCGCAATACATTATTACGATTTGGACATTACTTCCGACCGTTCTGGCCGATGCTGGCGCTGATTGCGATTGTGGTGGTGGTCAATACCTGGACACAGGTGACGACGCCTGACCTGACCGGTCAGGTCGTTGACTGCTATCTTACGCCGGCAGTGGCAAACACATTTACGATTCCCGGTCAGCCGCAGGCGACGACAAGTGCGCAGAGCAACTGCTGGCTGGCCAAAGGCGCTGATTCGAGCGATCTGACGCACCAGTTCATACGTTCGGTCGTCACGACCACCGGCATTCCCGTGCCGTCGGCCACAGACCCAACTGCGCTGAATGATACCGACCGGTTGGTCGGTTTAGGCGGCATGATCGCGATCATTGTCATCATGTACGTAGCGGGATCGCTGCTGGGCGGTTTCACGTTCTTCTGCATGACGTGGGCGGGCCAGCACGTGCTGCGCGCGATGCGCGTCGACGTGTTCAAGCAACTGCATCGTCTGTCGATGGGGTATTACACCGAGCACGAAGCAGGTGACTTGATGAGCCGCATCACAAATGACTCCGAAACGATTGGCGGCGCATTTAACTTTGCGTTGATCAACGTTGTCAGCGGCGTCTTGTTGCTGGTTTGGATCATGTACAACATGTTCACGCGCAACGTGCCGTTTGCGCTGATCAGCCTGCTCGGCGTTCCGGCGATGGTTGTGGCCACATGGTGGTTCTCGGGTCAGGCGCGCAAAGCCTACCGCAAGGCGCGCGAGCGCATCGGCAACGTGAACGCCGAACTGCAGGAATCGATCTCGTCGGTGCGTGAGGTGCAAGCCTTCAACCGCGCCGAGGAAAACATCGAGAACTTCAAGGTATCCAACGCAGCCAACCGTGATGCCAACATCAAGGCTGTGTCGTATACGGCTGCGCTTAACCCGACGCTCGAAGCGCTGGGCTACTTGGGGCTGGCGCTCATCACCTGCATTGGCGGACTGGTGTTGCTCAGCGGCCAGTCGCTCATGGGCACCTCGGTGTCGATCGGACTGGTGATTACCTTCATCAGCTACGTACAGCGTTTTAATCAGCCCATTCAACAGATATCGGTGCTGTGGACCAACATTCAGAACGCCATTGCCGGCGGCGAGCGCATTTTCAACCTGCTCGATGTGACGCCCGATATCCAGAACAAGGCCGGCGCGAAGGACATGCCGCAGATCAAAGGACTGGTTAAGTTCACAGGAACGATGGCGGCGTATAAGAAGGATGAGCCCGTGCTCAAGGGCATTACATTCGCTGCCCAGCCAGGTCAGACCATTGCGATTGTGGGCCCCACCGGCGCCGGCAAGACAACGATCATTAACCTGATCCCGCGCTTTTACGACGTTACCGGCGGTTCAGTCACCATTGATGGCATCGATGTGCGCGATGTGACGACCGACAGCCTGCGCAAGCAGATCGGCATCGTGCTGCAGGATACTTTCTTGTTCAGCACCAGCGTGATGGAGAACATTCGCTATGGTCGCCCGGATGCCACTGACGAAGAGTGCATGGCTGCGGCTCGACTGGCGCGTGCGGATACCTTTATCGAGCGCTTGTCCGAGAAGTACAACACGGTGTTGGGTGAACGCGGTAGTGGCCTGAGTCAGGGTCAGCGCCAATTGCTTGCGATTGCGCGCGCGGCGCTGGCTAACCCGCGCATTCTGATCCTCGATGAAGCGACGTCATCCGTCGATACGCGCACCGAGCGACTGATTCAGTCGGCGTTGGAGACCTTGTTGCACGGGCGTACGTCGTTCGTGATTGCGCATCGACTGAGCACCATCCGCAATGCCGATATGGTGCTGGTGTTGAAGGACGGGCAGATTATTGAGCGCGGCAAGCATGACGAATTGCTGGCAGCGCAGGGCTTCTATTACAACCTGTATATGAGCCAGTTTGGCGCACAACCCGTGCCCTCCACGAACGGCAACGGCGCACATGAACCCGTGGTGGTGCAACCGGCATAAGATGTCGGATGTAGGGCAGACCCATGTCGGCCTGCGCAGTATCCGCCCGAAATACACTTTCGGGCGGATTTGTTTATCTACCCATTTGGTTTCAGTGTGACAATCGGCGTCAAGCCAAGAGGCAACTGGTATTTGTGGTTGATGCTGGTGTTGCGGCAACTTTTACGCTGGCGTATCGGAGGAAATAGCCTTTGCCTCGCGCCTGGCGGAAAAAAACAGGAATGCGATGATGAATGAAAAGCCCACGATCATTGCCAGTGTTGCCATCAGATCGGTTCTTGATGTGGTTAATGCACGCCACTGAAGTGTAAGCGAGTTGAATTCAAGAGACCAGATGGTTTGGTCTAGAGTGATACCAGAATGGATCGCATTGCCTAATACCGTAAATGGATTCAGACTGAACGTCATTTGTTCAATTAACAGTCCAGTGACTAAGAATGGTAAAGCCCGAAGCTTTGTTAGTTGCGGGGCGACAATTAGAGCCAGTACTGGAATGATGGGGACAAGTAGACGTGGTCCATACGCCCACCCGCCAAACCACTCGCGCCACATTGCATGTGTTGCGATGTACACTGCTATTCCAAGAAAAAGAGCAAGACTAAACTGATCGCGAGTTCGAACTGCTTGAAGCAGCATAGGCGCGACAAGTACTACCCAGGGAACAAACAATAACATTGATCGCCCCGGGCTGATTAGAAATCCCAGAAAGCCATCTGACTGCAGCGAGAAACCGAGATCCTGCGCATATCCACTGATGAGAGGTGACCCATAGCGGGCAACGTTAAACAGGCCAATGCTAATAATGCCGAGCATCAACGCAATGGCGCACTGTACCCATATTCTGCGCGGATGGTTGATCAGCAAGACGATCCAGCAAGCAGCGAAAATAATGGCAGATGGACGAAACAACGTCGCCAGACTGACCAGAAACATACCTGAAGGCAGCCTGCCTCTCTTACAAGCAAGAATTGCCAGCGTGAGGCATAACGCAGTGGTTAGCTCCGTACCAAACGTGCGACCAACAACGAAAATGGGAGTGGTGATAACCATTGCTACTGCTGCCACTCCGCCCATCATGCCCCAGAATTCCTCTACTAACACTTGTATTACCCAGAGTAAACAGCCTGTAACAAAGACATTCAATAGAAGTGCGCAAAGCACACCGGACTGGGAATCTGCAATCTGGTGATTAAGGATAACGAGGGGCGGTGCAGGAATCAGTTTCCCCAATGCATAGAGCGGTGCAGCAAGGATAACTTGGCCAATGCCATACTTTGAATACAATTGCCCATCTGGGCCATTTGCGCCAATTCCGACCTGATTATCGAGCCAACGCAGAGGTGTAATAGCCAGTGTTCCGTGGTCAACGAGTGCGCTTACGGTAGATATTGCGACAACATCGTCGGACATAATGGGTGTTCTATAGTAAATGCATGTCAATAGCAACATCGCGCATACTGGTATAGCTAACCGTATTAGGAAATGTTGCCTGACTCGTAGGACATGCTGAAGCTTTTGGCTCATTTTTAACATTGTCAACGCATCCCATATGTTATTTGGACTAGAAGATTTCCGTCGTAATCTTACCGATTCTACCCATATGTGGTGCTACGTTGGTGCGCTAGTAGATGAGTACGATGATGTCATCAGGGACTCGTTCGCCGACACGAGTGTCATAAACTGGCATTCGTTGTCCACTATGTGGTTCAATCATCCCCACCCCCATGCTCAGATGATCAACACTCACACCATCTGGCAATGCTACCTGAAACGAATCGTCGACGACATCACCAGGCAACCAGTAGTTTGTTGGATACCATCCCCCATCGGGTTGATGCTGATTTTGTGCGATGACTTTGCCAGAATCCTTATTGCTGACCAGTAAAAAAACTCTGGCGTCAACGCTACCTTGCTTCAATGCCAGCCATCGCAATGTGATGCTGAGCGTGTGACCTGAAAAAATCTGAATAGATGTGTCTGCCAGCCCAGCGACATCGCCTAATCGAAATGTTGGTGTCACTATTGGCATCTGTGTCGGGGCAACACGCACACGACCGATCGTGGAAGTTACAATCTTGCCTTCTGCATCGACGACCGGAAGTGGTGCGCCCAAATCATAAGCTGATGTGAGTACGGGGATCAAAGACACCACAAGGTTGTAGGCGCGGGGATGATCGATAGGTTTATCGAGACGTATTCCGGTTAGATCACAGAATTCCTCGCCAGGTTGCCATCGGATCATTGGGTAACTACCCAGGCCGTGATATGAATAGCGCGGTATCGGAGCCCCGTTGCCTGGGCCCTCAATTGCCAAGGAATATGGGTAACTGCGCATAGTATATCCAAAGGACTTCCAGCATAGATCAACAGCAACAGCATCGCCAGTGCGGTAGTCATTGACGTGCACACGATATCCTGTTAAACCCGCTACCGGCGTCTTGCCATCACCAGGGTCGAGAAAGGTCAATTCCGTGCGGATGATATCGGGAGTAGTGGGTGGGAATTGCCCATGAGGATTAAGCGCCGTAAGTGTGAAGCCTGTGCTATACCATGAAGCAACCTGAGTGATTAAGATTACACCAGCTACCGCAATCCGTGGAGACCAGCTCGGTAATCGTAACTGTCGCAAAAGCATAAA
>CAIQQO010000290.1 GCA_903873965.1 uncultured bacterium
GGGAAAGTAGATGCCGTTATGAGCATGACAACTGCCGCCGGACTGGTCTACACACCCGTCATTCGCAAGAGCATGATCGTCATCGCCCTGATGCTGATTGGATTCTTCGCCGGGATGCCGGTGCCGTTGGCGGCCTTTTTCGCAGCGTGCGCACTATTGGTCACACGCCGCATCAAGTCACAGAAAATCCTGATGCTGGTGGACTGGCCGTTGCTGGTGATGTTCTCGGGGTTGTTCGTCGTCACCGGCACGCTTGATCTCACCGGCGTTTCGCAGAAGCTGTTTGACTTCGTGCGCGGGCTGGCGTATTCGGGCGTCGCGCCGCTGACACTTGTCACAACACTGCTCAGTAACACGATCTCCAATGTGCCGGCAGTGCTGTTGTTCCGCCCGATCATTCCACATTTTCCGAATCCAACGCAGGCGTGGCTCACACTCGCCGCCGCATCGACACTGGCCGGCAACCTGACGCTGATCGGCTCGGTCGCCAATCTCATCGTCGCAGAGCAGGCCGGCAAGCTGGGGATCAAACTCACGTTTATGGAATATCTGCGCGCCGGGGCGTTAATCACTGTACTCACGTTGACTGTCGCGGTGATATGGCTGCACTTCACTACATGATCTCTCCTCTACGCAGAGGACGACAGCCGAGGTTGCTTCAACCGAGTCGTCTTCCTACATGGTATAACATCTCAGTGCAACGTCTGCCATCTGGAGCAGTTTGAGGCAGGCAGGAAATAGATACGATGACTAATGCAACAACGAAATCCATCGGCGTTCTCACGAGCGGCGGCGATGCACCCGGCATGAACGCCGCGCTGCGCGCCGTCGTGCGCTCTGCACTCACGCGCGGGGTCGCCGTCTACGCGGTCTTCGAAGGGTATCAGGGCATGGTAGAAGGCGGCGATCGCATACGGGCGCTGTCATGGGACGACGTCGGCGGCGTGATGCAGCGCGGCGGCACCGTGATCGGCACCGCCCGCAGCGCCGAATTCCGCGCGCGTGAAGGACGCCTGAAAGCAGCCCGTAACCTGATCGAACGCGACATCGACCGGCTGGTCGTCATCGGCGGCGATGGCAGCCTGACCGGCGCCAACCTGTTCCGGCAGGAGTGGGCCGGCCTGCTGGCGGAACTCGTCGCCACTAATCAGATCACACAGGCAGTCGCCGACCAGCATCCTTATCTGGCAATTGTCGGGTTGGTCGGATCAATTGATAACGACTTCGCCGGCACCGATATGACCATCGGCGCCGACACCGCATTGCACCGCATTACAACGGCGCTCGATCAGATCAGCAGCACGGCAGCCAGCCATCAGCGCTCGTTCGTCGTGGAAGTGATGGGGCGCAACTGCGGCTACCTGGCGCTCATGAGCGCCATCGCCGGCGGCGCCGACTGGGTGCTCATCCCCGAAAGTCCGCCCAACACCGACGACTGGGAGAGCACGATGTGCGAAGTCGTGCGCGCTGGTCGCAAAGCCGGTCGACGCGACAGCATCATCGTCGTCGCCGAAGGCGCGCGCGACCGCCACGGCAATCCGATCAGCGGCACGCGCGTATGTAAAGTGCTGGAAGAACGGTTGGGCGAGGATGTGCGCGTCACCATACTGGGTCACATCCAGCGCGGCGGCGCGCCCAGCGCATTTGACCGCTGGATGAGCACGCTGCTTGGCCATGCGGCAGTCGAGGAGTTGCTCTCCACCACGCCTGAGCGCGAGCCGCAACTGATGGGCATGCGCTACAACCGCATCCGAAGCCGTCCGCTCATGGAATGTGTCGATCAGACGCACGCGGTGGCCGAGGCGATTGCGGCGCACAACTACGAGCGGGCGCTGGAATTGCGCGGCGGCAGTTTTGAAGATGCCTTCCGCACACTGCGCACGATGGTGCGCGCGTTGCCGCACGAGCCGGTCCCCGGCCGGCGGCGCATGCGACTGGCAGTTCTGACTGCCGGCGCGCCCACGCCCGGCATGAACACAGCCGTGCGCGCGGCCACGCGTCTCGCACTGGATCGAGGCCATACTGTCCTCGCCGTCCACAATGGATTTGAGGGACTGGTGCGCGGCGAGATCGAGGAATTCGGCTGGATGAGCGTATCCGGCTGGGGGCCGATGGGTGGTTCACTCCTGGGCACCAGCCGCAGAGTGCCTTCTGGCGCCGACCTGTATGCCGTGGCGCGTCAACTCGAAAATCACAACATCGAGGGCTTGCTGATCATTGGCGGTTGGGCAGCCTACGAAGCGGCACTAAAGCTATATAACGAGCGCCAGCAGTTCCCTTCGTTCAACATCCCGACCATCGGGCTGCCCGCCACCATCGACAACAACCTGCCCAATTCGGAAATGAGCATCGGAGCCGACACGGCGTTAAATAGTATCGTCGAAGCCATCGATAAGATTAAGCAGTCGGCGGTGGCGGCACGACGCTGTTTTGTGGTCGAAGTGATGGGACGTTATTGCGGTTACCTGGCATTGATGAGCGGCCTGGCCACTGGCGCCGAGCAGGTCTATCTGCATGAAGAGGGTGTGCGGATGAAGGATCTGTATGCCGATCTGACCGAGATGATCGAGAGCTTCCAGCAGGGCAAGCGCCTCAGCCTGGTGATCCGCAATGAACAGGCCAATCCGCTATACACGACCGAGTTCATGTGCGCCCTGTTCGAAGAAGAAGGCAAGAAACTGTTCGACGTGCGCCCTGCTATCCTCGGCCACTTACAACAGGGCGGTGATCCTTCGCCGTTCGACCGTATTCAGGCAACGCGCCTGGCAGCACGCTGCATCGAGTTTCTCACCGAGCAAGGTGAGCAACACACATCGGTAAGTGCCTTTATCGGTCTGCAGAGCGGGCACATTAAGCTGACCAACATCGAAGACATGCCGCGCCTTGTGGACGCTGCCGCGATGCGCCCGCGCGAACAGTGGTGGCTCAGCCTGCGCTCTATTGGCGAAGAACTCTCGAAGGCCAAGCCGCAAGAGTAAGATGTGAAACGTGCTGCGGAGATCGATGCTTTAGCTGAAACGTGCCTCCTTGCGAAGGTTGGTAACATGAGCTACCACCAACATGAGCGCCTTCGCAAGGAAAACCGCGGGGTTCCATCACGTTTCACGTTTCACGCAGAACCATCGATCGCGGCGGACAGCGAGTCGCCTCGGCGGACGGTGCGGACGACGGCGCTGGTGTGCGTGAGAGCCGTAATCAACGGCTGAGAGGAGAGTGGGCTGCCGAAGGATTGTGTATCGATCACGACGGCCACGACGCGCTGCCCGCTGCGCACCAATTGCTGCACGGCCAGCGCCCATGCGACATCGTGGGATGCAGATATGGCTACCAGCGTAGCGCCGCGCGGCAACTGCGCTCCCTCGGCGCGCAATACGCGATCAAAGGGCACAACGCCATCGGCCTGCAACACTGCCAGCATCTCCATCAACTTGTTGCTCTGCCGTTCGCCTCGTTCGCACGCAATAACTTCGCGATGATGGCTGTAAGTGATCAGACCGATCTCTTTGTTCAGCTTTAGAAAATGCTGCGCCACGGATGCGGCCATTGAGACAGCATACTCGTCGGTGCGCGGCGGCAGCACAAACGCGCCAGTGGCCGAGGCGATGACTTCGACAGCCTCGCCACCTACCCGGCCGGCATCTCCGGCGGCGAGGTGCGCGGCGCGTTCAAGGTCAAGAATGATCCAGATCTCAGACATCGGATCGAGTTCAAATTCTTTGACGGTGAGCCGCTGGCGTTTCATGCTGAGGGGCCAGTGAATACGGTTGATGACATCGCCATTAGTGTAATCACGCACGCCGGCGGCATTGGTGGTGACATAATGGGTGCGCCGATGTAATGCAGTGCCGCCAGGCAAATGACCAGCGGGCAATGGAAAATCGCCAAACGGCCAGATGGCCGGATAGACCAGGATGTTGTTGATCTTGTCAATCGAGCGCTCCATCTGGTAGATGCCGAGCGGATCGCCAGTGCGGACTTTGAGCGGGCCGAGAGTGTAACGCCCGCGCCACCCACAAAAGGTGGAGGTTTTCCAGCCACGCCACTTGTTACCGCCGATCAATCCAACGACACGGCTGGCGTAGTGTCCGGGCAGGTCAGAGAAATCGCGGATTTCAACGAAGAGCTTCGGAATCGCGCTGAGGTTGGAGATGATAAATTCTTCGGTAAGTGTCTGGCCGGCATACGCGACGCGCGTGAGTGTGCGGCGACGGATGCGCAGCCAGTTGACGCCCATCCACGCCCATAGCACCGATACGACGATGAGCGCAAAGAGGGCTCCGGCAAAGCTCCACCACAATGACTTGCCGCTATAGAGCGCGCCCGCCAGCGTGACAACAAACAACAGGAGGATGACGCGATATCGACTCAGACGCGCACCTTTGTTCCAGGTACCGGCGTGCTGCGCAGGATTTCATCGAGGATGGTGGCGGCATTGGCGTCTTTGACGCGCGCAGAGGGGCTGATGATGATGCGATGACCGAGCGTGGCGCCCGTCAGCGCTTTGACGTCATCCGGGATCACGTAGTCACGGTTGCGCACAGCGGCACGCGCCTGAGAAGTCCGGTATAGCGCCAACGCGCCGCGCGGACTGGCGCCGAGATAGACGTCGGCATGGGAGCGGGTGCGATCAACAATCTGCACGATATATTGCTTGATGAGTGTGTCGACATAGACCGATTTGAGCTGCTCTTGCATCGCCAGCAGATCGCCGGTCGTCGTCATCTGCACGATGCTCTCGATCGGGTGGGCATACTGCTGCGCATCAAGAATGGCGATCTGCTGTTCGGACGAGGGGTAACCAAGCGAGATGCGCATCAGAAAGCGGTCTAGTTGCGCTTCCGGCAAGGGGAACGTGCCTTCATATTCAATCGGATTTTGCGTCGCCAGTACGAGGAAGGGCTGACCAAGCAGATGGGTGATGCCATCGACAGTGACCTGGCGCTCTTCCATCGCTTCGAGCAGGGCAGCCTGCGTCTTGGGCGTGGCACGGTTGATCTCGTCGGCAAGGACAATCTGCGCCATGATCGGGCCGGCGCGAAATTCAAATTCGCCGGTCTTCTGGTTATAGATCGAGGTACCCGTCACATCGGAGGGCAGCATGTCAGGCGTAAACTGGATGCGCCGGAACTCGCCGCCGATGGATTTGGCCAGCGCCTTGGCAAGCATCGTTTTACCGACGCCGGGTACATCTTCGATCAGGAGATGGCCCTGACACAACAGGCAAATCGCCGTCAACTCTACGATGTCGCGTTTGCCGTAAATCACCCTTTCAACATTGTCGATGAGGCGGGCGGCGAATGTCTGTACAGCCTTCATTTAAAGGATCTTTCTGACGGCAGCGAGGGCCGCGTCATAGTTAGGATGCTGAGCGATTTCGGGGACGTATTCAGCATATTGAACAATGCCGTTCTTGTCGACGACAAAGATGCTGCGCTGTTCGATGCGCATCTCTTTCACATGCACGCCGACCGCATCGCCAAAGGCCATGTCTTTATGATCAGAGAGAAAGGTAATGTTTTTGGTCTCTACCTGGCCGACCCAGTTGCGTTGCGCCCATGGCAGATCGGTGCTGACGGTGATGAACTTGGCGCCGGGCATGGTGGCGGCTTCCTGGTCAAAGCGGCGGGTCTGAGCATCACAAATACCTGTATCAATGGACGGCACAACGCTGATAAACAGAACGGTTCCGGCAAATTGGCTGAGTTTGACGGACGTCCAGTCGATGGCCACAAGAGTGACATCGGGGAATGTGTCGCCGACATCAAGTGTGTCGCCAATTACGGTTAAAGGAGCGCCCTTGAGCGTAACGCCTCCCGCTCTTTCAGTAGTCATTGTTTGTGTTTCCTTTCAGGTTTCAGTTGTCGTCGTGTGCTGTTGGGATGTTACCATGCCCGTCTTACACAATCCTTAGTAAGTATAGGGCTGCGGGTTGGCGTGTAGAATTCATGCATGCGGACGCGACAGCAACTCGAACAGAATGAAAGACTAATCATGGCACCCTATGCGGTGAAGAGTGCGGATTCGCGCGGGCGCGCGTACAACGAGCCTGAAGCGCCCTACCGCACTGCATTTCAACGCGACCGCGAGCGCGTGCTGCATACGACGGCCTTCCGCCGGTTACAAGGCAAAACACAGGTGTTCATCGCTACCGAGGGCGACTATTACCGCACGCGCATTACGCACACGCTGGAAGTGGCGCAGATCGGGCGCACGATCGCTCGCAGCCTCGGCGCGAACGAGGACCTGGTCGAGGGCATCTGTCTGGCGCACGATCTCGGACATCCGGCGTTCGGCCACTCCGGCGAGGCCAAGCTTTCGGGCCTGATGCAGAACTATGGTGGATTTGATCATAATCGCCACAGCTATTTAATCGTCACCGAACTGGAAAACCGTTACCCCGACTTTGCCGGGTTGAACCTGACTTATGAGTTTCGCGAAGGGCTGGTAAAACACGAAACCGAGTATGACGTGCACGCTGAATCAGATTATGAAACGGCATTGCGCGGCACGCTTGAAGCACAGATTGCCTCGATGGCCGATGAGTTGGCCTATAACACTCACGATGTTGACGACGGGTTGCGTTCCGGTTTGATTGAGTTGCGCGATGTGGCGCAGGTGGGCTGGTGGCAACGGGCGCTTCACTCTGTCGGCATCAGCGGAGACATCATCTATACCGAACAGGCGCGCCACCGTGTCATTCGACGGCTGGTTAATTTGATGGTGAGTGATTTACTCGTCGAAACCACGCGCCGCATTGAAACATCCGGCGTGGATAGCCCTGACGCCGTGCGCCACTACCCGGATATGCTGGTCGCGTACAACGATGAGACGCGCGCCTTGAACCGCGAGTTGAAGAACTTCTTATATGAACGCTTGTATCGTCACTATCGCGTCTTGCGCATGCACACCAAGTCTGACCGCGTGATCGAGGATCTTTTCCACGCCTATAACAATGAACCGCGTATCCTGCCGCCCGGCCCACGTGCGCGACTGGCCACTCATCCCAAGGAACGCGTGGTGTGCTACTACATCGCCGGCATGACAGACCGATTCGCGCTTGAAGATCATGCGCGGCTCTTTAATCCACTGGAGCGCACGTAAAGGTTATGAACCGAAGGGGCGAAGCATTGCCTCACAAAACCATGTTATCCACAACGTCATTGGCAGTGCTTCGCCCCTGCAACTTTTGCCAGACACACCACCTACTTGGTTAAAAAGACAAACTTGCCGTTCTTGCCGTCCGCATCCATCTTCACCTGCGCGGCATAGAACTGAGTCTGCATGATTTCGCCCTCTTTATCAAACGAAATCTCACCCAGAGGTGTGCTGAACTTCATGCCCGATTTGAGCATGTTGTTCAACTCGGTCCGAATCTGCTCCACGGTCATCCCGCTGAGCTTGCTTTTGCTGTCGATAGCCTTGAGCGCCTCGGCGATCACCTGCACAGCCGTAAAGGCCTGTCCTGCAAACTGCGATGGGGTCTTCTTCTGTTCGGCATTGTACGCGTCGCGGAACGCCTTGTTCACCGCGTTATCGGTGTCGGCGCTATAGGCCTGCGCCACGAAAATGCCATCGCACTGCGCCTGACATACAGGAAACAGGTTCGGGTTATTCAGCCCGTTGCCGCCCACGATAGCGCCCTTATAACCCAGATCGCGCAACTGTTTGACCAGATTACCGCTGTCAGTCAAAAGCCCCGAAATCGCAACCAGATCGGCTTTGCTGTTGATCAGATTGGTGGCTTGCGAGGTAAAGTCGGTGTCTGTGGTCTGGAAAGTCTGCACCGCAACCAGTTCCAATTGCAGGTCGCTTGTCAATACGCTCTGGAACACCGCCGTTTCAGACTTGCTGAATGCGTCGTTCTGGGCATACGCCACGGCCACCTTCTTGATGTTGGGATTGGCCTTGAGCGCAGCCTTGAGGGCGTTCGGCGCAACCGCGCTGCCGGGCGCTGACACGCGTTGGATGTACGTGCCGATCTGCGGGATGCCCTTGGCCGTGTTGGATGGCGCCATCACAGGCACTTTGGCTTTGTCAGCAATCGGGTCGGCTACAAAAGCCTCCTGAGAGAGCGTAGGGCCAATGATCGCCACCACCTTGCTCTCGTTAATCAGCGACTGAAAAGCAGTGACGGCTTTGGTTTCATCCCCGGCGGTATCCTTAATGACAAGCTTGATCAGCGCGCCATTGATCCCGCCGTTGTCATTAATCCACTTCTCGGCTATTTTTGCGCCGATCACCTGATCCTGACCAAACGAGGCCGCGCTGCCAGTCTGGGCTATGGCGAGGCCAATTGAAATGGGGGGGGCGCTGGAAGTAGCACCGCCGCAGGCTGAGAGGAGGAGTGTGCCAGCACTGACAAGCATGGCCACGTGCGAAGCAATAGATCGTTGTTTAATCATCGATACTCACTTTAGAAGAAAGATGGAGATCGTGCTGTCATTTGGATTTTAGCAGACAAATAAAGCCTGAAAGATAGTGTAAAATTGCAGGCGTCTCGATCCCCGGATCACCCGGTTGCGGCGCAGTTGTGCAAGCCATCAGCAATCTGGGTACGGAAACCTTGTTGGGGCGTCGCCAAGTGGTAAGGCAACGGACTTTGAATCCGTCATTCGCAGGTTCGAAACCTGCCGCCCCAGTTTCATCTTGAAACATCATCCGTTGCGAGGATTCGATGACACTCACATCCCGACCGTACCAAGGCGACTCCGATTTCTGGCGTATCCGGGCATTCCTCCGCGAAGTACTGCCGCTCAACTCCTTTCACATGAACAGTTGGCACCTTGCCCGCTTCGATTACTGGTGGTGGCACGTAAACAAGAACATTCACATGATGCGACCGGAAGAGGTCATCTGGCTGTGGGAAGACGCCAATAACAAACTCGCTGCCCTTTTGATCCCTGACAGCCCGGGTGAAGGCTTCATCAATATTCATCCAGCCTACCACCGTCTGGATCTGCAGGAAGAAATGATCATTACCGCGCAGGAGAAGCTGGCGCGCGTCGACTCAGATGGCAAGCGCCATTTACGCATCTGGGTGGAAGAACACGATATCGCATGCGGCGACGCGCTGGCGCGCGAAGGGTATGCAAAAGGGCTCTGGCCTGAGTCGATGCGGACGCGCACGCTGGAAGCACCAATCACGCCTGTCGCGCTTGCGCCGGGATATACCGTACGCCCTATGGGTGATGGGCTTGAGCTATTGGATCGCTGCTATGCCTCCGGGCTGGCATTCCACGCCAACGACATTCAATACGCGGTAAACAACCGTAACGATGTGACGTGGTACCGCAACATCCAGACCGCGCCCTTGTATCGCCGCGATCTCGATATCGTCGCTATCGCGCCTGATGGCTCTGTGACTTCATTCTGCACCGTGTGGTTCGACGATATCACGCGCACCGGCGTCTTCGAGCCTGTGGCTACCGTACCTGCACATCAGCGCCGTGGATTAGGCAAAGCTGTAATGGCCGAAGGGCTGCGGCGATTGCAGCGCATGGGCGCCACGCGCGCCTACGTCAGTTCCTATTCCGTCGAGGCCGGCGCGCTCTACGCCTCGATGGGCTTCACTGACTACGACCTTCTCGTACCATGGGAAAAATGAGGAGGGGGAGGGAGGCCAGACATCTGGCTTCCTTCCCCCTCCTCCTCTCGCTACTTACGTGTGGTTTTCTTCGTGGCAGTTTTCCTGGCGGCGGGACGCTTCTTCTTGCGTACAGGTTTAGCCGGTTGCAGTGCGTGATCCCATACCTGTTCGACGCGTTCGGCCAGCACAAAGGTGAGTTCGTCGCGCACTTCCTGCGGTAACTCGTCGAGGTCAATAGCATTGCGCTTGGGCAGGATGATCGTCTTCAGTCCAGCGCGATGGGCGGCCAGCACCTTCTCTTTGATACCACCCACCGGCAGCACCAATCCGCGCAGGGTGATCTCGCCGGTCATGGCGATATTAGGCAGCACCTGCCGCCCGGTCAGCGCCGACACGAGCGCCGTGGAGATGGTCACACCTGCCGATGGCCCATCCTTGGGCTGCGCACCCGCAGGCACATGCAGGTGGATATCGCTCTTGGCAAACACGCTATCGTCGATTTTCAAGTCGGCTGCGCGGCTGCGCACGTATGACAGTGCCGCCTGCGCGCTCTCGCGCATAACGTCGCCAAGCTGGCCAGTCAACTGAAAACCCTTGGTGCCGCGCATGATGGTGGCCTCAATAAACATGATGTCACCGCCAACGGGCGTCCATGCCATCCCGGTGGCCACGCCGGAAGTCTCGGTACGATCGGCCACTTCGGAGTAAAACTTCGGCTTACCGAGCAGGTCCTGCAGCTTATCGGCAGTAACGCGCACGGGAAACTCGCTCTTACCTTCAGATACGCGCGTTACCAGCTTACGACAAATCCCGCCAATCTCGCGCTCCAGATTGCGCACTCCGGCCTCGCGCGTATAGTCATGCATCAGTTGCAGAATGGCGGTATCCTCAAACGTCACTTCGCCGACGCGCAAGCCATTCTCTTTGATCTGGCGCGGCACCAGATAGCCGCGCGCAATGTTAAGCTTCTCTTTCTCGGTATACCCGCTCAGCTGCAATATCTCCATGCGATCCCGCAACGGGCCGGGGATCGTATCGAGCGTGTTGGCGGTGCAGATAAACATTGTCTGCGACAGGTCAAACGGCACATCGAGGTAATGGTCGCGGAACTCGCGGTTCTGCTCGGGATCGAGCACTTCCATCAACGCAGCCGATGGGTCGCCGCGGAAGTCTGCGCCGATCTTGTCAACCTCATCGAGCATGAATACCGGATTGCGCGTCTCAGCGCGACGGACGCCCTGCACAATGCGCCCCGGCATCGAGCCGATATAGGTACGGCGGAAGCCGCGAATCTCGGCCTCATCATGTACGCCACCCAGCGACATGCGAATGAACTTGCGCCCCATGGTGCGCGCAATACTGGCGCCCAACGAAGTCTTGCCCACGCCGGGCGGGCCGACAAAGCACAAAATGACGCCTTCCCGCTCGCGACGCAATGGCAATTCGTTCTTTTCGTCGTGCTTCTTTGCTCCGGCCTCGGGCAAACCCAATTCGGCAGCAGCCGCTTCGGCAGCAGCAATCTCGGCTGTATCCTCAGCCGCGATATCCATCTTGCGCTTGCGCACAGCCAGAAATTCGAGGATGCGCTCTTTAATATCATCAAGCCCGTAGTGGTCTTCGTTCAACACAGTGCGGGCATGTGATATCGTGAGGTTATCGGCGGAAACCAATTGCCATGGCAGGCTGACCATCCAGTCAAGATAGGTGCGAATGACACCGTATTCTGCGGCCTGCGTAGGCAACTTGGCCAGTCGCCCCAGCTCACGCTCGGCCTCCTGGCGTGCCTCATCGTTCATCCCACTGGCGTTAATCTTCCCGCGCAACTCGCTGATCTCAATCTGCTGCTCATCGGCTTCACCCAGTTCGTGCTGGATAGCCTTGATCTGCTCGCGCAGGAAATACTCGCGCTGCACCTTCTCCATTTCGCTCTGTGCCTGCGTCTGGATCTTCTTGCCCAATTCCAGCACTTCAAGCTCTTTGTTAAGCAACTGCAGCAGGTAGAGCATCTTGTCGGGCAGGCCTTCCATCTCCAACAACTTCTGGGCGTCAACCATCTCCATGCGCATGTACGTGGCGACGGCATACGTCAACTGACGCGGATCCTCGATGCCTTGGATCATCTGCGCCAACTCGTCGGGCAGATTGGGAATCAACTCGGCCATCTTGGCGAAACCCTGGCTGATGTTGCGCCGCAAGGCTTCAATCTCGAGCGTGTTTTCCCACACCTCCGGCAGCATTTCAACGCGCGCCGTCATATATGGTTCGGTGCCCATCCACTCCACAATACGGAAGCGCTCGCTGCCCTGCACAATCATGTTGACCACGCCATCGGGCGACTTGAAAATGCGCACGATGGTGGCCATCGTGCCGATGGCATATACATCGCCAGGTTCGGGTTCTTCCTTTTCTGGCAACTTACTGGCCACAAGTCCAATCGGCCATTTGCGTTGCATGGCCTCGTCAATCAGACGGATGGAACGCGCCTGCGCGACACGCAGGGGAATTGCCGACAGCGGGTACACAATTGCGCCGCGCAACGGCAGGATGGCCATAACTTCCGGCGCATTCTGCGTCGGATCTGCGTTCATGGCATTGATCGCCTCTGCATCCGCCGCAGCCTCAGCTTCGGCTTCAGCAACTGCGTCTGCTGCTTCAAGCAAGTTGTTAATACGATCCAAGTCTCGGTCAACCATAGATGGCTCTGCATCCTTTAGAAAAGCACTCTGGGAATCCGTGTATAAGTCTTATGTCGATGCGGCTAGTAGACCAGTTAACCCAACTGGTTCATCAGCTTGGCGCATAGATGAACAATAAGTGATGTGAATAAGTGAATCAAACGAAGTATCGCATATATCGAGGAAGTGTTATACGAGGATTAGAAATCGGCGCAGCTCTATGCAGTCGCTTATATGAACCCCATATCGTCCCGCCTTTGCATGCTCTATATGGCGTCCCGTGTCAATCTTATATCAGCGAACGGCACCCGCACAGCAGAGACATGGGGTTGTTCTGGCAACAAACGCCGCGCCACGGCCACAAACGCCATCGCGTCGCCGGTTGTCCAGAATTGATGCTGCCCTGCCTGCGCTGTCGCACTGCGATCGGGATTCAAGTCGCGCACACGCATCGCCTGACGCGCGACAGCCGAACTGGGGTCGACCAGTTCAATCCCAGAGGGATGACTTTTACTGCCTGAATGCTGCACCTGCCACGTCTCGATTGAGTGCTGAATGGCAGACGTGAGGAACGGGAAGTGGGTGCAACCCAGCACAAACGTATCCACGCCTTGATCCAGCAATGGCCAGACATAGTGATCCACCAGCGGATGCCCGGCCTGCTGGGTCTGCGCGCCGCTCTCCACCAGTTCAACCCACCCCGGACAGGGTTGTTCAATCACTTTGACGTTCGACGCAAAGCGTATGACGACGCTTGCGAACAACTGGCTGTGAAAAGTAGCTTGCGTGGCCAGTACGCCGATGACGCCTGAATGAGTGTGGGAGGCTGCCGGTTTCACTGCGGGTTCCATGCCGACGAACGGCACCTGCGGAAACAACATCCGCACGTGACTCAGGGCTGCCGCCGAAGCTGTATTACAGGCGATCACAATCATGTCGCAGCCGCGACTCAGCAGCCAGTCGATACAATCGGTGGTCAGGTCGCGCACCTCGGCCAATTCACGCGGGCCATACGGCACGTGCGCCTGGTCGGCCAGATATAGGATAGTTTCCTCCGGCATGAGCCTGGCTATTTCACGCCATACCGATAGACCACCGACGCCGGAGTCGAAGACGCCAATCACACGGCAATCGTATCACCGTTCACAAGTCGGATAAAATCAATCAGGATGGTTCTGCACTACCATCATCATGGAGAAATACATGCCTGCGAACAAACAACCACGTTTCGCCCTGTACATGCAAGACAAGCATCCACTCGGCTATGAGCTGGAGATGGCCGAGTACGCCGAAGCCAACGGCTTCAGCGAGGTATGGCAGGCCGACACACGCCTCGCGCGCGACTGCGTCGTGATGATGTCCGCTTTCCTCACCCGCACGAAGAAACTACGCCTGGGCAGCGGCGTGCTGCCGATCTGGACGCGCAATCCCGCTGTCATCGCCGCGTCGTGGAGCACGATGTGGGAACTGGGCAAGCAGATCAGCGGCGAACCAGATGCGCCTTCGCGCGTCATGCTGGGACTGGGCGCGTGGTGGGAACCGATTGCTGCACGCGTGGGTGAGAAACGCGAGCGCCCGCTGCTGGCTATGCGTGAACACATCGAATCTATCCGCCGGCTGTTCACGATGGAGGAAGTGACGTATCAGGGTGAGTTCGTGAAACTCGACCGCGTCAAGCTGGATGTGGTATTTGGCGACACGCGCCCACGCGATATTCCGCTCTACATCGGCGCCACCGGCGACAAGATGCTTGAGCTGGCCGGCGAAATCTGCGACGGCGTTGTATTGAACTATGTCGTGTCGGTGGACTATATCCGCAAGGCCGTGGAACTGGTAGCTAAAGGCGCGGCCAAGTCGGGCAAGACCATCGACCAGATTGACCGCCCCGAGTTACTGGTGTGTTCACTCAGCGACGACAACCCCAAAGCCGCCATGGCCGAGGCCAAGAAATTAGTTGCCTATTACCTGGCCACCGAGCCGCACATCATGAAAGCCAGCGGTGTGCCCGATGATTTAATCAAGCGCGTGCAGGCCGTCATGAGTTGGCCCGCCACCGAGGCGGAATACATCGCTGCGTCGCAGGTAATTCCCGACGACGTCCCGCGCATGTTGATGGCTGTGGGTACAAGCACTGACTGCGTGGCCAAGATCCGAGAATACGTCGATGCCGGCGTCACCTGTCCGATCCTGTACCCGCTAATGGACGACATCAAACCTGTGGTGGATGCGATTGCAGCAAGCAAGTGGTAAATCATGAAAATATTAGTTGTCGGCGGGGCCGGGTACATTGGCAGCACGGTGGCGCAGCAGTTGGTGGAGGCTGGTCATACGGTATTTGTGTTCGACAACCTGGTCAAAGGGCATCTACAGGCGGTGCCGGAGCAGGCGCGCTTTATCAGCGGTGATCTGGCAAACCTGGATGATATCGACCTCGCGCTCGATATGTGCATGCCCGATGCCGTATTTCATTTCGCCGCTTTGATTGAAGCCGGCGAGTCGATGAAAAAACCAGCGCGCTACTTCCGCGCCAACGTGTCCAACACGCTGAACCTGCTGGAAAGTTGTGCAACACATGGCGTCACGAAGCTCATCTTCTCTTCGACCGCTGCCGTATTTGCCGCCAGCGATGAGCCTCTCACCGAAACCTCGACTATCGCACCAGCCAATTGCTACGGCGAAACCAAGTTGATGGTGGAGCAGATGCTGCGCTGGTTCCACACGGTGCACGGGCTACGCTATGCGGTGCTGCGCTACTTCAACGCCTGCGGCGCTTACGGGCCACGCGGTGAGGCGCACTCGCCCGAGACGCATCTCATCCCGCTGACCTTGCAAGTGGCACTCGGTCAACGCCCATTCATCAGCGTGTACGGCGCCGATTACCCCACTCCCGACGGCACCTGCATCCGCGACTACATCCACATCTACGACCTGGCCACGGCGCATCTGCTAGCATTAAACTACCTGGCAGATCACGAAACCATCACATGCAATCTGGGCAATGGCAACGGCTATTCGGTGCGCGAAGTGATCGACATGGCACGCAAGGTATCAGCCCGGCCCATTGAGACGGCAGAAAGCCCACGCCGCCCCGGCGACGCCCCGCGACTGGTAGCCGCATCTGACTTAGCACGCCGGGAACTGAGCTGGCAACCAAAGTTTACCCAACTGGAAGACATGGTGGGTAGTGCATGGGAGTGGATGCTGCGACACCCGAATGGGTATGCCAGCTAGAAAGTTGGAACAGGACCATCAATATATTTAATCTGCGAGATCAAAATGAAAGAAAAAGTCATCATCATCACAGGCGCCGCGAAAGGCATTGGCTGGGGAACAGCCCGGTGCTTCGCCGCGAAAGGCGCAACCGTTGTTATCGCTGATATGAACGAGCAGGCTGCCGAAGCGTCGGCCCATCAACTGGCAACAGAATATGGCACTCCTGCGCTGGGCATTGGATGCGATGTCACCAACCGTGAACAAGTGGAGGCCATGGTGCAGCGGACAGTCGAGACATTTGGTCATGTCGATGTGCTGGTGAACAATGCCGGTATCTGCCCGTTCGTCAATGTCATGGAGATGGAACCGGCAATATGGCAGCGCACCATCGATGTCAACCTGAACGGCGCGTTTCACTGCACACAAGTGGCAGCGCGCGAGATGATCCAACGCGGCAAGGGCGGACGCATCATTTTCATCACATCGCTGGCTGAGAACATCACCGGCCCTGCGCAAGTGGACTATGGCGCATCAAAGGGCGGTTTACGCATGGCCATGGTTGGATTTGCCACCGCGCTAGGCCAGTATGGCATTACGTGCAACGCCATCGCACCGGGCATGATCTTGACCGATATGACACGCTTCCACTGGGAGAAGCCTGAGAATGCGGCTTACATCAAGAAGCGCGTGCCCATGGGACGCATCGGCCAACCAGAGGACATCGGTAAAGCTGCTGTCTTTCTGGCCTCGGACGATGCCGAGTACATTTCCGGGATTACTGTGCGCGTGGACGGCGGATACCAGACGCGCGCAGATTGAAGTCCGTTCACTCCCAAAGGGATCCATAACCATCCTACAGACAGCCGCAGATCATGATTCAACTTTTAGCATCTTCGAGTAATATACCAGCATGACTATCCTATACCCCACAACAAATGCCGACGGCAGACCTGTTATTCCCATGACGGACGAGCAGAAGTACTGGTTTGACATAAAGGGTTGGATACTACTCCCCGCCTGTTTCACCGAAGAAGAGTTGAAACCCATCCGAGAACACCAGATGCGCTTTCTGTACGACCGCGAGTCGTTGCCACCCCAGGAGCGTGACAGCCATGGCGGAGCCTCTGAAGTATTGCTCGATCACCCCGCCGTCGTCGGCGTGCTGAACGAGATCATCTCGCACCAGCCGATGGCTTCTGAGGATTGCTATGGCTTCCGCTATGACCACACCTATTCCAGCCACCGCAAGGCTGGTCACGACAACTGGGGACCGCACGGCGGCAGCGGCTTGTTCAACTTCGTCGGCAATTCACATATCTACCAGCACCAGTTGGGCAAGATCAATGCCGGCCTGATTCGCGTAGTGTGGGAATTGAACGAGGTGCAGAAGGGCGACAGCGGAACACTGCTGCTCTCAGGCAGCCACAAGGCCGCATTCCCGCGGCCTGCCTCGACCGATACCGACCGGGATCATCCCCTGTACGAGTCATATTCGTGCCCGCCCGGTTCAGCGTTGATCTTCACCGAAGCGCTATGTCACACCGGCACCAAGTGGGTGAATCCGGATCGCGACCGGCTGTCACTGTTTACCTGTTACAACACTGTGGGCGCCAAATGGGGCAAGGGCAATCTTGCGCCCGAGGTGATAGCGGCCATGAAACCCAAACGACAGACGCTCTTCCGCGGTGTGTGGACGGCCTTCGGCGAAGGCGAGCGCAGCAACAAATACTACAGCGACACTAATCGCGCGGTGTAGATGTTATCTAGCTCGACTGTTGTGTTTTGTCATTGCAACCAAGCGTGATAGTTGACATCTTCGCCAGGCTATCCGCTAAACAACAGATGATTCAGCCAGCCCATGATTGCTTTAGCTGGCGTCAAAACACAACAGTCGAGAACCATGTTAATGCCTCGTTGTTAGCGGTGCAGATCGGTTACCGTGTCCACAACGTCTTCCCGTCCGTCACAAACTCGACTGTGTTCACATCGCGCAAAGCAAACGCCCGTATGCTATGGTCAAGCTCCGGCGGTACGCCGCCCGCGTCCGCCCACACCACCATGCGCGGTTGCGCGACATTGAGTACAGATGCCTTCGCACCCTTCACACCCACAAAGACGACATCCGCACTGCCGATTGTGCCACTGATCACCTCAGCATCCCCAACCAATTCAAACGTCACTCCGCCGTAACTCAGTCGCGCGCCGATAGCTCCTTTTGACCGTTTTTCCACAGTTAACACCACATCCGGCTCCAGTTCTATGCGCGTGCCCATCGGCACGGTCACCACTTGCATGGATTGAGTGGCGGCCTGACTACGCCACGCATCAAGCATGGCCGACGGTTCATCGTCGCCCTCGGGCTGAATTACCACATCGGCATGGTAACGCTGCATGATCGGCAACGTATCGCCACGCACCGTGTCGTTCCTCTGCGGCAGCAATAGCACATCAATGCTTCTATCCCAGACCGGCATGGCGCGACCCATCAGCGCAGGCACACCACCGCTGCCCGCGAACACCATCTGTCGACCCGCAGGCGTCTGGACAAAGGCGCCTTTTCCAGTGAAGGCGACGTGCAGGCTGCCATCAGGACGTTGATACCAGTACACTGCGCCCAGTGACGCCAACAGAACGACGACCACGGCCACGCCAATGACGCCAAGGCGTCGCTTGATCAATACCAGCAAGATCTGGCGAATGTTGCTCTTAATGCTCATCGCTGCTGTGATACCTCCCAGCGCCACATAGTACGCAATCGCTTGTGGCGCGCCAAAATCATACACTGGCACTGCCGCCCATGGCCACGCCCCCATCCATTCCACAATCCGCAATGTGGCAGTGAGAAGTGCATAGGATAGCAGCCCGATAGCGGCGCCCACGGGCACATGGATGACGCCTGCAATAACGGCGACGATGCCCAGAATCATGGCAGGCGGTTGCAAAGGCAACACCAGCGCATTCGCCAGAAAGGCAACCAACGACAACTGGTGAAAAACCGAGAGCAGAAGTGGCATCGTGGTGATCGTGGCAGCCACGGTCGAGAACAACACGTCGGCCAGCAAGCCGGCCCACAGGCGCGCTTTGCGCCGGCGCATGTGCTGCTGCAACCACGCCTGCACCGCATCGTGCAGCCGGTCGCTGTACAAAGCCAGCCCCAACGTAGCCGTGAAACTCAACTGCAGGCTGAGGTCGAACAGCGAGCGCGGATCGATGAGCAGCAGGATGAATGCAGCGGCAAACAGCGAGTTCAGCGTAAAGGCACGCCGCCAGATCACTCGGCCAAACAACATGATGACGGCCATCAGCGCCGCGCGAGACACCGAACCGGATGCGCCAACGAGGAGCATATACAGGAGCACTGCCGGCATGGAGATGGCAGCCACCATGCGCCTTCCCAGAAATTGCCCGAGCAGCATCACGAACATCCCGACAATGATGCTGACATTGAAACCCGATATCGCCACGATATGCGCCGTGCCTGTACGCTGGAAGGCGTTTGTGATTCCCGCCGGGATTTCACTGGCATCGCCGATCACAATCCCATTTAGCAAGGCGGATTCTGGCGCGGGCATGATCTGTTGCGCCGATGCTCGCAGCGCTGCTTTGTAGCGAAACAGCGCCGCCCAGAATCCATTGCCTTGATCTGCCCCAATCCGCAGCACTTGATCGGGAAGCGATATCCACGCATGGACGTCGCGCTGGGCCAGATAGTCGCGATAGTCGAAATCGGCAAAAACCGGCGGCGCATCCATTACGCCAAAGGCGCGCACAACGTCGCCATAGCGCCAGTCGATGCTGTTATCGGCCCGCACCAGCACTATACCCTCGGGGCGCGCAATCGCGTTGTCAACCACTATCCTACGCACGTGGACGCGCAAGTAGGTGATATCGGGACGCTTGTCCGGTTCGTCGTCGTCAATCACACCCTCAACAACCACCATGCGCCCGTTGTATTCGGCGGGCGTATGATCAGGCAGGGTGGTTCGTGCGGTATACCATGCAGCGCCAGACGCGATGAGCATCACCAATGCCGCCGCCCAGATCGTGTCGTAGGATTGGCGCGCAAAGATAAGCGTGATAACGATCACGAGCGCCCCGAACGCAAGCGACGCTGCAAACCACACGGGCAGCGGGAACTGCGATGCAAACCATATCCCCGCCGACCATGCAGCTGTGATCAGAATGAACGGCGCCGCGCGTGTCATGACCGCGACAGATTACACTTTCTTCACCACGTCGCCGACGCGCACTACTCCCTGCTGCACAACACGGGTATAGATACCGCGCAGGTGCAGTTCTTTACCCGCCGGCGAGTTCACAAACTTGAGCCCATCAACGCCGAAGCGTTGGAGGAACTGAGCGCAACCCGTATGTGGCTGGTCGGTTACCTGAATCAGCGCCGTGCCGACAGAAAGCATGGTTCCAGGCGGCAGGTTGGCATTGCTCAGATCGAGATCGACATAGAGTTGATCGCCGGCCAGAGGCCAGCGTTCCTTCGACTGTGCCAGTAATGCAATCGCGCGCATGTTCATCAGCGTCAGTTGCATATCGGGATGCGCCGACCCATCTGCGGTGCGTGAACTGCCCAAGTGACGCCACGCATCACCCACAAGACCTTCTGCCGCAGTTAGCGTGCCTTCGTCCAGCACCTCACGCTCATCCAGTTTCGGCCGCCGTACAATCATTGCAAGCACGCCGGCATCTTGCGGCGACCGGCGGATATCGTCCATCCCAGCTTCAAGTTCCGCCAGTGTTAAGTGTCGAACTCCGTCCATCCTATATACCTCGCACCATCAATCTTCCAGGATTTTGCTATAGACCACGCGATTCACGCGTCGGGTAGATTATAGAGTCCGATGATGATTTCTGTTACGTCGTGATGCAGCATGATTGGCGCTGTACGCGTGATATCGGCGATAGTCGCGACCGTTTGGCGTGATAATCACTGCACTTGTAGAGGTACAACCCATGAAAGCATACGAACGATTCTTTGATGGCATCAACGCCATCTTTGCCGATATCCAGTCCACCCAAGGTACTGCCATTGAACAGGCCGCCGGGATGATTGCCGATGCCATCATTCACGACGGCGTGGTGCATATTTTCGGCACCGGCCACTCCAACATCATCGCGGAAGAGGTGTTCGGGCGCGCCAATACGCTCGCGCCGGTCAGCCAGGTCATGGACCTGTCGATGGCCGGTTCGGTCAACACCGTGCGCAGTTTCTACATGGAGCGCGTCGAGGGCATCGGGCAGTTGATTTACGACCACGTGCGCCCGCAGCCGCAGGATGTCTTCATCGTCATCTCCAACTCGGGACGCAACGGCGTACCCATCGACTTTGCGTGCTCAGCCAAAGAACACGGACACAAGGTCATTGTGGAGACCTGTATTGAATTCAGCATGAGCCAACCGTCGCGACACTCCTCAGGCAAGCGCCTGCTCGATTATGCCGATGTCATCCTCGACAACAAAACACCTTACGCCGACGTCGTCGTCAAGGTGGAAGGCATGAAACCCGGGTTGGGATCAGCCTCAGGTCTGGCCGGCTCACTCCTGGTGCATGCCACCCTGGTCGAGGCCGCCATGCAGATCAAAGAGCGCGGCGTCGAGCCGCCCGTCTTCATGCATGGCAACCTCGACGGCGGCATGGAATACAACCAGTATCTACTCGACAAATACTGGCTGCGAATTCGGAACTGGTGAGGCGAGAGAAGAAGAGGTCAAACTTCTGATTTCTGACCTCTGACTTCTGAACTCTGACCTCTTGCTTCTTGCTTCTTCGTCGCGATTACTCTCCAAGAACCGATCCCAGAATGGCTGCTTCAGGACCGAGTGCGCCTTTAACGATCTCGACCGGGCGCCGTATGCCTGTTTCAAGCAAGGCAAGGTTCGCCATGTAGTCGCCGATGAGGGTTGCATAGCGGTTTCGGATTGCGGTGAATAAGACGTCACCAGCCTCGGATGTGCCGCCGGTGATTACGATCCGTTGCGGAAAAAAGATCGGGCTGAGGATGGCAGCCAGATGACCGATGTACTCACCGATCTCGGCCATCACGGCGACAGCGATCGGATCAGCACCGTTGCGTGAGGCTGTGATGACATCGCGCGCTGCAACGTCGCCGCGCCAGCGCGGGTTGTCGCGCCCATATCGTTGTTGCGCCAGCCGCACGATATGCGCGGTGCCGCACAGAGCTTCGGCGGTTCCACGCACGCCCGCGTTACACGCCACGTCCGAGGCCGGGTCGAGAATGATGCGCGCGGCATCAGCGCACACCCCTGCCCACGTCTCCAGCAACCGCCCGGCATTGATACACGCAATCGCCAGCCCGGTGCCCGGCGCAATCACCAGCAATCGCTCAACGCCCTGCCCCGCACCGTGATAGTACTCCGCAAGCGCATACGCGTTGACGTCGTTCATCACTTGCACCGGGCAACCCAAGCGCGCCTCACAGGCCGCCTTGATATTGAAATGATTCAATGCCGGCGCGTTCACTGACAAAAACGCGCCAGTATGATCTGCATTGATCAAGCTGCACAAAGACACGCCGGCGCGTACGATCGGCGCGCCCTCGGCCAGTTGACGGACAACGCCGACAATGTCGTCGACGAAAGGTTCAGCCTGGGAGCCATCCAGCTGCGTCGGCAGCGTGCGTTGCGCCGCAATGTGCCCAGGCCTGTCGCGCGTCACCAGGCCGATCTTGGTATTCGACGCGCCGATGTCAATGCCGACAGCGTAGTTCATAAGGCAGCAAGCGACTACTTCCCGCTGTACCAGAACCCGCGCAGCCAGTTATGCTTATGCAAACGGGCTGCGACCTCGTCGGTCATCGGCGGCAGATCACTCACGCCGCAGTTCATCTCGGCCTGCCGCACGTTGCGCATGCCGGGGATGACGGTCGACACACCAGTGGGTTTCAGCGCAAACTTCAAAGCAGCGGCAGCCATATCGGGCTCATCCTGACCCAACGTCTCGCGCACCTGCGCCACGCGGTTCACTGTGCGCCCCATGCGATCGCCCGCAAAGTAGTTGTTGCGGAAGTCGTCTGGCTCAAACTTCGTGTCAGCCGTCCATTTGCCGGTCAGTGAGCCTTCATCAAAGGCGACCCGGACGATGACGCCGACCCTGTGCTCTTTTGCAGCGGGAAGAAACTCCGCCTGCGGTTCCTGTTCAAAAATGTTGTAGATTACCTGCACGGCATCCAGCCAGCCATCACGCATCAACTCAACCAGCGAATTCTGATCATGCTCCGGTGTACTGATTCCAATGCCCAGCACCTTGCCTTCCCGCTGGAACTTGCGCAGAATATCGAGCGCAAGCGGGTTGCGGTTCCATGCACGCGTCCATGTGTGCAACTGCAGCACGTCGATGCACTCCGTGCCCAGGTTGCGCAGCCGCTCTTCCAGTTGGGCGCGCAGGTAGGCTTCGGGATAGCGATCCTCAATGCGCTCGTAAGGTGTCGGCGGCCAGTTGCCCGGCGCCGGCGGAATCTTGGTAGCGACGTAAATGCGCTCGCCTTTGCGTTCTTTCAATACCTGTCCGATCAAACGCTCGCTGCGGCCATTGCCATAGCCAGCCGCGGTGTCGATGAAGTTACAGCCCAGATCAAGCGCGCGATGCAACGCCGCGAGTGAATCCGCATCGCTCTGCGTGCCCCAGCTCCCGCCAATGGCCCACGCGCCAAAACCAATCTCCGAAACTTGCCAGCCCAACCGGCCAAATTGTCTATATTTCATGTTTATCCTGTCCTCGCAGGATGGTAAATATCGTATGCTTTCTTTATATCACGAGGTTATGATCTGTTTATTGTTGCTGAAGACACAAAAAGGCGGTTGATGTAGTCATCAACCGCCTCTGCATTTGGAAATTTCCCAGTCAGTGCGTCAGCCGATCTTTCTGCTGATCTCTTCAACCAGCCGGTCGCGCGTCTCTTCCAGCGGAATCCGGTCGATGACCGGCGCGAAGAAGCCCTCGACAACCAGCCTGCGCGCATCCACTTCTGGGACACCGCGCGTGGCCATGTAGAACATCGGCTCCTGTTCAATCTGTCCGACCGTAGAGCCGTGCGTGCAACGTACATCGTCGGCTTCGATTTCCAGCCCGGGGATGGAATCGGCGCGCGAACGGTGCGACAACTGCAGGTTGCGATTAGCCTGATAACCATCCGTCTTCTGCGCACCCGGGAACACGCGGATATTGCCGCGCCACACCGTGCGAGAATCGTCGCGCAGAGCATTCTTATATAGCAGATCGCTCTTGCAACCAGGCGCAATGTGGTTCTGCTGCGTATCAATATGCATCTGCTGCTTGCCGTCAGAGAAGAACACACCCGACAAGAGTGCGGTGCTCCGCGCTCCCAGCATATCGGCTTCCAGCAACGTCTTCGTGAATTTGCTGCCCATGCCGCCTACAACCCAGTGCAGCGTCGAACCTTCGCCCAGGTGTGCACGCTCCGTTGTAAAGTTATACACATTGCGCGCCCAGTCCTGAATGCTGACGTAGTCCAGCTTGCTGTCTTTGCCGAGAATGATCTCGACCGCACCGTTAACCAGCGCCTGTGGTTGCATTGCAGTAGCATCACCCAACGCAGCATAGTCTTCGACCAACGTCGCCTGTGCGCCTTCTTCAAGCACGATCAACGTATGATGAAACTCCGTGCGATGGCCGGCCGTCATGCGCGTCACAGCACGCAAGGGCGCCTGGATCGTCACGCCTTTCGGCACGATCAACACCACGCCGCCACGCGCAAAGATGCCGTGCATGGCAGCAAAGTACGAGTCAGTCAACTTGACGG
Source organism: uncultured bacterium (assembly GCA_903873965.1). Taxonomy (GTDB): domain Bacteria; phylum Chloroflexota; class Anaerolineae; order J036; family Brachytrichaceae; genus CAIXPS01. The sequence continues at coordinate 24,270 of CAIQQO010000290.1, forward strand.
ATTCGGTCATGAAGTATTTTTCGAGCACCTCGGCGTGCTCGCGCGCAGCTGTGGCAAGATCGGTAAAGATCACGCCTTGCGCCATGAGGTCAGAAGCAAGAGAATGTTGCACATGGCCGCCATCCACGTGCAACATCCATCCGGGCGAGTTCGAAGCGCTTTCCGCAAGCGTGTTTGCCAAATCATCGAACGCGCCGGGCGCAAAAGAGACGCCGGCAGAAATCGCCGGAATCACCTGGTCAAGTTTAAACGTGCTGAGGTCCACGCGCCGCCACAATTCATCACTGCGCTGCGGTGCGGGCGTGTCGCGGAATACCCGCAACGCCTCCAGCCGGCGTGCCGCCAGCCATTCAGGATCGCCCTGAGCGACGGCATACGCCTCTACAAACTCACGTGTCAATTCCCCACTTTTAATCAGCGGGGCAGGTTTTAAAGTAACAATAGCCATAGTGCTCGCTGAGAGACTAGCTACTAAAGATGAGAGGTTTGAGACTGGTGAAAAAATACATTTCTGCTCAATCTCTAGCCCTGATCTTTAATCTCTATCCAACCGTGCCTTCCATTTGCAACGCAATCAGGCGGTTCATTTCAACCGCGTATTCCATCGGGAGTTCCTTAACAAGTGGCTCGATGAAGCCGGAGACAACCATCGTCGATGCTTCCTCTTCACTCAGGCCGCGACTCATCGCGTAGAAAAGCTGTTCTTCGCCAATCTTGCTCACGCTGGCCTCATGCCCGATGCTCACTTCATCGTTATCGATTTCGATATAGGGGTACGTATCGCTGCGACTCTTGTCATCGAGCAACAGCGCGTCACACACCACATTGCTGCGGCTGCCCGTCGCATCCTTGTAGACCTTGATCAGCCCACGATAGGCGGTACGCCCGCCATCTTTGCTGATCGACTTGCTCACGATCTTGCTGGTCGTGTTCGGGGCAGCGTGCACAATCTTGCCGCCGGCATCCTGATGCTGACCTTTGCCCGCAAACGCAATCGACAGAATCTCGCCGTGCGCTCCTGGCTCCATCAGATACACGGCCGGGTACTTCATCGTCAACTTTGAGCCAAGATTGCCGTCCACCCATTCCATCGTCGCGTCCTGATAGGCTACGGCGCGCTTGGTCACCAGGTTATACACGTTCGTAGACCAGTTCTGAATGGTGGTGTAACGGCAGCGACCGCCCTTCTTGACAATGATCTCAACGACGGCGCTATGCAGCGAGTCCGATGAGTAAATGGGCGCTGTGCAACCTTCGACATAGTGCACGTACGCGCCTTCATCCACAATAATCAGCGTGCGCTCAAACTGCCCCACATTCTTCGCGTTAATGCGGAAATACGCCTGCAACGGAAGATCAACCTTGACGCCCGGCGGCACGTAAATAAACGATCCGCCCGACCATACAGCGCTGTTCAGCGCAGAGAACTTGTTGTCCTCGGGGGGAATAACCGTCCCAAAATACTGGCGAAAGAGTTCGGGATGCTCTTTCAACGCTATATCGGTGCTGAGAAAAAGAACGCCCTTCGCTTCCAGGTCCTTGGCAATATTGTGATACACCACTTCGGAATCGTACTGCGCGCCCACGCCCGATAGATACTTCTGCTCCGCCTCGGGAATGCCCAGCTTGTCAAAGGTTCGCTTAATCTCAGGCGAAACGTCTTCCCACGAATCGTTGCGGTCGTTATCAGTGGGCTTGATGTAATAGAAAATATCTTCAAACTTAATGCTGTTCAATGCCGCGGTGCCGCCCCAGTTGGGCATCGGTTTTGACTCGAAGGACTTCAATGAGCGCAACCGAAAAGCGGTCATCCACTCCGGTTCACCCTTCAAGTGCGATATCTCAGCCACGATCTCAGCATCAAGACCGCGCCGGCTCTTGAATGTATAGTTCTCGGTGTCGTGAAAACCATACTTCTCAGCATAGGAATCATTGACATCCACTTGTGATCTGTTTTCAGCCATTATGCCACTTCCGGTTCGCGCAGCCAGTCGTAGCCACGCTCTTCCAACTGCAGCGCCAGTTCCGGCCCACCCTCTTCGACCATCTGGCCGTTGATGAGCACATGCACGAACTGAGGCTTGATGTAATTCAACAAACGTTGATAGTGCGTGATTACCAGCACAGCCATACTCTGGTCGCGCTCATGCAACACATTCACACCCTCGCTCACGATGCGCAACGCGTCAATATCGAGGCCCGAGTCCGTCTCATCCAGCACGGCCAGTTGCGGCTTGAGCATCGCCATCTGCAGAATTTCGGCGCGCTTCTTCTCACCACCGCTGAAGCCATCGTTCAGATAGCGTCCGGCAAACGAATCATCAACCCGCAGAATCTTCATCGCATCGCGAAGCGTCTTGCGAAACTCGGGAAGCGTCACGCCCTTCACCTGCGGGGGCAGGACGCCGCCATTCTTCGCTGCAGCATCTGCCTTAATGCGTGCGTTCACGGCTGTGCGCAGGAAATTCGCAACGGTCACGCCGGGAATCGCTACTGGATACTGGAACGCCAGGAAAATGCCTGCGCGACTGCGCGCATCAGCTTGCAGCCCCAGTATGCTTTCACCCTTGAACAAAATATCGCCGCCGGTGACCTCATAGGCCGGGTGTCCACTGATGGTATAAGCCAGTGTGCTCTTGCCCGAACCATTCGGGCCCATGATCGCGTGGATTTCTCCCGCATTAATGCTCAAATTCAGCCCTTTAAGAATGGGCTTGCCTGCAATATTCACGTGCAGATCGCGAACTTCAAACCACTTTGGTGTTTCCACACTGATCCTCGCTTTGTGCCCTTGTTGTTCCGTATCGTTTTAATCCGTAGGAGACAACCCGCAGGTCGTCCCGTCTTTGCATCCCCTATGATGGCTCTGCGCCCCATTGGGGTGTCTTTCGATTAGTAATGTCCAGTCACGTTTCATATAGATCTGCATCTCTCTAAGAGTGCATTTCGATGGCTGAAGTATAGTCTGCCAAGCTCAATAAGTCAATATTGATCATGGCCATGAGTTTTATTATTTTCGTCCGAAATTCATATCCTTGCGACTGCTGCCAGCTAATCAGCCCTCATTCGTGTGAATTCGTAGATGAGTCTTTTCTGTTGGAAAGTAGAAAGAGCGTGATAATCACAGCAACGGCGAGGACGACCAGTGTAATCAGCTTGTACACCGGCGGCTGCGTCACCAGCGCCGCTGCGCCAAACAGCGCGCAGACGCCGACATACAACAACACAATCCGGCGCGCGCTCCAGCCACGGTCCGCCAACCTGAAATGCAGGTGGCCTCGGTCGCCCTGAACCGGGCTGCGCCCGTGCCGCGTCCGGTCGAAGATCTGCCATGCCACATCCGCAATCGGCAATCCCATCACCAGCAGGAGCAAAGCCACCTTCGCACCCGCCACGATGCCAACGCAAGCCAGTGTAAAGCCAAGGAACAAGGCGCCACCGCCCAGAAAAATGCGCGCGGGTGGAAAATTAAAGACGAGAAAACCGAGTAACGTGCCCGCCAGCGCAATTGGCAACAACGCGACGCTATATTGCCCCTCGCGCAGCATGTGAATGGCCGTCACCGTTGCCGCCACCACCGCCACACTCGTCGCCAGCCCATCAACGCCGTCCAGAAAGTTGACAGTATTGGTCATACCCATAAACCACAACAGACTGATGGCCACAACAATGACGCCGGGCAGCACCACCTCATCGCGCGTAAAGGGATCGGTGAAACGCTCGATGAATACGGTAAACGCAATCGCGATGACCGCCGCGATGGCCTGTGCAATAAACTGAGGTAGCGAAGGCAGCTCGATCTTGTCATCCACCAGCCCGACGACAAAAATAAACGCCCCGCCCAGCAACAGCCCGATCAAACGTTTGGGTTCGTTAGGATCAAGCGTCGGCACATCGAACCACTGGCTGATCAGCACAGCGCCAGTAAACCCACCCCATAAGGGCAACGCGCCCAGCCGCGACGTAACGCGCGTGTGCCTGCGCCGACCGCCCGGCACGGCCACGATCCCGACGCGCGGGCCGAGCCATATTGCCAGCCGCGTGAGCGCAAACGATAACATAAAGGCGATGAGCAGCGTTCCTGCCGCTGGAACAATGAACACGGCTGCATTGTATCGCGGTACTTTCGATAAGGCTATAATCACGTGCGTGTCTGAAAAGCCTCCACCTACCCGTACTCATGACGGATTATTACCCGGTGGGATGCCGCCCCCCGTCCCTTCATCGCGGTTGACCCGCGGGTTGAACACCTTTGCGGCATGGTTCTCGCGCCGCTGGCTGACCGTCATTATCGGCATGATGCTGGTGTATTCCTTATTGCCCTTCGTTGCGCCCGCATTGATGAAAATGGGCTACGTCGGTGCAGCGCAATTGATCTATCAGCCCTACAAGCTGGTCTGTCATACCTATGCCTTCCGCTCATTTTTTCTGTTTGGTGACCAAGTGGTTTACGCGCGCAGTGAAAGCGGTGGCGAATTCCAGCAGGCGACGGGCATCGCCATGACACCACAAGGCGTGATCGAAGCGCGCGATTTTCAGGGTAATGCTCAGGTGGGCTACAAAGTAGCGCTCTGCCAGCGCGACATCGCGATTTATCTGTCGATTGCGTTCAATGGCATCGCGTTTGGCTTCGTGCGAAAACGCGCCAAGCCGCTGCCGTGGCTATGGTTCATTCTGATTGGGCTTGTGCCGATCGGGCTCGATGGGTTCTCGCAGCTATTCAGCCAATACCCGCTTAACCTGATTCCATTCCGCGAAAGCACATGGTGGCTGCGCCTGATCACGGGCAGCCTGTTCGGCTTCAGCGTCGCGTGGCTGGTTTTCCCGCTCATCGAAGAGACGTTCCCGGGGATTTATAAATCATCCCAGCGCCTGTAGCGCCGTCTTTAACAGGATTCAAAATCAATGATCAAAGATCCTTTGGCTGTGCAGAATCGCAAATACCCCATCAGCATCATCGTCATCGCCGTGATCGCCGTCATCTTCGGGCTATCCACGGCAGCCATCATCGTCAGCACCCGTGGGCCACAACGAGACAACGCTATCATCGTGCTGCCCACCATGAGTGTGCGTCGGCTCAGTATCGATGTTGCAGCACCCGACTTCACGCTCGACACGCTGGACGGAAAACCGGTCACACTGAAAGAATGGCGCGGAAAACCGGTCTTGGTCAACTTCTGGGCATCATGGTGCCCGCCCTGCCTGCAAGAAACCCCCGACCTTGTTGCAGCTTACAAGGAGCTCGGTTCAGACAGTGTCACCTTCATCGGTATTGGCACCCAGGACGACACGGACAAGCTGGCCAAATTCACAAAGGACAATAACGTTCCCTATCTCATCGTCGAAGACCCGCAGGGTTCCGTCAGTGATGCCTACAGCGTGATGGGTCTGCCCATGACCATGCTGATTGACAGCACAGGCATTGTGCGTAAAGTATTCACTGGCCCCGTTACCAAGGACCAGGTGGTAACAGAAATGAGGAAACTGAACTAAAAGGGCGAAGTCAGAGGAGCAACATGAGCAGTAGCAACATAGCATTTGCAGTGATTGGCGGCAGCGGGTTGTATGGCATGCCAGGATTAAGCGATGTCAGCGAGCATCGCATCAGCACGCCCTTTGGCGATCCCTCGGATGTGATCGTCGTCGGTACTTTGCACGGGGCGCGCGTCGCCTTTCTTCCACGGCACGGGCGCGGCCACCGGCTCAACCCAAGCGAGGTGCCATCGCGCGCCAATATCTACGCACTGAAATCGCTGGGCGTCAAACACATCATCAGTGTCAGCGCCTGCGGCAGCTTGCGTGAGGACATGGCACCGCGCGATATCGTCGTGCCGGATCAACTGTTTGACTTCACCAAAGGGCGTCGCCCGGCATCCTTCTTCGATGCCGGTATCGTTGGCCACGTTGGCATTGCTGAACCTTTCTCCACCTCGCTGAGTACGGCGCTGGCGCAGGCAGTGCACGATGCCGGCGGGTGTGTTCACGCTGGCGGCACACTCATCACCATCGAAGGTCCGCGGTTCAGCACCAAGGCCGAAAGCAAAGCATTCCGCGCATGGGGCTGTGACATCATCGGCATGACTGCCTGCCCTGAAGCTTTTCTGGCGCGCGAAGCCGAGATCGATTTCGCCATCATGGCGCACGTCACTGACTACGACGTGTGGCACGAGTCAGAAGAAGCCGTCACTGTTGCGATGGTGATCGAGCGCCTCAACGCCAACCTCGCGCTGGCGCAGAAAGTCATCGCCGATCTTGTCCCTGTAATTCCGACACTGCCGCACGAGTGCGACGGCGCGATGAGCAGCGCCGTCATGACCGCGCGCGATCGCATCACGCCTGAAGCGCGAGAACGGGTGAACCTACTCATCGGCAGATACCTGTAGGCACATTGAAGCGTGATCATCTTTGGAGCACTATGCAACCCGAATCCAAAACGCAGGCACCCATGACGCGGGTGCTGTTGTTCATTTCGTTGTTATTGAACGCGGTCATCATCGTGGCGTTGGTTTTCATCGTCATATCAGGACGACAAATATCTGCCGATATCATCAAGCAGCTTGAGGACTTTGGTAAGCAATCCATCAGTTACAAATTCCGCATCACACAAACCGTGCCGGTGCAGGCGCTCGTGCCATTCAACCAGTCGATGGTCATCCCCTACAAGCAGGTGCTGCCCGTGAATACCACGGTGACCATCACCAAAGAGTTGCCGGTCATCGGACAGGTCAGCTTTGACATACCAATTCAAACCAACATCCCGGTGAGTCTCAGCATCCCGATTGATATCAGCCAGACCATACCGGTGAACGCCGAAGTGCCGTTGAACATGGAAATCCCGCTGGAAATCCCGATCAAGGATACGCCATTGAAGACCATGCTCGATGGCATCGCGAACACCCTCAGGCAAATCTCCGGGCGTTGACGGAAATTGAAATTGGATTCATGACTTGGAGGACAACCATGCGAACGGTCATCATCGGCGGTAAAGGACATGTCGGCACATACCTCGTTCCACGGCTGGTCGAGGCCGGCCATGAGGTCATCTGCATCACGCGCGGCCAGCGTGAGCCTTATCTGCCGCATGCCGCGTGGAAGCAAGTACAACAAATCCAGATCGACCGCGCCGCTGAAGAAGCAGCCGGTACTTTCGGCGCGCGCGTATGCGACCTCAAACCGGATGCCGTGATCGACATGATCTGCTTCACGCTACCCAGCGCGCAGCAATTGGTTGAAGCCTTGCGCGGCACGGTGCAGCACTTTTTGCACTGCGGAACGCTCTGGATTCACGGCCCAAGCGCGCAGGTACCAACA
>CAIQQO010000291.1 GCA_903873965.1 uncultured bacterium
CGCGCGGGCGCAGCACGGGCGGGACATAGCCGCCGCCTTCTACTGTGCCGGTCAAGACTGTATAGATGGGCAGGGTTGCCGACATGATGACATCGTCATGCGTCAGGTGTCCCACGTTGGTCAGGACAAAGGTGTACACAATCTCTTCAGCCAGGTACGCACCCGTCTTGTTCGCGGTGTACAAACCTACCAGGGTATTGTACGGATCGTCGATGTAGATCACCGTAATCTCCACCAGCGTGCCAACATTGTTGGTGGCTGTCACAGTGGCCGTGTAAATGCCGGGCAAAGTATAGGTGTGCGTTGGCACTGCGCCGGAACCCGGTTCTGTGCCGTCGCCAAAGTCCCAGCTATAGGTGACATTTGTCCCATGCTCTACGCTGGCGGTCAGCGTTGTGGTCGAACCCAACATGGCCGGGCTGTCGTTGACCGCAGCCAGACCTATGGGTGGGATCGATATGTCCACGCCACCGGCGCTTGCGCTTCTCGTCGATGTCGCGCTGCTGGTGGCCAGCGACGCTGTGTTGGTGATGCGTGTCGCCTCGGTCAGGCTCACGTCAATCGTTCCATAGATCCAGATCGTGCCAACCGCATCCGCAGCCAGGTCGGAAAGCTGGAAGACATACGAGCTAGCGCCAGTCGGGGTGATGGTCACGCCTGAACTTTCATAAGCCAGGTCGGTCAACTGCACTGGTACCGTATCGGTAACGACAGTCTGCACAGCCGGCGCCGGTCCGCCATTGGTGATCGTCAAGGTATAGGTGATGCGATCTCCCGGCTTGACCAGTGCAGCAGAAGCCGTCTTATCCATCGCGATGCCGTTGGCCGTGGCTTCGTCATAGCCCATATCGGTAATCAGCCCCAGCGGGCGCGGATCGCCGTCAATATCGGTGTTGACCGCAGCGATGTTAATGCCTTTGTTGATCGCGGCAGAACCAGACCCAAGCCGGTAATTGCCGGTGGCAGGGCTAATAAACTTCGGGTCGCCGACAACGTCGCCTGTGCCGCCAGTGACGCCGGATGAAACGGTGGTCGTGACGTTATAAAACAGGTTGTAGTTTTCTGACACTGTGGCCGTCGTGCGCGATATGCCAACGTTGGCGCTGGCGATGATCGTATTCGTGATATACACCGTACCAAAGGTCATGGCAATGGCAGAACCCCTGAAGATCGTCGGGCTCGTCACCGTCGTGTTGATGATTTGAATCAGGCGCGTGTTGTTATCAACGTTGCTGATCGCAGAACCGAAATTCCTGGCTGTCCGGTTGCCCACGAACAACGAGTTGATGATCTTGATCGCGCCTGTCTCATTCGCGCCGTTGAACGAGAAACCACCGCCATCGGCGCCGGAAACGTTGCTATCAAAAATGCAGTTGGTGATAGTGATCGCGCCATGGGTGTCCACGCCGCCGCCGGCGTTCTGAGCCACGTTGTTGCGGAACACCATGTCGGTGAGTGTGGTCGGCGCGCCGCCTGTGCCTGATGCAGCGCGTATATGCATAGCGCCGCCATGCACCTCAGTGCTGTTGGCATCTCGCACAGTCATACCGGAAATCGATAATGGCAAAGAACTCAATGAAGTGACGTTGAAGATATAGAAGCTGCCGGTAGTAGCGGTTGGATTGCGCCGCACAGTAAGGTTGGCTGAACCGGGACCCACAATCGACATCGTGCTGGTGATGGTGGGCAGCACTGTGTTCAGCGTAATGGTGCCGGTAGCAGTGATGACGATCGTGTCGCCAGCGGCGCTGCCGGCGGGGCAGGCACCGGATATGGCGTTGTTATTAGCAGCAGTGATAGCATTGCGCAACGTGCAGCGCGACGCAGAAGTATCGAGTGAGGTGGTGACTGTAATGGTGCTTGCGCGGGCGACTTGTGGTGACAATAGGACAAAAGCGGCAATAACAGCGCACATTGCAATCAGCGCATATGTTGGGAACCTTAACATGACTTGTAGTGGCAGTGACTTTCTTTCTACTGTGATCATATCGACCTCGTAGTGGACTATAGACATGGCTGGCATCGAATTGTTGATCAAACACATAACGAAATGCAGGTTATTCTGTTAACAATGATAAGCACTCTCTTCAAAGCACCTCCTGATGTAATCCAGGATATTCACTATGTGTCACAACACCCAAAAGTGCGCAAGTTAGCGACAACACAATCCTTGGAGATCAATATGCCATCCGGCTGATCACCCGTCGCATGCGATTTCGGAGAACAGCATTCACTGCAGGAGCAGTCATGGCGGTGGCTGCTCCTGCAATCAATCTGTGTCTTCAGCTTATTCTAACCAATCAAACACCCTTACGCAACATGGGTATGAAGACCCTTGATCGGGGCGTCACGACAATCGTGATCGACTTGCTGAAGTTCAGCCGTGTCGTCACCGCTCCCGATGCCTGCGGCTGGATCGTATTGGGCGGCAGCACCGACTGATCCACCACCACCTGATACGTGAGTGTGTGCGACTGGCCTGGCAACAATGTGCCCGTGAAGATCACATAACCCGCCGACACGTCCGGCGCCAGCGCCAATTCTGCCAGTAACGCGCCTGGGACGTAGGTTCCACCCTGGACCGTACCCGTATAGTGCGTGTACTGCGGTATCGTCGCCGTCATCACAACGCCTTCCGCCGCGCTCTGCCCGACGTTCGTGATCGTCAACGTGAACGTCAGCACATCGCCCAGCTTAACGCTGTTCGTGTTGACCGTGAACGTCCCTGTCAGCACCGCCGCAGGATTATCCTGACTCACAAACCGCACCTGCACCGTGCCCACCTTGCCGTTTGCACTGGTGCCCGTAATCGTCACAGTCTGCGACAGGTAGCCCGACGTCAAAGTGGTCGTCACAATGCCGGCGC
>CAIQQO010000292.1 GCA_903873965.1 uncultured bacterium
CCAAGCTCGATCCTGCGCAAGCTCAGCGACGAGGAGATGGCGCAGTACCGCGCGCCATTCGTCGCCGAGGACGATCGGCAGGTCACGCTGAACTGGCCGCGCCAGCTCCCGATTGCCGGTGAGCCGCCGCACATGGTGGCATTGGTGCAGCAGTACGCCACCTGGCTGAGCCAGAGTTCTGTGCCCAAGCTGTTCATCAATGCCGAGCCAGGTTCGATTCTGGTCGGCGCACAGCGAGAGTTCTGCCGTAGCTGGCCGAACCAGACCGAGGTCACGGTCAAGGGGCTTCACTTCATCCAGGAAGACTCAGGGGCCGAGATCGGTCGTGCCCTTGCTGCCTGGCATTCCACTCTTTCATGAAAGTACCCACCATGTCCGATGTTCCTGTCTTTGTCCTGGCCAATCTGCTCGTGCACGACGCCGCCGAGTACCGCATCTACGAAAAGGGATTCTTCCCGATACTCAAACGCCATGGCGGCGAGTTCGTCACTTACGACGACAAGCCAGACACCTTTGAGGGCTCAGCGCCGCGTCCTGGGCGCGTCATCATTTTCAAGTTTGCGTCCGAAGATCAGGCGCGGCAATGGTACGCAGATCCCGAGTACCAAGCCTTGTCAGCCCACCGCCGCGCCGGCGCCGCGCTGGAATTTTTGACCATGGTGCGCGGCATGGCGCCGCGCGCATAAGCAGCCCCAAGAGCCGCCGCGCTGGGCCGCCCTCAAAGGTCAAGGCACAAAGAACAGCGCGCTGGTGACAGTGTCCGTGACCTAGGACGCGGTCTGCGCGTCGGTCACCGCCGCGCCAGTCAGATCGACGAACGTCCGCAATGGGTCGCGGCCTCACGAAGTTCAGCTTTGGGCTCGTTACAGGCTGCTGAGTTCGAAAGTAGCGAACTTCGGACTTGTGCGCTTTTATGGTAGGCCATACCATATTGAGCGACCACCTCCATGTCTCACGAGTAGCCCTTTTATTACGAGATTGCCGAAAGTTGTTTTTAGGGTATTGGGGCTAGCACCATACTCGCGAACCATGTCTCTTGATGTTACCCGGCCATGATCCCGAACGTAATCCAAGATTTGGACAGCCAACACGGGCAATGCTGCAAGAGTTCCTTTTTCCCTCTCAACCTTGGCGGACAGTCTGCGTTTTTGCTGTTGCAATGCGCGCATAAAGAACAGTAGCCAAGGCTGCCAATTTGGCGCGTCACTATGCAAGGATTGCTGGGTTTGGCGCAGCGCCAAGTAATAACCTTCTTTACTGTGTTCAATAACGCTCTCTAGCGAGCTATATGGCACATAGGCGTAACCTGCCTGGAGGAGTAACAGTGTGGTCAAAATCCGACTCAAGCGGCCATTGCCATCTTGAAAAGGGTGGATCTCTAAAAAAGTGACTGTAAAAACAGCAACGATCAAAAGTGGGTGCAGGCGTCCAAGTTCACGTGCATCCTTTAACCAACTAACCAGTTCAGTCATACGACGCGGCGTGTCAAAGGGAGCAGCGGTCTCAAAAACGACTCCAATCATCTTGCCGTCGGCATCAACGGCGACGACATTATTCGATAATTTTTTGTATTCGCCCCTATGGCGCTCATCTTTTTGGCTGTAGTGCAGAAGGTCACGGTGTAACTGTTTTAGGTGGTTCTCGGTCATTTGGATATCGTCAAAGGCGTGGAAAATCATTTCCATCGTCTCGGCATAACCTGCGACCTCTTGCTCATCACGACTATCAAACTTCTTGATTTCCAGCTTGGAGAGTAATTTCTCGACCTCGCGGTCAGTCAGTTTGCTGCCTTCAATTCGGGTCGAGGAACCAATACTCTCAATGGTGGCCACGTGCCGCAGCGCATTGAGTCGTTCCGGTGCAAGCGTCCTAAGAGCGCGCCAGGCCCCTTTAAATTCGTCGACTTCACTCAATAAACTGAGTAGCTCAGCTGTAATTTGGATGTTTTCGGTGTTCATCCTGCTGAATGTACGCCTGATTAGACCGGATAGTCAACCTGAATAGACCGGAATAGACGGCTAATTAATTTAAGCCAACCTAATTATCGACCCGATTAAACCCGAATACTGTGTCACATCGGTTTTCACAGTCGTGCAGGCGCCAACGCAGCATTGGCTGCGGATTGCCCGTGGCAGCATGAGTCGACAATGCGACATTAATCTGATTCCCACGCTTCTAAGGGCGCCTCATTCGAGGCTGAGGCTTACAGCGTGAGCGACGGCATCGTCGAAGCGATACGCCGCAAAGACAAGTCCAAAAGATAGATCGCAGCCACACAGTGGCAACCGGAATTTCACCAGCCGGGCTCGGACACGATTGACGATGTAGCTGTGCTTGCGGATTTTCTGGCGGCTGTCGCCAGAACCAAGGAAGGCCGGGCTGAACCCGGAACCCGCCAGGAGGTTGTGCCCCGGTCCTTCAAACCGGACGAGTAAGGCGAAAACCTGCGCCGACGCCTTGACTATGCGCAGCCTGCCAAGCGCCATGCGCCACCTGCCAAGAATCATTTGCGCAGAAGTTCAACAATGCCCAGAAGCATTTGCTCTTCTCGCACACACTTTCAAGGCACCACGTGCAAACCCACTTCTCGCCAACCCAGCTGGCCGACGTTCATATTGCCGAGGCCGACAAGATCCTCAAGTCGTGCCAGCACTACGGCTTCTGCACATCCGGTTGCCCGACCTATGTGCTGCTGCATGACGAAAACGACTCGCCGCGCGGCCGTATAGACCTCATCAAGGAGATGCTGGAAAGCGACGGGCCGCCAAAACCCGAGACCGTTGCCCACCTGGATGGCTGCCTTTCATGCATGTCCTGCATGACTACCTGTGCCGTGCAGGTTGACTACATGCATTTGGTTGACACGGCGCGTGTACACATCAATGAACACTACACCCGCCCATTCCCCGAGCGGCTACTGCGCGGCATGCTGGCATGGGCGATGCCGCGACCCTCCGTCTTTGCGCCGCTGATGGCACTTGGTCGCAGAGGCAAGCCACTAAAGCGTTTGATGCCCACCACCCTGGGCAACATGATGGATTTCATCCCGCCAAAAGCGGAAGCGGCCAGGTACAAGCCAGGCCTCACGGTTTACCCGGAAAACGGCACGCGAAGGTGGCGGGTTGCCCTGCTGGCCGGTTGCGTGCAACCCGTTATCGCCCCGCAAATCAACGACGCCACCATCAGACTACTCACACGTTTTGGCTGCGAGGTCGTGATGCCCCCATCGGCGGGCTGTTGCGGCTCGCTCAACCTGCACATGGGCATCGCCGACGCGGCGCGGGCTTCGGCCAGGCGCAACATAAAGGCCTGGCTGGCGGAGATGAACGGCGACGGGCTTGACGCCATCCTCGTCAACGCATCGGGTTGTGGCACCACCGTCAAGGACTACGCCCATCTGTTTCTGGATGACCAGGCAACGCGTAGGGACGCCGAAAAGATCGCCGCCATAAGCTGCGACATCTCGGAGTGGCTGGTGAAGATGCAGTTGCCTGCACCTTCACATCCGCAACGGCTGCGCGTGACCTATCACGATGCCTGTTCGCTGCGCAATGCGCAGAAGGTAACGGCCGAGCCCCGCGCCCTGCTCAATCACGCAGGCTTCATAGTGAACGATGTGCCAGAGGCGCATTTCTGCTGCGGCTCTGCCGGGACCTACAACCTGCTGCAACCCGGCATGGCAAAACAGCTCGGCGAACGCAAGGCGAAAAACATCGCCGGCACCAGCCCACAAATCATCGCTGCCGGCAACATCGGCTGCCTGACGCAGATCGCGAACTACAGCGGCACACCCATCCTCCACACGGTGGAATTGCTGGACTGGGCGCATGGCGGCGAGTTTCCGCGAGCCTTGCGCGGCGCGGCGCTGGAAGCCCAGGCACCAGATATACAAGCCGCAGCCATTCCAATGGCCAGCAACGAACAGGTCATACACATACACCCGCGCGCACCCGCACAGGACACGCCGGACCAGGCGATCTGGTGAACACATTTTTAAGCCATTCGAACAGCCACACAGGAGAACACCATGACAACAGCCGCATCACTCGCAGCATTTCTGGCACAAGTCCGGCAGACCCTGGATGCGCAGTGGGTAGACACCCGCCCGGCGACACTGGAACGTTATGGTGAGCACACGCTGCCTGCCGACAAGCGGGTGCCAGGCGCAGTGCTGTTTCCGGAATCCACCGCCGACGTGCAGGCCATTGTTGCCGCCGCC
>CAIQQO010000293.1 GCA_903873965.1 uncultured bacterium
GCAGCCGCACCACCGACCTATACCTTGCCGGCGCAAACCTGCAGGCCAACCTCGGAGGGACGCACACAACCTACCTGCCGATCGTCGCGCGATGAAGCGTAAAACGTGAAACGTGAAACGTAATTCGGATTCCGAATCTTCGTAGGGGCGAAAGCATTGCCGCACGAATCTCAACTTACATGAGATGTCATGGCAATGCTTCGCCCCGGACGACGAATACACCAACCGCACCGTAAAACGTGAAACGTAAAACGTAATTCGGATTCCGAATCCGTAACCGCATCCGAATCTTCGCCCCGGAACGGATGGCATACCCAAACAGTCCATCCCCGTTCCTATCCGATAAATCTTCCTAATCTGTGAAATCTGCGGATAAGATATTCCCCGTTCGCCCCACACCGCAACAACGCGACGTGCGTTGGCCTGCCGACGAGGCATTGTATCGAGCCAGGTCGACAGGCCGCAACCGCATAGCGTGAGTATCCCCCCCGAATTTCCTGAGATTCGGGGTGTGGATGAAATCTATGAGGGGTTATGAGGGGTATGAGGGTTTAGCTGAAACTTTTATATATTCATATCTCTTCTCTATGGTAGTAAGACAGACAATGCAATACTAAAAAGTTATTGGGAATGCCCTCAACCCCTCATAACCCCTCATAAGCTTTGCCCTGATAGTCGTTGGCTACAGTCGCGCCGTCAGCCAGTGGCTGCGGTGTGATTCCGGGGGTGGGCGCGGGTGCGCTAATGCACGCTGTGCGAATCAGATGTTCTGTCGATGGGGTGCGGGGGGTGATCGTACGTAGGTGGGGTTTCGTATAACCAACCTTCGCAAGAGGACGCAGGTCTTCTTTTTACGTTTCACGTTTTACGCCAGAGGTTGGTATTTCGAGTCGTCAATGGCCTTCTTCATCTGGTCGGCCTCCGACTCTGCCGACGGTTGCGGTTGCCCGCTGGACGCTTCGGCCTGTTGGGCAGCGCGCAGCACATCCAGCGAGGCGCGCTTGGTGACGCCCCATTTGCCGCATGACGGACAGCGTTGGAATTTCGAACCCAGCAGATTCATGCTGAAGAACTGAAAGGCTACGGGGCTGCCGCAATGCGGACACAGTCCTCCGCCCAATGGAAAGGTGTGACTTGCTCCTGCCTTGCGGCCAGCCGACATCGACACGAATCCAGAAATCAATATGGCCGCGAAAACAAGAACCAGAATCGGGACGACGAACGACAGCATGGCCCTTGAGCCTTCTGATGCCGCAACAAACCGCGCCGCAACGGGTGGCGATACGAGCACCTTCCCGCTCGCTGTCGTGCCTCTGGCCGATAACGTGTGATCGCCGTTGGGGTACTCATCCGTGACGAATTGCAGGTTAAAAGGCGCCTGCGCGGCCTCGCCGATTTTCGTTGCGTCGATATAGAACTCAACCTTCACCAGGTCTGCAGGGCCACTCACTTTGAATGAGAAGGTGCCCTGAATGTCATCGTTGAAACCGCCATAGCCCCAGTCGCGCGACAGGCTGAGGTTGAGCGAGGGCGTCTGCGCATACGCCAGTGATGTGATCAGCAGGCTGCACAACAGCGCAAGACCCAGAACAAGACGTCGTGTTTTCATGAGCTTATCTCCAGCGTGTCAGAATGGATTCGCGTTGAAACACGCGCGCAGCCATGTACACCATCAGGGCATCGAGCGCGAACATGACGACGGCGACGCCCGTAATCGTGCGCATATCGAGCACAAATACGCCGGCCAACTGGCCAAAGAACCCCGCCAGCACCGGGACGATGATCACCATCGAAATCTGCTCGGCGGCGCGCGGATCGTTGACGCGTGACGACACCATCAGGCCAAAAGTCACGGCGAGCGTCGCCAGCAGCGGGCCGACGAGGAAGATGGCGACCAGCCAGCGCGCATCGAGTAACGCGGCCAGCAGTGTCTTGTTCGCCACCATGATCCACGCCCCGACAGCGAAGAGCAGATACGCGCCGTAGGTTGCGGCGATGGCCGGAATGACCGCCGCAAGGCACTTGCCGATGAGTAATTCGAGCGTGGTGATCGGTGTGGCAAGCAGTGGTTCAAGGCTGCGCGTGGTTTTCTCGCCGACGATCGAATAGGCCGCGATAGTCGCCGGGATGGCGACGGGCACCAGCATGAACAGCATCATGAACTGGTTCACCAGCAATAACTGGATGCACTCGCCGCCCGTGAGCGCCGGCGGGCAGATCGCCTCGGTCATCTGCGCAGGCATGCGGCTGGAGGCAGAGATGGTCCCGCCCGAACCCATCGCCGAAAGCATGGCCAGCGGGATAGCGGTCATCAGCAGCGGCAAGAACAACACGGTGAAGATCACCATGCGATTCTTGAACACTTCAGCCCATTCCTTGCGGACGATGGTTTTTACCTTATTCATAGCGACCTCAGCTGCGTTTCACCAGTTGCAGGTAAACATCCTCTAGCGAATGGCGTAATTCACCGACAAATTGCACATCGGCGCCAGCTTGAACCAGCGCGCGCACCGCTTCGGGATTGTGGACTTCCGGTTGATCAATACTGGCTACCAGCTTGTTTTCGATCACATTCACTTCGCGCACAAAGGGCAGCCTGCGCAACACCGCTGTGAGCGCCTCGTCTGCGGCGCGCAGGTGAAACACAACTTTGCGTCCAAATACCGACGCGCGCAGGTTCGCGGGCGTATCGACGACCAGCAGGCGGGTCTTAAAGACGCCGACGTGATCGCACAGCCGATCAGCCTCATCGAGGTTGTGCGTACACAGGAAAATCGTGCGCCCTTCTTTCTTGAGCTCCGCAATGAACTCGCGCACCAGGTGCGATGCTTCAGGGTCCAATCCCGCCGTCGGCTCGTCGAGAAACACCAGGCGCGGCTCGTGCAATAGCGCGCGGGCAATCGCCAGCTTTTGCTTCATGCCTTTCGAGAACGTGCCTGCCATATCGTGGCGCCGATCCCACAGCCCCAGCATGCGCAGATACTTTTCAACCTGCCCGCGCACATCCTTGACCTCGTACAACTCGGCAAAGAGGCGCAGGTTATATTCCGCCGACAAGTTATCGTACATGCCGGGCGTCTCGGTCAACACGCCGGCGTTGCGACGGATATCGGTATCGCGCTGGCCGACCATAAACCCCGCCACTCGGGCTGTCCCGCGCGTTGGGGCAATCAGGCTGGTCAGCAAGCGCACGGTAGTCGTTTTCCCAGCGCCATTGGGGCCAAGAAAACCAAACACTTCGCCTTCGCGCACGTCCAGGTTGAGATTGTCAACCGCCAGAACATGGCCAAACTGCTTGGAGAGATTTTCAGTATGGATCATAAAAGGTCATCACTCAGCGATGTGACAATGCAGCATCCTATTCCGACCTCAGAATGCCATACAACGCCAGGTCTTCGTACTTGCCTTTTTCGCGGCACACGTGCTGGCGCTGGACGCCTTCGAAGGTCATCCCGATTTTCTGCATCACGCGACCCGACGCTGGATTGCGCGTGATGTGACGCGCGAAGATGCGGTGCAGCGACAACGCCTCAAAGCCATACTTCACCATCGCGGCCGCTGCCTCGGTCATATAGCCGTGATTCCAATAGGGCAAACCCAGCCAGTAACCGAGCTCAGCATGGCTGAAGCGCGTGGTGAAATACATGGCGATCGAGCCGATCAATTCCGCTGTGCCGCGCAAGGTGATCGCATAGACCAAACTCTCACCAGAAGCCAACCGCTCAGCGTGCGTTGCAATCCACGCCTCTGCAGCGCCATCGGGGTAAGGATGGGGCATATTCAGCGTCGTGTCAGCCACCTCCCACGCACCAGCCAACCGCTGCACAACCACGGCATCAGCCGTGACAAACGGCCTCAACATCAACCGCCCCGTCTCAATCACTGTTTGCTCCATCACACCTGCTACCTTTCATTTCACGCTTCACGTTTCTTTTTACGTTTCACGTTTCACGTTTCACGTTTCACGTCGCCAGACTAGCCAAACTTATAAAACCGCTCCGGTCGAATCAACAGCACGACATAGTTAGCCTTCGACTCATTCTCAATCGGCTCAACATCACCGTAATAGTGATCCTTGCCGGTGTACAGTTTCGTCAGCACATCCAGTTCTGCAAACACCGCCGCGCGGTCAGTGATCGTGCTCTCCACCACGCCGTTCAGCCCAAGATAGCGTTCCGAGCCGGCGTTCTGCGCCATCACCGACACCTTGGCGTTAGCCTGAATATTGCGATACTTGCGGCTCGTCGGA
This sequence comes from uncultured bacterium, assembly GCA_903873965.1. GTDB lineage: Bacteria > Chloroflexota > Anaerolineae > J036 > Brachytrichaceae > CAIXPS01. The sequence continues at coordinate 4,250 of CAIQQO010000293.1, forward strand.
TCAGTCAAGATACGTACAAACTCGCCATCCCAGCGCCGCCACACCGCCGCGGTGTAGGGTTGCCCCTCCACAGATACGGTCGCAATCGTCACCACCACAGCCTGTTCCAGCAAATCCCGATGCGTCTCAGGTATATTCTTCATCGTGTTCACCTTCTCTCAAAATACAATCGATCTTCTTTTTCAACCATCACGTTCACGGTTCATGCGCTACCAGCCGCCCGCATATTGAACATCATACGGTTCAACCATGCGCACAATACGCCCTCGCTGCAACTCTACCAGTTGGCGCATGTGCAAGTGATCATGCGCCACCCATGCAGCCAGCATATCACCGGCCGAAAAGCGCACCTGTTCCTGCGTTGGGCCAAATGACAGTGTAAGTGAGCGATCCCAATCCGGCGCAGACAGCGCCTTCAACCACGCGAGCGAGCGGTTACGCTCCTCAAGAAACGCATCGAGCGACTCCGACCAGTCGCGCTCGTTATAGGGAACTCCCGGCTCAGGTTCCTGCGGAACATCGGGGAACGGCGGTTGGTCAGAGCCTTGCAGGATATGATCGAGATGCTTGCGAAAATCGCGGCACTCTTCGTCGTACAAATGACAGACGACCTCCAGCATAGACCAACTCTCGGCTGAAGGTTTGACCTGCGCCTCCTCAGGCGTTACGCCCAGAACCAGAATCCCCATCAGAAGTCCACCGCGTTCCAATTCATAGGCAAGCGCATCAAATTGCATGATTAACCTCTCTCTTTATGATCCACACGTTTCACGGAATCATTCCAGCATAAAGCCCTGCTCATGCAAGGCCTCGCGCAGTCCCGCCCGTGCCGGCTGCGCAATGCGGCGCGCGCTATGTTCCAGCCAGCTATACTCTTCCATCTGGCCCGACCTGCCCGGCGCAGGCACCTGGCGATGGTTATAGATGCCGGTTGCAGCCATCTCTTGATCGTACTTGAGCAGCGCGGTATCTACGCGCGCGGCTTCATAGTGATCCCAATGCAAAACGCCCTCAATGGGCAGGCGCGGCCGACGCGTCCCCGGCTTCCTGGGCCATCCGAGCGTCATGCCCGTGATCGGGAACATCAGCTTGGGCAGATGAAGCAAGTCGACAATGCCCAGCGGATCGTTGCGAATGCCGCCGATATAGCAAGTACCCAATCCGAGAGACTCTGCGGCAAGAGTTGCATTTTGCGCAGCCAGGACAGCATCGACGGCAGCGACGAGGAAGTTTTCAACATACTCGTGATGGCGAGGCAGGCCGCGCAGTTCCCCGGCGCGATCGAGCTTGGACAGATCGGCACACCATGCCAGAAAGACAGGCGCCGCGACGATGTGCCGCTGATCGCCGCACAGGTGCGCGACAGCCGACTTCGTCTCCGGATCGATGACGGCAATCACGGCGAAAGCCTGCATGTTCGATGAGGTCGCGGCGCGTTGTCCTGCGCTGATGATGGACTCAACCGTCTCGCGCGATATCGGCGCATCGGTGTAGTCCCGGACGGAGGCGTGACGATGTATTTGGTCGATGACAGTTGTACTCATAGGACCCATTATGCCTTGATGTTCTTTGCGTAAGTCCTGCGTATCATTTTGGCAACGCGGCCAGCGCGGCATCGATGCGATCGATATCGAGTGGATATTGGCCGTACTCGCGCGCAGTCTGCACCAGCGCGAACAGATTCTCATCGGGCGTGTCGCGTCCACACTGATCGCCGGTGGACAGGATGAACCCGCCATTTGTTCCTGCATCGCGGATGGCCTGCAACGCCGCGCGCCGGACGGCATTGGCGTTGCCCATCAGCATCACCTCACTCGTGTGCAGGTTGCCCATCAACGCGATGCGCGAGCCAAAATTCTCTTTGAGATCAGCCAGGTGACAATCGCCCATCAGCGGGATTTCAAGCGGATTGATGCAGCCCAGGTCGGTTTCTTCGGCGCACCACTTCACCAGGATGCGTTCTTTGCCGCACGAATGCAACATCGTCGGCACGCCGGCGTCTTTCGCCATGCGCGTCAGGCGCTTGATGGTGGGCAGGCACAGTTCACGCGCGATCTTCGGCGACTGCATCGTGATTGTGCCCGACGCACCCAGCAGCACGAAGTCGGGGCGCTCGTTCAGGATCATCTCCATCTGCGCCACAGCCTGTAGCTCGTGCAAATGCAACAGGCGCTCAATATAGTCGTGCTTGTCGTAGTACCAGTAAGTCAGCGCTTCCAGCCCGCCGCAGAAGTAGCTGAACCAGTGCTGCAAACCGGGGTAGCCGATCCCAAGGCCAAACGCGCCCAACTCGCCGAGGGCAGCGCGCTGTGTCCGCAACAGCGAGGGGTTGTAACCCACAGGCGCAGCAAACAACTTCTCGACCAGATCCCAGTTCGCCTCGATGTCCTTGATCATCTTCTCGGTCGTGGTGGGCGGGTCAGCGATGTAATACGTGTTCTCGTAGGTATAGTGACTCTCGTCGATGCGGCCACGATAGCGCACCGTCCAGCGTTCATCAGTCTTGCGCATGTCCTCAATGGCCTCGTGGCGGTCGCCGGCCCACTGATACTGCATATCGCCATAGATGAACCAGCCATCGATGCCAAAGTAGTTCACGGCGTCGATATAGGCCTGCCACAGCGGCGGCTCGTTGAAATAGTAAATGTCCCAGAACGGCCTGCCGGTGCGGCGTGCCGGGATCATGTTCGAGATATCAGGCGCGACCGGCACGCGATCCGGTACGCCATTGGTCATCGCAACAATCATGCGTTCACGAGGTGTCATGGTAGTCATGTATATGCTCCTGAGGAATGATTAAACAACAGATTTTGCATCCGGTGCACTATAGGATAATTTGGTGCGAGCTATGATGAAACAGAAATGAACAAGACCA
>CAIQQO010000294.1 GCA_903873965.1 uncultured bacterium
AGGCACCTGGTTCAATTTTCGATGCTGCTAACATCCCAGGGGTCGAACCTGTAACGTATTAACTTGCCACAAACCATACGGTGCCTTGCGATGTCACCCGTTTCACGCGCTGCCCGTTGGCATCGTAAGCGAAGGTCGTGGTCGCGATAGCGCCCAACGTGCTCGTGACCGCAATCAGCCGGTCATCGATATCCCACGCTTGCGTGTAGGTGATGCGCTGCGTTCCGCTGAACTCCACGCGCACGGTCATGTTGCCGTTGGCGTCGTACCAGTAGCGCTGCTCGCCGTTCCACGTCGTCGCTGCGTGCGGCTGCGCGCTGGTGTAGCCCAGCGTGTCGGTCATCGCCGCGCTGCCCGATACCTGGCGCGTGTGCGTTAGCCGGTTGCCTGTGGGGTCATACGTGTACGACTCGGACAGCAGCCCCCACGCCGGGTCGCCCCAGTAGGTCACGGTGGCGGTATCTGTGCCCGTGCTGATCAGCCGGTTCAGGCTGTCGTAGCCAAACACCAGCTTCTGCTTCTTGCCAGCGTCGCGGAAGACACTTACGTTGCCATTGGGATCGTAGTTGAGTGCCACATTGAGCAACGCATCCGGCGCAGGCGTTGAGTCGCTCTCGCAGTTGGAGGCACTGTTCCACGGCAGGATGCAAATGCGGCGCAATTGCGCGTACAGGTAGTTGAGCGGCTGGCCCGAGGCTGGCACATCCAGCCCGTAATACATCGTGCGGTTCATCAAGCCGTTGCCGAAGTAGGTCAGGCTCGGCTGCCCCAACGCGTTGTAGGTGGCACTGATGACGTAGTTGCTCCAGCCAGTCAGCCCATAGGGTTGCCTGGCGTTGTCATACTTTGTAGCTACCGCCTCGCCGCCTGGATATGTCGTCGTGATGACGCGGTCGGCGGTATCGTAGACATATATCGTTGTGTAGGTCCCAGCGCCGCTGAACGTGCGCGGCTCGACCATTGTCCGCCCGCGCTGATCTTAGCTCCACGCGGCGCTGGCAGTCGTGTTGGATGCGACACTCCGGCGTCCGATCGCAGCCTCGCTCCCCGTGCTGGTGAAACTGAAGTAGTCGATGTTCGTGTTACATCCAGCCGCGGAAACAACAAATCTTAGCTTGTGCGTTCCCGGAGCCGCCGACCCCAAATCCATGCTGACATCGGCGAATTCCCTGACATTCATGCCCCAGTCGCCCGTGTTGTCTATGTACATATCGCCCTTGTACTATCCATCCACATACACCTGCATCGTGTTTGGATGCCCAATCGCATTGGCGTAATGCACTTGCAGCGTCGTGGAAACGCCTGTCCAGCCGAAGGCCACCTGGTCATTCTGTACGAAGTTACCCGCGCTCGTGCCCCAGCGCATCTCCAAAACCTGCCCATTTGAGGCTGTCCCCTTGTCGTCAGGTCCGGGCGTCGGTTTGCGTGACCAGATTGTCGGCGAAGTCATTACATGACGAGGCCATCGGTATGGGGCAAAAACCCTGACACTTATGTCTTTCAAAAAGGTGTCACTCCAACTCCCTATTTTTCAATGCACTCTTTTAGCCAAGTGGATCCTGGGTGAGCAAATTCCGACTTTGTGATATCGATGTAACCCACATTGCCAACAGGAGGATCAGCATTGATCTCTCCACCAATAGGTTGCGTAAACTGAATCTCCATAACGACTGGAATTTCATTGGCCGGTCTCACTACCTCCCTGCTGTAGAAGAAAAACAACACTGACGATGTTGGGTCTGTCGAATCCCTCTCGCACGTTGCTTCATAACCGCGGACTACCGTGCTTAACTCCGATTTATGCTTGCGATGCAACAAATCAGCTGTCTCTAATGTTTGAATGTAGTAGTTCACTGGGAATGGTGCTTGAACACTATAGTTCTCTATTTCCGAAGGCACGACCCCTAAAAGGTTCGCCAGTGTAACAATACGCGACTCTGGAATATGGTATCTGCTTGACAGTCGTGCAACCGGATCGCTTAACGAACATGCGCCAATTAGAGTTGTCAATAAAATAGCATTTATGGCTTGAGTGGTAAAAAACTTATACATAAACATTTCATGGCTCTGCCACCAATTTGGATGGAGCAAGTTGATTACCGATCCAGATGCTCAAATCAGATACTTTGATTCCACCCATTCGTAAAAAGTATCCCGTGGTACCAGCAACAATACCAAGTCTCACATCAGCCATGTCTGTTTGCAAAGCTCCCCCGCGACCTTCGGTATAACTCTGAGCAACTTCACGTCCAATTGTTCCTTGGGCATTAGTGCTTAAACCAGTATAGAACCCAGCAAGTAGATGGCCCGCATAGTGATGAGTGTTTTCTTCTGTATCTGAATTTGTGAACCTTCTACTAAAACCGTAGGACCAATGGTTAAGCCATAGACACGTATCGTCGCGACCACCTCTACAAGTTGATACATTGATACGATCACCGCCTAACCCTTGCTGCATTACTACAAATGCACCTCTTGTATTATATGGTATACCTGCATACAATAATGCTATTGCGCTGACAAACTGTACTGCCTCATCATCTGTGTAGGCTTTGGCCAATCGGGATATCTCATTTGCAAAATCAGCCAATGATCTTCTACCATTTACATTTTGGAACCAGTAGTTGCGTCCTTTTCGACCGAATTCCGCCCAGTCATCTGCATTCCAGATATCATTGCCACTAATTGGTCCCTTACGAATGAGTGAAAATAACCTAATCTGACGGTCTTCATCAGTTGGATCTCTACCATTTACCTGTTTGAACTCCAACTCCCAATCAGCTCCAAGAGCATCGTGACCTGTGGGATCGATGTACTCGAGTGGTGAGTTCTCCACATATGAGTAGCGATTGAATGAGTTAGGATTTCCTGGATTTGGCACAATCGTATCTGCGCTGAGAAATCTCCCCAGTACCGGTGAATACTCACGCGCGTTGTAGTCCATCAGGCTGCCAAGCCCACTCGGTTCCGCCAACTGACCGGTGAAGGTGCGATCGGTCGGTATCGTTCCGTTTTGCCAACGTACTTCACCAAAGTCCAGAAGAGTTCGAAGCGAAGAATCACACTTAATTCTGTGGCCACAGAATCGGGGCAGGCTCAAAATTCATATGGACTTTTTCTCGTTCTACCCTTGCGCGATACAACCAATGTTGTATAATCTTGGGGCTGTTCCTCGATAGCTCAACGGCAGAGCAACCGGCTGTTAACCGGTAGGTTACTGGTTCGAATCCAGTTCGAGGAGCTTCTTATTTTTCCACCCCGAAGGGCGTTGCAAGACGGCGTGGGCGAATGCCTCCGATGCCCGCAGATACTCGGTTCAGCCACCACCATCGAGGCCAGAAGTCATGTTATTACTCTCTCTGACTTCCGGCCTCTGAACGATAGATCTTCTAGCTCGTCCGACTGGCCGCCAATAGTGTGTTCTTCAGCAGCATCGCAATCGTCATCGGGCCGACGCCGCCGGGGACCGGGGTGATTGCCGAGGCAATCTCCTTGACCGCGTCGAAATCGACATCGCCCACCAGTCGCGCGCCGCTCTTGCGCGTGGCGTCTGCGATGCGGTTCGTGCCCACGTCAATGATCGCGGCGCCCGGCTTGACCATGTCGGCTTTGACAAAGAGTGGTTTGCCGATCGCGGCGATGAGAATATCCGCCTGACGCGTCACCGATGCCAGATCGACGGTGCGGCTGTGGCAGATCGTGACCGTGGCGTCGCGCGCCAGCAGCATCATGGCCACAGGCAGCCCCACAATCGTGCTGCGCCCCAGCACCACGGCGCGCTTGCCGCTGATTTTCACGCCGGAACGGTCGAGTAGTTCGATGCAGCCCTGCGGTGTGCACGGCGCAAACGCGGGCTTCGAGCCTTTGACGCCCAGCACGCCCAGGTTGGCGGGATTGAATCCATCCACGTCCTTCGAGAGCGGCACGGCATTCAGCACCGTTTCTTCGTTGATATGATCGGGCAGCGGCACCTGCACCAGAATGCCGTGTACCTCCGGCTGTAGCGCCAGCTCGTTCACCAGCGCCAGCACCTCGGCCTGCGTTGCTGTCGCAGGCAGCACATGCCCGAACGACGTAATGCCGACCTCGGCGCATGCCTTGTGCTTGCTGCGCACATATGTCGCCGATGCCGGGTCGTCGCCGACCAGCACCGTTGCCAGCCCGGGCGTTATACCGCGTGAAGCCTTCAACTCGGCCACGCCTGCTTTTACTTCGTTTCGAATCGCCTCTGATATTGCCAATCCATCTATGAGAGTTGCCATGGGGTCAATTGTGCATCAAAATTTCTAATCGTTCGCGCCATGCATCAACGCCATGGCGCTGGCCGTGAGAAGTGCCGCCGCGATGGGCATGGCGCCTTCGTCAATGTTGAAGCGCGGGCTGTGGTGCGGCTCGGTGATGCCCGCATCCGCGTTGCCGGCGCCGACAAATACAAACGTGCCCGGCATGCGGCGCAGGTAATATGCGGCATCTTCTGCCCACGCCAGCCGGTAATCGCTCAACACATTGGCTGCGCCGACCACCTCGCCGGCCACGCCGCGCACAATCGCGGTGGGGACGGGGTCGTTGACAACCGAAGGCGTGACGTGATCGGAGAACGTGATGAGGGCCTCCACATCCAGCCCGGTGGCCACCGCCGTTACGATCACGCGCATGCGCTCGCGCAACAGCGTGGTAACACCCTCCTTATATGAGCGCATTGTGCCGCCAAACTCGACCGTGTCCGGGATGATGTTCTGCGCGGTCCCGCCACGGATATAGCCCACCGACACCACTGCGGCCTCCATCGGGCTGACATTGCGCGACACGATGGTTTGCATCGCGCTGATGACCTGCGCTGCGGCCACAATCGGGTCGGCGCCCTGATGCGGCGTTGAGCCGTGTGCGCCGCGCCCGCGCAAGGTCACCTGAAAGTCATCGGTGGAGGCCATGATCGCGCCATCGGTGACGCCCAGCTTGCCGCGCGGCAGCTTGCTGTCGACGTGCATCGAAAGCACGCGCGTCGGTGTCGGGGCATTCAGGATGCCATCGCGGATCATCGCCAGCGCGCCCTCGACGATTTCTTCGGCGGGTTGGAAAATAAACTTGGCGATACCGTCCCAGTCGTTGCGATGCCGCGCCAGCAGTTCCGCCACGCCCAGCCCGATGGCAGTGTGCGCGTCGTGGCCGCAGGCATGCATCACGCCGTCGTTCTGAGAGCGGTATGGCACATGGTTGGCTTCAAGGATGGGCAAGGCGTCCATGTCGAACCGCAACAGCAGCACAGCGCCATGCTCAGGCGCACCCTTGCCGCCTTCCAGAATACCCACCACGCCGGTCTTGCCGACGCCGCTCTGCACCTCAAAACCCAGTTCACTCAGGCGCGCTGCGACGACGCCGGCCGTGCGCACCTCGCGAAAGGCCAGTTCCGGGTGTGCGTGCAGATCGCGCCGCACCGTTATTAATTGCTCGCGCATCGCTTCGGCTTCCGCGACTAATTGCGTCGTGTCAATCACTCGATAACTCCTTGGGGCGTTTGTCCCTGCTGCCATCCGACTGACCAAAACCTGCCGGATAGCCTCTATCAGCATAGTGACTGGGCGCAGGACTGTCAAGGCATCACTTTCGGAGACGGGTCGAAGTGAATTACAATACGGCTATGCAAAACCAGGCTCAGATTGCTCAAACTTCCGCCATCGAGATTGTTGAGTGCAAAACCAAGGCAGAACGACGTCAACTGATTGACTTTCAATGGGAGATTTACAAAGGGAATGAGTACTGGGTCCCGCCGCTGATCAGCGAGCGGGAAGCATTTTATGACCGCAACAAAAATCCCTTCTTTGAGCATTCCGACGTGGCGCTGTTTCTGGCCAAACGCAGCGGCAAAGTGATCGGGACGATTGCGGCCATCCATAACAGGAACCACAACAAGGCGCACAACGATTCGGTGGGCTTTTTCGGCTGCTTTGAAACTTTCAACGATCAGGCCGTGGCCAATGCGCTGCTCGATACTGCGCGCCACTGGCTGAAAGGCCGCGGGTTAACCGCCATGCGCGGGCCGGCCACGTTCAATTCGAACGATGACGGCTATGGGCTGCTCATCGAGGGTTTCGATTCCGAGCCGCAGATCATGATGTCCTATAACACGCCGTACTATCAGGGCTTGCTCGAGGCCTATGGCATGCACAAGGCCATGGACCTGTACGCATGGTGGACAGCGACCGAACGTGCGAAGGAACTCATCATGGGCGGGCGGTTTGAGCGCGTGGCGCAGATGGCCATGAAGCGCAACAAGTTCACTATTCGTACTGCCGACATGAGCAAGTTCGACGAGGAAGTGGAGCGCATCAAGAAGATCTACAACAAGGCGTGGCTGGCTAACTGGGGCTTCGTGCCGATGAGCGAGAAGGAAATCGACCACCTCGGCGAAAACCTGAAACAGGTTGTTGACACCGACATGGTCTTCATCGCTGAACATGACGGTGAACCGATCGGCGTGTCGATCAGCCTGCCCAACCTGAACCGGCCGTTGCGCAAGGCTTACCCAAATCCAAAGACGCTGGAACTGTGGACGCTGTTGAAGTTCCTGTGGTATCGCCGCACGATGGTGAACTCACTGCGCCTGATCATCCTCGGCGTGCTGCCTGAATATCGCATGGCGGGCGTCGACACGGCCATGATCTACAAAACCCTGCAGGTGGCGATTAAGAAGAACCTCATTGGCGGCGAGTGCTCGTGGATACTTGAAACCAACGATGCCATGAACCGTGTGATTCAATATGCTGAACCGACACTGTATAAAAAGTATCGCATGTATGAGATGGCAATCGATGCCAGCAAATAAAGCATAGCTATCCGGTTGATGAACTCTCGAAAAAAACTACTGATCCCACTCATCGACGTTGTGCTCATCAACGCCGGCTTCATCATTGGCTTTCTGGCGCGTTACAGGTTCCAATGGTTTCTTGAGACCGGCTTCGATGCGAATCTCGATGATTACCGGATGATCCAGGTTGCCTTTACTGCCGTGTTTCTGCTGATGTTCGGCATCGACGGCGTCTATACGACGCGCCGCACGCCATCGTGGTTTGACCAGATTTACCTGATTACCAACAGTTCCGCCAAAGCCATCGTCGTCTTGATGGCATTGATCTTTGTTTATCTGCCGGCAGGATATTCGCGCCTGATGATCGTGGAAGGCGGGCTGGCCGTCATCATACTGGTGGGCATCGCGCGGTGGATTCAACTCATTATCGAGTCGGTGCAACGGCGACGAGGTCACAACATCGCCAACGTGCTGCTGATCGGCGCGGGTGAACTGGGGCGCGCCGTCATGCGCACGCTGGTCGCACGCCCTGAACTGGGTTACCGCTGCATCGGGTTTGTCGATGACGATCCGATACGCGGCAGCACCAACATCGGTCGATTTCCGGCGCTCGGCGCGCTCGATGCTCTCCCGGGCATTCTGCGCAATCAGAAGGTAGACGAGGTGGTGGTCACCCTGCCATGGTCGGCGCAGCCGAAGATCGCGCAGGTGATTGATCTATGCAACCATCGCGGTGTGCGCGCCCGCGTGGTGCCATCGCTGCTGCAGATCAACCTGGGCCATATCGACGTGAACGACTTTGGCGGCATTCCGCTGCTCAGTATGCGCGACGATCGTTCCAGCCCGGATGATCATGCTTTCAAGCGCCTGCTCGATATCACAGGCTCCATACTGGCGCTGCTCGTGTTCTCGCCCGTGATTGTCTTCTTC
>CAIQQO010000295.1 GCA_903873965.1 uncultured bacterium
CCGGCTGTTTTGTTGAGAGCTCAGTCATATAGGATGAGGTTCATAGGGCAATGCTACGCCCCTGGTTAGTGCGCTCCACGCTGCACTTCCGGGAACTGCGGTAACGGTGTGTTGCTCCCCTTCAGCGCGCTATCGAAAAACGCGAGAGTCATGGCGCGGACGATGTCGAAGGCGCGTTCATATGCGATGGGGCCTTTGCTATAACCAAAACGCAGGGCGATCGGGCTGAACGTGGCGGTGTCGTCGAAGTCGTGGTGGCCGGTGCCAACAAGGTAGAAGTCGTTTTCTGGCGTGGCGAGGTGCGCCGCAAGGGTATGGAAGCGCGCGCGGTTGACTGGCGGGAAGTAGGCCAGCGCCGGGTCGCTGAACAGAAAGAGCGCCGGTTGCGTTAACCCCAGCGCCAGCGCTTCGTCGCTGACCGGCACGAGCCATGCGTCCAGCCCGACAGCGGCCTTGCAGCGGGCGTCCTCGGCGCAGAACTGGATGGTCGATCCGCCGCCGGTGGAGTGGCCGAGCGCGCCGATGTGCGTCAAGTCCATGTGGCCGGCGAGCAGGTTCGCGGCCGGCAGGTGTTCGAGCTGGTTTTGAACAAAGATCGTGTCGTCGGTCCATTGACGGCCTATCTGTTGCGCCGCAAGTGTAAAGGCAGCGCTCTGCGGGTCTTTGGGCAACACAGCCGGATTGTTGGGCAGGATATGGCCGTCGGGAAAGACGGCGTCGAGCGCGGCATACGGATGCAGCGTAGACACAACGATGTAGCCGCGACTGGCGAGTTCTTCGACCAGGAAGGTGTCCTGGCTGGTGAAGCCGCCAAAGCCATGCGAGAAATGCACCACGGGGTATGGCGCCGCCGCAGTAGCCAGCGGGGCATCCTGAACCGAGTGCGCGCGCACATAGACGAGGTGGTTGAAGAAGAACGAGGGCAGCCCGCCGGTGCGCGCAAGCACGCCCGTGATGCGCTCGATGCCGCTGAGCCACGGGGCATTGGGCGCGGCTGTGGTCTGCGCCGGATACCATGCGCGCACCAGCAACTCGCGCGGCGTGCCGGGATTGGGCGCGTACGGGTCGGTGCGCGCGGCGTCGGTCACGGCGAAGGAGAGCGTGCCAACGGCATACGGTCCTGTTGGCGCAGGCAGCATCGGCACGGGAAAGAGTATGGCGGGCGCTGTGACGACAACCACCAGCAGCAACGCCAACCCTGTCTGGCCTAGGCGGACAACGAGGCGACGGACAGACGGCGTGGCCTTGCGCCGCACCACGCTGATCAACGACAGGATGGCGATGATCGCCATGACGACTTCGAGCGGCAGCATCTGCCAGCGATACCCTTCGATCACGACCTGGGCCAGCGCCACAACGCCCACGGCGACGCCGATCAACGCATGCCAACGCCCGCGCCGTTGCGCCGGTATGAGCAGGAGGAGGATGAAAGTAACGCAGGTCAGGACGGAAGCAGTTTCAAGGGTTCGCATAGGTGCTACTCTACCCTATCTTTACAACCGATTCGTGCAAATGCGTTACTCGATATCTTCTATCGGTATGCGGCGACCGGCCTGCGCGCTCGCGCGCGCCTGGGTGATGCGTTTCAGAAAACGTTCGTCGTTCTCTATTCGGAAGTCAAACCAGTCGTCTTCATCCTTGAAGCCGATGAGTACACCGGCCGGCTTGCCATGGCGGGTGATTATGATTTGTTCATCCTCGGCCAGGTGCAGATAGCGCGACAGACCATCCTTCACTTCACTCAGTGCTACCTTCTTCATCCTTCTCGACAGCCCTCGCAAGGTTATTCATGCATCGCTTCTGTTCAGCGCAATACATGCGGTACGAACACAGGCCACAGCAATACGATTTTCGCATTATGGCGCTCCACTGTCCTCTGTAAAGCAGACAGCGCATAATCGCGCCCATAGGGATCACTCAGACGCGCCTCTGCCATGGCTATTGGTGACGTCCGGTGAGTAGGGTGACTGGACAGACGCAGTGTGACGGCAATAAGGTAACCATTACCGCTGATTGGCGTGTTGCGTGTGGCCGATACTTTGAGCATGCCCGCGCCGTCATCGTGATAGGCAATCAAAGCACCGTTGCCCAATCCGATGCCTGTCACGCTCTTGACACCAGACACGATGCCTTTGTCGTACGTGAGCGTCCAGTCGCCGCCAGACCAGTTCACCAGGTTATCTGCCCACAGACGTATGGTAACCGTCCCCCCCTGGATACCGCTGGAGTCCTCAAGGCTGAGACTGGTAGTACCTGTTGTCGCTGTATGAACGCCGGCGCGTGAAGCGGCCATCAACGCCGCTGGGGGAAGAGGCCACGTGCCGTTGACAGCGTAGTAAAGGATCATGCTGACGTCGGCGGACGTCACGGCATTATCTCCGTTGACATCGGCCGAATAGCGTTGCTGGGCATTGGGTGTGATCTGGCCTGCTGCCATTTGCAACGCCAGGTACGCATCCACGGCCGATACGAATCCATTATTGTTGACATCACCCAGCATGCCAAGTGGTTGTACGTGTAACGTGCCATCTTCGAGGGTCAGTGGCACATCCACTGGGAAAGCATCTGTCCCCAATGCCTGCAGAGACGAGCCGCCAACCAGCGCCACCAATTCCCGCATATCGAGTTTTGAGGAAGATCCGGTCAAGCCCTTGACCTGGAATGTGAGCCAGAACAGCGAGCCATCGCCATAAACTGTCTTAGGCGGGCTGGAAATCGTCGATATTTTCACGCGTCCATTCGTGTTATCGCGGTTAACGGCCCAGATGAAGTCAGCCGTCATGGCCGTGTTGGTCACATTCTGGCAGACCACTACGGCGGGATCGAAGTCCAGCCAGATGTCGGCGCTGACCATATTTAAGCCAGTGGCATTGCGGACATTCACCGGCACAATCACCGTGGTGCCTTCGGCAGCATAGGTATCGGGAACCCACAGGTTCAGTCGCCCGAATGCTGCGCAGCCTGTGTTTGACGTGTTGATCGTCACAGTGTTGGCTAGCGCCTCAACTCGATAACAATAGGTATTGCCCGCAACGAGCCCGGCTGCAGTGTCAAACAAGTGCAGATCAGAGGTGGTCCCAACTTCAGTGAACTGCGATAGCGTGGGGGAGATGGATCGAGACACGCGATAGGCCGACACATTGGGACTATCTGAAGGAGACCAGTTGAGTTGCATGCGATCCACGCCGGAATCCACCACCAGCGAGAGTGGTCTAGTTATGGGAACTGCGCCCACGAAGTTGATATTGGATGCATTGGGTCCCACGGACACAGTGCGCGAGGCTGGTGTGAAGTTGTAACCAGAAAGGCTCGGAGTGACGGAATACGTGCCCGCGACCAGACCACTGATGCTGTAGTAGCCCGAACCGTTGGTGGTCGCCGATGAAGTAATCCCAAAAGAAAGGACAACGTTGACTATCGGTGCATTGCTAATATCGGTCACGTAACCACTGACACTATAGGTCTGTCGAGTCGCAACAAAGTTCTGCCCCGTCGCATCCGGCGGGACGCTGACCGTGCGCGTCGCCGGCGAGAAGGTATAACCGTTCTTCGTCGGTGTGAGTACATATGTACCGGTCATAAAATTGGTGAAGGTGTAGTAACCATCTGCGCCAGTAGCTACTGCAGAGGCTGCGCTATTGGAAATGACAACGCCAGATACGGGATTGCTCGATAGGTCGATGACGCGACCTGCCATAGTGGCGGTTGGATCGATAGCATTGAATAACGCCTCTTCAAGTGTGTTGACTGTTTGACAGATTCCGTCGATGTCAATTTTGCATCCTCCGATCACATACAATCTGCCTCCGCTAACCACTGCAGCATGGTAATGTCGTTGTGTCAGCATGGGAGTGTCTGCTGACCACTGATCGATCAACGGATCATAGACCTCAACACTTGAGTCGAACGGAATCCCACCAAGAGCGTAGATTTTCCCGCCAACGAGAGCAGCAGCATGAGCTCCTCGCGGCGATAACATCGATGCAACTTGACTCCATGTATTCAAGAGTGGATCGTAGACGTACACAGATTTGTACCAGGCTGTCGATTGATCATTACCGCCCAGGACATAGATTTTGCCATTGTGAGCCACTGCTGTCAGATAGGAAGCTGTTATCGGAAGGCTTGCACGGATAGTCCATGTGTCTGTCAGCGGGTAATACATCTCTACTGTCGCCAGTGCA
>CAIQQO010000296.1 GCA_903873965.1 uncultured bacterium
CAATGACAGATTTAACAATTGTTGGTGGTGGCCTGGCAGGTACAGAAGCTGCATGGCAGGCAGCCGAACGTGGGTTGCACGTTAAGATTTTTGAGATGCGTCCACACAAGATGACGCCTGCACATACCACTGGCAAACTAGCTGAATTGGTATGCAGCAACTCATTAGGCGCCGATCAGGTCGATCGAGCGCCAGGTCTGCTGAAGCATGAGTTACGCGCGTTGGGTTCTTTAATGATTGATTGTGCTGCTGGCGCGACAGTCCCGGCTGGTGGCGCTCTTGCTGTCGATCGTGATACTTTCGCGCAACTGGTTACAGAACGCATCGAAAAACATCCCAATATTGAGGTCGTTCGAGAGGAAGTCACCGAGATACCCAATGGACTCACGGTGATCGCGTCTGGCCCACTGACTTCCGAAGCACTGGCGGGTCAGATTGCGCGCCTGACAAGCTCAGAATATTTGTACTTCTGGGATGCCATCGCACCTATCGTGAATATAGACACGATTGATTTTTCTATTGCCTTTCGCGCATCGCGCTATGGTAAGCATGGTGATGGCACTGTGACAGCGCCAGGAGAGCACCTAGGCGAGGGCGACTATATTAATTGCCCGCTTTCAAAGGACGAGTATTTTGCTTTTGTTGATGCGCTTATCGGCGCTGAAACGGCGAAGCTACAGGACTTTGAGATGCGCCATGATCAGTTCTTCGAAGGCTGCTTACCCGTTGAAGTCATGGCGCGGCGTGGGCGAGAGGCGCTGGCTTTTGGCCCGATGAAACCTGTGGGCATTAAAGACCCGCGCACTGGGCGGCGTCCGTTTGCCGTGGTGCAGTTACGTCAGGACAATATTGCGGGCTCACTATTCAACATGGTAGGGTTTCAAACTAATTTGAAATTCCCAGAGCAGGATCGTGTATTGCGTATGATCCCGGGATTAGAGAAGGCGGAATTTGTGCGTTACGGCCAGATGCACCGCAACACGTTCATCAATAGCCCGGTGCTTCTTGATGACACAATGCAGTTCAAACCGAGGTTGGCTGAGGTTGCTCATCTGGGTGATGTCTATCCCGGGTTGTTTTTCGCAGGCCAGATTGTAGGCGTCGAAGGTTATGTGGGTAATGCGGCCACTGGTTTAATTGCCGGGATCAATGCAGCTCATTTGGCGTTTGGCAAACCTTTGATTGCATTGCCGGTGACCACGATGCTTGGAGCATTGTGCCACTATGTTTCGCATGCCGAAGCAAAGTCGTTTCAACCGATGAAAGCAAACTTTGGCATTATGCCGGCACTCGACAATCCCCCTAAAGACAAGCGCTTGCGATCAATGCGCTATGCGGAACGTGCTCAGGCTGATCTTGATTCCTTCTTGAGCGTTCATCAGCTTGGGCTTCTGGAGTACGGGCACTCACGTCAATCTTCGGAGAGTACAGAATGACTCTGAAGGTGCCTGGCGCGTTGGCCATGCTTGTGATAATTTTGATCTCATGCACTGCAGCGCCGGTTCAAACAGCGGTGGTATCTCCAACTGCAGTAGCACCGCGATTCCAGTTCTCAGGGCAGAATGCGCTGGATATAGTGGTACGCCAGGTAGCATTCGGCCCGCGAATTACTGGCACAGCGCAAAATAGACAGACTGGTGACTATATTCTTGCATCATTAAGCGTGAATGGTTGGGAAACATCAACGCAGGAGTTCATGTATTTCAACACGCCCATCAGGAATATTATCGGCACGAAAGGGCTGGGTAGTGTCGTTGTTCTTGGCGCCCACTATGACACCCGCAGGCGTGCCGACCGAGATTCGGGTCATCCTGAGCAACCTGTCCCAGGCGCCAATGATGGCGCGTCCGGTGTTGCCACACTACTGGAGCTTTCGCGGGTACTGGATGTCACTCATACGGGGAAGCAGGTGCGGATGGTGTTCTTCGATGCCGAAGATAATGGCGATCTGGATGGCTGGCAGTGGCTGATAGGGTCGACCTACTATGCCAACAGCCTGACGGTTACCCCAACCGCGGTTGTAGTGACAGACATGATAGGTGATATACAACAGGATATCTACCTTGAAACCAACTCGACGCCAGTGCTTAGGAAACAGATATGGTCGGTGGCGGAGTCATTGGGATATGATCGCTATTTCATACCGAAGGTACGTTGGAATATGACCGACGATCACACCCCTTTCCTCAAACGTGGTTGGTCGGCAGTGGATATCATTGATTTTGACTATCCAGATTGGCATACAACACAGGATACGCCTGATAAAATAGGGGCCGAAAGCCTGCAAAGGGTCGGGCGAACACTGCAGGTCTGGTTAGAAGGCAACAACTAGTCCAGGCTGGTAGTATAGATACCCAAGTATCAAAAGGAGAACAAAGGATGATTGCACCGTCACAACGCATGTCTGTTGTCAAGCCATACGTTTTTGCCAAAATGAATAAACGCAAAGACGAGCTCAAGGCCGCGGGCATGGATATTATTGCTCTGGACATGGGTTCGCCGGATTTACCGCCAAGTAAGGAAATCGTCGATACATTGGTAGCCTCTGCGCATAATCCCAACAAACACGGGTACGGCGGCTTTACCGGAACGGCGACTTACCGAAAGTCATTTACACAATACTATGCGCGCCGATTTGGTGTCGAACTTGACCCGGAGAAAGAGTCATTGCCATTGCTCGGGTCGAAAGAGGGCATTTATCACACGGCAACAGCTTATCTGAATCCTGGCGATATCGCTTTGATTCCAGACCCGGGATACCCCACATACACCGCAGGCACAGAAATAGCTGGTGGCGTACCCTATTTCATGCCATTGCTTAAGGAAAATGGCTGGTTGCCTGATCTTGGCGCCATTCCTGCTGATGTGTTGGCCAAGACCAAACTGATGTGGCTGAACTATCCGAATAATCCGACTGCTGGAATTGCACCGTTGTCTTTCTTTGAGAAAACGGTGGATTTCTGTAAGCAGCACAACATTCTACTGTGTCATGATAATCCCTATTGCGAAAACGGCTACGATGGTTATGTGGCGCCAAGCGTCCTACAGATTCCCGGTGCCAAAGATATCGCCATTGAGTTTTTCTCGCTGTCCAAGAGCCACAATATGGCCGGCATGCGCGTCGGTGTGATTCTTGGCAATCCCGATGCTATACGCTTGATCGGCATGCTTAAGTCTAATGTCGACTCTGGCCCCTATATTGGCATACAGGATGCCACTATTTCGGCATTAACGGGCGACCAGGAATGGTTGTACGAGCGGCAGGAGACCTATAAAGCGCGTCGCGACCTCGTCGTAGCGGGTTTGCGCGCTGCAGGTTGTGAAGTGGAAACGCCCAGGGCAACGATCTATGTGTGGGCAAAGATTCCTGCGGCATTTGCGACAGCAGCAGCCTGGGCAGAGTTCTTGCTAGAGAAGAAGGGCATTTCGTTGACGCCGGGTACTGCCTTTGGTGCTCATGGCGAAGGCTATGTCCGCATTTCACTTGGCACAGCGACAAAACGCATCAAAGAAGCCATGGATCGAATCACTGCGTAATAGCACATTCAATAGTGTATTCTGTCGTGTACCTCTTCCTGTATTGATGATAGGTTTTGCATGTGTATCCCTGAGTAGTTAACAACGTGAACAGGTTCTCGCCGTCGCGAGAGCCTGCTTCCTCGTCGCGTTTCAATTGTTCTCATCGCTCGCTCCTACCGTTCTACGTTGTGAATGCTTTTTTGTTATCAAACCTCGCCAGCTTTTCGAGATGTTGTATCATCTTGTTATAAGACGTTTGATCACTATTTTCGTTTCTGGAGGAATGTTTTCGGTTATTTATACTATTTATGCCTAAGAGTAAATTGCAGCTTGAGACACAGCGTCTCACTCCCCGCGCTTTTATGGTCGGTGTTCATCTTACGGGCGACGCCTACAAACAACAGCATGCACGACTTGCACTTGATGCCTCTATGCAGGAACTCGCACTACTATGTGAAACTGCTGGACTGGAGGTGGTTGGTGAAACCAGGCAAACGCTAGAAGGGCCTAATCCCAATACATATATCGGTTCAGGTAAGGTAGAAGAGCTGTCGGCGTGGCAAACCGCATTGGATTTCAGCGTCGTAGTCTTTGACGATGAGCTATCCCCGCGGCACCAGCGTGAGTTGGAAGAAGCATTGGGTGAAGGCATCTTGGTTCTGGATCGTACTGCAGTAATCCTCGATATATTTGCTCAGCACGCTCAAACTCGCGAAGGCGCTCTGCAGGTGGAACTCGCCCAATACCAGTATCGCTTGCCGAGGTTAACCCGGCAATGGACACACTTGGCACGTCAAGCCGGTGGTGGTTCTGGCCGTAGTGGTAACGGTGGTGTGGGTCTGCGTGGTCCCGGCGAGAAACAGCTAGAGATTGACAGGCGACGGATTCGCGAGCGCTTGTCTCGTCTGAAAGATGAACTCGACGAAGTGCGAGCACAAAGAGCGCAGCATCGTGCACAACGTCGGCGCAACGAGGTTCCTGTAGTCGCCATTGTTGGATATACCAATGCCGGCAAATCAACCTTGTTGAATACATTGACAAACTCCAATGTGCTCGTGGAAAACAAGCTATTTGCGACTCTCGACCCGACAACGCGGCGTGTTCACCTTCCTGGCGGCCACAACGTTCTGTTCACTGACACAGTTGGCTTTATTCAGAAACTGCCCACGCAACTCGTCGCTGCATTTCGTGCCACGCTGGAGGAAATCACCGAGGCCGATGCTTTGCTGCATGTGGTCGATATTATGCATCCTGACCATGTGGCGCAAGCGCAGACGGTGTTGGATACACTCACGGAACTTGGCGCAGGCAGTAAGCCCATGATCATCGCGCTTAATAAAGCGGATCGCCTTCCAAAGGCAGAAATATCAGGGATCGAGCAACCCATGCCATGGTCTGCAGCCCCCGGGCTCTTAAGTGAAGGTGTTCCGATTTCTGCGCTGCGTAAGACCGGCATGGATGCCCTGCTCAAGGAAATCGAAGTCGTTCTATATGAACAAATGGTGCCGATACGCGTCCGTTTACCCTACAAGGCTGGCGACCTGATGGCTCTTTTTCGACGTGAAGGTACTGTTGACAGCGAAGTCCCTGAAGAGCGATCCATCTTGTTGACCGGGCGTATTCCAAGCCGATTGCGTGATACATTCCTTCCGTATGAGGCTAAGACTGCCGTTAAGTCTGAAGAGGTTCATCCGTAATTGTTACGCGACAGGAAAGGCCACAGTCAAACTTCGCATCCGATGCCTTCTTCCTTGAACAGGCAGGCGGATACGCAGATGCTTCGACCGCGCCGTCGCGTGTCAATCGTTGCCATTTGCTTGTTTAGCAGTTTGTGCTTCTTAGTCGGCAGGCACCCAGATCGCCCTATGGTTGTATCTGCCATGCCCCCATCTGCTGCAGTGCCACCGCTGGCGTCTGAGCGTGGCGCTAATGTCGCGGATTGGGGGCATGTTGAACTCCTTAAGGAGCTTAAGTTCCAATGGATAGAAATCTTTCTTCCACCCGATTACCCAGTCCCACCATTCAAGATTCTTTACCGGGTGCCGTTGGATAATGCTATCTCTGGCCGAGATGAAGACATCAATTCCTGGGCAGATCAACTGCAACGGCTGGCGATTTCCAAACGCGGGCTGATTCAGGCTTATGCCATTGGTAATGAAGTGAACTTATCGCGCGAGTGGGGTGGCGGCCAGCCCGATGTGCAGCTTTATACTCGCCTATTGGCGATTGCCTATGCGCGCATCAAAACGGGCGATCCTGAGGCCATCATTGTCTCTGCCGGCTTAGCGCCAACGGGTGGCGCAGGGCCTGGTCATGTCGATGATCTCGTATATGCGCAGGCCATGTTTCGCGCTGGTGCAGCCGGGCTTTTTGATACTTACGGTTTCCACCCCTATGGTTTTGCCTATCCACCAGAACAGGACCCTAATGCGCCTGATATCAATGGGTTGGCGTTTCGACGCGCAGAGGCGCATCGCGCACTCATGATGCAGTTTGGCGCTACAGATAAACAGATGTGGGCAACGGAGTTTGGATGGTTGCTTAATCCGAATGACGAAGGGGCGAGTTGTTCATGGCCGGACCTTGATTGGCAACGCGTCTCAAAAACGCAACAGGCAGACTATGTGAAACGTGCGTTTGACTATGCTAAAAACAACTGGTCATGGATGGGCGCCATGTTTTTGTGGAACTATGATTTCAGTAGATCTCCGCTATATCCTGATCCTTGCGAACAGATGAAGTGGTTTTCCATGGTTGATCCGAATGGAAAAAACCGCCCGGTTGCAGAAGTTCTAAAATAACAAAGTTTGACATAACATTATACTTGTTTTAAACTGACCATATTATGTGTGGACGATTTACCGTTACTGTTGATCCCAATGATCTGATGACCATGTTTCACCTGGAAGCGGCAGAGTCGATGCTTGTACCGCGCTATAACGTTGCACCTACTCAGAACACGGCTGTGGTATTGAATGAAACACCAGGTACATTATCAATAGCGCAATGGGGTCTGATTCCCAGTTGGGCGAAAGACCCTTCGATTGGGACCAAGATGATCAATGCACGCGCAGAAACGCTGGAGGAAAAACCATCGTTTCGTACGGCATTCAAGAAGCGACGTTGCCTTGTCCTCGCCGATGGATTTTACGAGTGGCGTAAAGAGCCGGATGGCAAGACAAAGACACCGCTTTATATCACTTTGGAGGCTCATAGGCCTTTTGCCATGGCTGGTCTATGGGAGTTATGGACTTCACAGCAAGGTGAGCAGCACCGTACTTTTACGATCGTGACGACAGCTCCTAACGATCTCATGGCGCCGATTCACAATCGGATGCCCGTCATCCTGCCCCCTGAAGATATCGCCGACTGGTTGGATGATAGCACCCCGGCGCTTGCATTAACGGCTATGCTGAAACCGCTTGCCTCTATTGGCATGAAGGCCTATCCCGTTTCTCGGCGCGTGAATTTCCCGGCCAATGATGATGCATCGCTCATTTACCCCGTCTGAGCGTAGGCGCAGAATCTCGTTATACTAACAACACCGATATTGAAGAATGGGCCACCGTATGCCTTATGGTGCTCTTATATGTGTTGAGGAGGCTATCGTGAAAGTTTTGTTCATCGGTGGAACTGGCTTAATCAGTTCCGCTTGTTCACAGTTGGCTGTTGATCGCGGGATCGAGCTGTATATCTTGAACCGCGGGCGCTCGCAGAAGTATGATGCCCCTGCAGGCGCCACGCTGCTCAAGGGCGATATCCATGGCGATCGCGCTGCTGTTCAGGCATTGCTAAGCGAGCATTATTTTGATGCCGTTGTGGATTGGATTGCATTCACTCCTGCTGATATCGAAGCTGACATCGCTTTATTCACAGGCAAAACGCGCCAGTTTGTTTTTATTAGCTCGGCAAGTGTGTATCAGAAACCACCCAACCATTATCTCGTTACTGAAGATACACCGCTGGCCAATCCTCATTGGGCCTATTCGCAGAACAAGATTGCGTGCGAAGAACGCTTAATGGTCGAGTATCGTCAGCGTGGATTTCCCATTACGATCATACGCCCATCACTGACCTATGGCCCTTCGCAGATCCCGATGATCATGGGTAGTTGGCAACATCCATGGACATTGGTGGAGCGCATGAAGAAAGGCGAAAAGGTCATTGTTCCCGGTGATGGAACGTCATTGTGGCCGTTGACCTGGAATGGAGATTTCGCCAAAGGTTTGATTGGGCTGTTGGGGCGCGAACAGGTGATTGGCCATGCTTTCCACATTACCTCGGACGAGGTATTGACCTGGAATCAGATCTACATTGAACTGGCGCACGCATTGCGCGTCGAGCCGAATATCGTCCATATTTCTTCTGATCTGATTGCTGCGCATGATCCTGATTCCTACGGTAGTCTGATTGGCGACAAGATCTACAGCGTTGTTTTCGACAATACCAAGATCAAGCGCTTTGTGCCGGATTTTGTAGCTACAGTGCCGTGGACAGAAGGTGTGCGCAAGGCGTTAGCCTGGTTTGAAGCTGACCTTGCACGTCGGTCGATTGACCAGAGAGCCAATATTCTGTGGGATGGCATTCTCAATTCGTATGAACGCGCCTGGCCTGGCAGTAAATAGTGAACACGCTATGAGGTCAGATTCAAATCGGTGTATCCAACAATTCGTACTTATCCGTCATGACAAAGGAGCTATGAGATGACAACGAAGACGAAGATCGGTATCGTGGGTTGTGGCAATATCAGTAGTACTTATCTGCGAGTTGCCCCGACATTTGATATTCTGGAAGTAGCTGCAGTGGCAGATGTTATTCCCGAATTGGCGCAGTCTCGTGCCAGGGAATTTAACGTGTCGCGAGTACTTACAGTGGATGAGTTGCTTGCTGATCCCGACATCAGTATTGTCCTCAATATCACGCCGCCTGCCGCACACGCGAGCATCGCGTTACGTGTGCTGGAAGCTGGAAAGAGCGTTTATAACGAGAAACCACTGGCTATCAAGCGTGAAGATGCGCAACGTATACTCACTCTGGCGAAAGAGCGCCATCTGCTGGTCGGGTGTGCTCCCGATACATTTATGGGCGCCGGACTGCAAACCTGCCGCAAACTGATCGATGATGGCGCGATTGGCCGCCCGATCGCCGCAACGGCCTTTATGCTTGGGCGTGGCCCGGAACCATGGCATCCAAGTCCGGATTTCTTTTACCAGGTGGGCGGCGGCCCTATGTTTGATATGGGGCCGTACTATGTTACTGCTCTGGTCACCATGCTGGGTTCAGTCCGCCGTGTCACAGGTTCAGCGCAGATGTCATTTCCTGACAGAACAATTGGTAGTGGATCGCGCACGGGTACCAAGATCACTGTTGAGACGCCCACGCACATTGTTGGCGTACTAGACTTTGCTGGTGGCGCTGTTGGGAACCTGATCACCAGTTTTGATGTCTGGGCGCACCAGTTGCCGCGCATAGAGATCTATGGCACTGATGGCAGCTTGAGCGTGCCTGATCCGAATACATTTGGCGGGCCGGTGAAGCTATGGAAGCCAGAGTCGAAAGCGTGGGAAGAAGTTCCATTGCTGCCCATCCGAGCAGAAAACAGTCGCAGCCTCGGGATTGCTGATATGGCCTATGCGATTCGCTCTGGTCGAGCACATCGCGCCAATGGAGCACTGGCCTATCACGTACTAGACGTGATGCATTCCATACATGATGCTTCACGTGAAGACAGGCACATCACACTTTCTAGTGGTTGTGAGAGGCCAGCGCCAATGCCGCTCGGTCTGCCAGCGAGTGAACTTGATCAATAACCATTAAGAGTTACGGAAAAGAGGAAGGGTCAGTTTGAACTGACCCTTCCTCTTTTTCTCGCATGCCGATGCTAGAGCTTTACTGCGCCTTCCATGAGGCCTTTCATAAACCACTTCTGCAATAGGGCATACAAAACGACAACCGGTGTTGCTGCAAAGATCAGCATGGTTGCGTCTGCAGCTTCTCCGGCAAACTGACCCCTGAATCTGGGAGATAGTGCCGTTTCGTAACTGGTAGCAAGCACTTTCTGAATGCCTACCGAGATCGTCATTTGATTATCGCGGTCAATCAGCGTGTAGGTTGTCAGGAAGTCGCTCCAGGCGCCAATGAAAGCCAGAGTCGCAATGACGACAATGCCACCGGCAGCTAGCGGTAATGCGATGCGCCAGAACACCATGAACCAGTTTGCACCGTCGATCAATGCCGACTCCTCGATTTCTTTCGGTATTGAAAGAAAAGTCTGTCTCATGATGAAAATCGTCACAGGTACACCCGAGCCAAATAGCAGAATCAGACCGACGACACTGTTTCGAAGGTGCAGGAATGTCATCAACTCGTACAAAGCCATCAAACCACCCGAGCGTGGGATGAACATGGATACGAGGATGCCCACGAAGATCAAGTCGCGGAACCGAAAATTTAACCGGCTGAAGGCGTAGCCAGCGAGTGATGCGCAGAATACCTGTACTACCGTTGTCCCGATTGCCACGATGAAGCTGTTCATCATGTATATGGGCAGGTTCTGGATGGCGGTGAACATGTATTCGTAATTGACCAAGCTGAAATTATTAGGGATGATAGCGCTGGTGTTGGTTGAGAACTCAAGCCGATCTTTGAATGACGTCCCTATAAGCCACAAGACGGGTACGAAAATGGTGATCAGTACAACGATCATCACCAAATGGGTGCCGATGTTGCTCTGTCGTAGCAAGGTGCGAAAAGTCTTTGCGGTGCGAGGAGCAGAGGCGTGTGTATTCACAGTTGTATTCATGGCATTTCCTCTATAGTTGGCGATGCATTATGACTGCCGCAAAATCCGGAAACTGATAAATGAGATCAACGCGCTGACCATACCTACAAGCAGGCTGATAGCTGCAGCATACCCAAGGCGTAAGTCACCAAACTGGAATGCCACCTGATACACATATAAACCGAGTGTTGTTGTTGATGCCTGAGGACCGCCGTTTGTAAGCACCAACATGGATTCTGTTGCACCAATAACGCCAACATTGAGTGCGATAACCAGTGCGAAGGTCGGTTTTAATAATGGCAGGGTTATCTGCGTGAGCTGGTCCCACCAACTGGCCCCATCTATTGCTGCGGCTTCATACAGTTCTACGCTGATGTTGTAAATACCGATTAAGAACAACAGTGTTGGAAAACCGAAGCTGCGCCATAAATCAGCCACCATCAACGAGGGCAGGGCCGTCCCAACATCGCCTAACCAGTTGGGCACATCCATGATGCCAAACCCCATTAAGACGTTGTTGAAGAATCCAAACTTATAGTTAAAAAGCTGTCTGAACATTAACAGGGTGACTGCAATCGGCAGAATTGTCGGTAGATAAACTACCCATCTGTAGAATTGGCCGCCCACTCTGACGCGACTAATGAGAATC
Organism: uncultured bacterium; assembly: GCA_903873965.1. GTDB lineage: Bacteria > Chloroflexota > Anaerolineae > J036 > Brachytrichaceae > CAIXPS01. The sequence goes on from CAIQQO010000296.1 coordinate 10,950, forward strand.
GCCAGAAAAAGGGACAGGACGAACATCAAGGGCAAGTACATTGTCAAGTACCTGAGTGAGATACCCAGACCTGACAAAAACACTTTATCTGTGAAAATTTCCTTGAAGTTATCCAGCCCGTTGAAAGCCCAGCGTGTTGATTCCGCGATGAATCGGTAATCCGTAAATGCCATCGCAAAGCCGCGAAACATCGGCCAAAGATTGAAGACCAGATAAAGAATAAGTGCAGGTGCGATAAAAAGGTAGCCAAATGGATTGGTACGACCTCCCTCTCGATCACGTTTGATTGCACTGATGGCCTGGGTAATGAGTGTTCCACCCTGTCCTTGGTTCTCGGTCATCGCCATGATTTGGCTCCTGGTAAGTCATACCGTCGTATGATTGCGCTGATACTGAGCAAAGACGACGGGAGTAACGGATTGACAAACAGGAATAGCCTTTGCGAAGCGAACCGCAAAGGCTATTCATTAGGCTTAATGAGTCAGTCTAGCTAAACTTCTGCTTGGCCAACTCACCCTTGATCTCTTCCATTGCGCTGGCCATTGCCTGCGCCGGGTCCATCGCGGTTCCAGGATCGACGACTTTTTCGATCCATGGGCTGATCTTGGCATTCTCAATACCAAACGCGGTATTGATCGGGAACCACTTGGACTTGGCGACGAGGTCAATACCAGCCAACTGCCACTGGTTCTTGGGAACAGGCTTCACGAATTCGTCATAGGTGTACTGGTAGCACGGCTTCGCGGCGACGTCGGCAATCTGCTTGCCAGTGGCCTTGTTGCTCGGGCCCATCCACCACAGGAAGAAGTCCACGATACCCTGTGGATTCTTGGCTTTGTTCAACAGTACGCTACCATTGATCCAGAACGGTGTACCGGCGCCCTTCTTGCCCTTCTCCATGGCGATGTTAATGCCGGTATCGGCCTTGTCATCTCCAAACGTCTGCTGCGCCATAGTGCCGGCGACGTCGAAGCAATTGATCATGGCGGTGCCGCCCTTCAGCCAGTTACCGAAGCTGTCTGGGTGTACCTTAGGCATGAGGCCTTCTTTGACCATCTTCTGCATCCACTTCAGGGCTTTGATGGATACATCGCCGGTGAAGTCAATGATGCCATCTTTGTCGAATGGTGTATCGGTGCCGCCCCAGATCATCGCGATCAGGCCGGTGAGACCCCAGTCAGCAGTGTCATACGGGGTAAGCTTGGGATTCTTGGCCTTGCTCTTGGTGGCGAAATCGTATACCTCATCCCATGTTTCAGGCTGCTTGGCGTACCCCGCGTCCTTGAGAGGGCCGGTGAACCAAGCGAGAGCTACGCTACCCACGTTGCCGGGGATAAAATACTGCTTGCCGTTATAGCTGGCAGATTCAAGGATCGTCGGGATGATGCCGGGTTTAACTTTTGGCGCATCAGGGATCTTCGAAGCAGCCATAAAGTCATCCAGTGGCTGGATGATACCGCGCTTGATCCACTCAACAGTGCTCCAGGGCGCTTCAAGCACGGAATAACCATCCCACACGAGGTCGCCGGCAGCCTGTGAAGCCTGTAGCTTAACAGAAATATCACCTGTCGGTGGCTTATCCAGAGTTACTTTAGATGCCTGATCTTTGTTCCATGCATCTACGGCCTTATCGGCGGCATAGGCACTGGTGATATCGGTTCGGCAAAGGAAGCTTATAGGTGCAGATGCTGCCTGGGCTGGCGCTGCTGTGGGCTTGGTTGCCTCTGCTGCGGTGGGAGCCTGGGTTGCGGCGGGAGCGGCTGGGGTGGCGCCACCGCATGCTGCCAACAGTGCCCCTGCGGCGACTGTTGTGCTGCTGGCGACGAGAAACTGACGGCGACTTATTCGTTTGCTAGCGGACATAACTATTCTCTCCTATCCTGTTTAGTCGAGTTCTGATCTCTACGGTGATAGAGACCTCGGTCCAAATTTTCAAGCGATCAAGGGGCGGGATGGGTCAGTTATCTTCTATCCGAGGGTGCTACGCTTAAGCCTCTTAAGTATGTAGATGGTGAAACACCAATCAAGTCCCTCGGGCTACCTCCTTTAAGTATTCTACCGGGGGCAATACGCTTTATGCCCATGGGAATCATATCAGCTATATGATGTATCATCTTGGCATATCCACGGCAAGGGCGCGTAACGGACATCGACCGGACATATTAAGGACATGAGCGGACTAAAGGCAGACAATATCGCATTTGATGAGTTTGAACATGACCTCCATGAGGCGCTGGGGCATCTGTATGACCCTGTGTATCGACCAACAGGCACGTTGCGTGCAATTCTGAACCTTGATCTGGATCAGACTACTAGGAGCATGCGAGCTGTGGTTGTGCGCGCAATAGAAGAGTTGCGTCCCGAAGCTAGTGTACCTAACACGGCTCGTGTTAAGCGCGTATACGATACTCTGTACTCTCGCTATGTCCAGAATCTGTCTCAAGAGGAAACGTCAGAGCGCCTTGGGATTACTTCTCGTCATCTTCGCCGTGGTATGCCAGAGGTCTTGCACGCACTTGCTCTATACCTGTGGGAAAGGCGTGATCAGCGTGAGAATCACACTGCTTTGGATAACAATACGGTATCCCATGTTGGCTGGCGGTCTCAGGTTAAAGAGGAATTGGCTTCGCTGAACGATAGTACGGCCAGTAGCGTGGCCAGTGTAAGCGAGATTGCCAATAGTGCTGTAGGGCTTGTCAGCAGCCTCGCCACTCGTCGGGGGATTCAGATTGTTGCATCGGTGCCACCTCGGCTGGTAGCGGCTATCCATCCCGTGGCAATGCGGCAAGTTTTGATTACTGCTATCGGACAGCTAATCCAGATCATGATCTCAGGTCAGATTACACTTCATGCTGCCAAAGAAGGTGCCACCATACGGTTTGATATTATCGGAGAGCCGGCGTATGCGATGGAAGCTCCCGACAATAGTTTTATCGTAGAAATCCTGGATGCGCAGGATGGCGCCATTTCGATTGAGCACAGTGACAGGCAAATCCACTACTCGATCACAGTTCGGTCAGCCGATCGGACCATCCTCGTGGTCGACGATAACATGGATCTAGCGCACCTATACTATCGTTATGCCCTTGGGACGCCATATAACATCATCCACGCGGCGCAAGGCCAGCGCACCCTGGATATGGTTGAAACATACAAACCGGCTGCGATCGTTCTTGATGTGATGCTTCCCGATATCGATGGCTGGTTGTTACTCTCGCATCTTCATGAGAATCCTGCTACGCGTTCTTTGCCTGTAATCGTTTGTTCTGTAGTCCGCGAAGAAGAACTTGCACGGGCTCTCGGCGCATTTTCCTATCTGCAAAAACCGGTGCAACGGCAGCAATTCCTGACAGCGTTGCAGGATGCACTCAGTCAGGCTGAAGCAGCGTAGCAGAAAGCGACAAGGCGCATCGTACGAGTTTACTCGCAGAAAAGCCGTTATCATGCCCAACAATCATGGATGCGCTGTTGGTTGGCAGGTTGTTTGGATCCTGTGCTGAAACAAAAATTACAGGAACTGCCTGCAAATCCTCATGCGCCACTTTACGCTTAAGAAACTCCCATCCATCCATATCAGGAAGGATGACATCCAGCAAGACAAGATCGGGCAGATGTTCGTGCATTTCCTGCAGGGCTTGACTCCCGCTGTTAGCCGATCTGATCTTCAATCCGGGCTCAATTGCCATGAGCATGCGCGTGAGTAGCATGACGACATCGGGATCGTCGTCTACTAGCAGAACTACCTCGATTTTGCCCTGGACTCTGTATATCGCTTGTTTCAGTCGGTCACGCGTTACGGGCTTAATGAGATAGTCCACTGCGTGTGCTTCCCACGCTTGTTTTCGTGATGAGGGTATGGTGCATCCTACGATAGCGGTATTGGGTATGCTGGCGGTTAGTTGGCTGATGGTATGTTGTAGTCCGTCGGCCGATTGCAGGTTTATGATAACGGCGTTGACGGGTAGTACACGCTGTGCATCAACGACCTCCACTGCGTTATCCACATTCACCAGGTCAATCTCCGATGAGTATCGACTCAGAGTGTGTTGGAGTTCTCCTACCTCGTCATATAAGATCACCCGTGGCTTCGGGCTCAAGTCGGGCAGTTTGCCCGACGGATGTTGCTCCATCCATACCCAATCTTCAGAAATCCACCGATTCGGCGCATCGATAGGCATGATCAATTCTGTAACCGGTAACTCAAACGAGAAAGTTGTCCCTTCGCCCAGGATGCTGTCGAACCAGATGCGTCCACCGTGCAGTTCAACAAACTGTTTGGTGATCGTTAATCCCAGTCCTGACCCTCCCTTGTCCAACCAGAGAGATTGTGATCCCTGGCAGAAAGGATCAAAAATGCGTTCTCTGTCCCGGGGATTGATGCCAGGGCCAGTGTCTTTGACACTGGCAACGATATAATTTGACCTTTGCTGGATGCATATGGTAATCCCTCCGTGATCGGTAAACCGTGCCGCATTGCTCAATAGGTTCAATATGACCTGCCTGATGCGTGTGCGGTCGCAATATACCTGTGGAAGGTCGGGATTAAAGGCTGTTTCGAGCGTCAGTTTTTTCTTAAGGATCAGGGGCTGCACAACACCAACAGCTTCCATGATGATGGATGCCATATCGACACGCTCTTTCCGCAATCGCATGCGTCCGGATTCTACTTGTGTCAGATCAAGAACATCGTTGATGAGAGATGACAAATGCTCACAGTTGCGATATATCACCGTTAAATCCTCGAATGCCGCCGTCGGAAAAGGCTCTCCGTAGATATCGGGCGACTTCACAATCAGGTCAATCAGGCCAATGATCATATTCAGGGGAGTGCGAAATTCATGACTGACCTTGGAGACAAAAGCGACCTTCGTTTTCTGAGCTTCTTCAGCCAACAGACGTAGTGCAACCATGCGTTCGTTGGATAGGGCGAGTTGTCTCCCTGCCTTAGCCAGCTCTTTGACAGTTTCATCGTATGAAAGAGCGGTGTCTAGTGCCTGTTGTAATTGTAGTGTCGATTTTGTGTAGTATTCAGCCGCCCAGTGTGCAAACCCATATACACCGTGGAAGCTACCCGCCATGAGCGCGAATACGAACCAGATGCACAGAATGGCGATGACAACTTCAGCCACCCTGCCAGTTGCACCCAATAGCGCTGGGGCAAAAACAAGAATAAGAGTCATAGTTGCTGCGAATAAGCCAGCTGCACGCACGTTCACCATGATGACAATGAGGCACACGGGAATAACCAGGAGCGACAAAATCGCTGGAACTGCGTATATCAAGTTGATCTGAGTAATCAGTACAGTGACACTGAAGGCGAGAAACCATTTTGCCAATGGCTTCGTATGTGCCCACGAGGCTAATAGCAATGTGATGATTGGCGCAAGGAAAAAGCCGATTAACAAGATAGTCGGCTTGATTATCCAGGGCGTTACACTGGCCATGACTAGGAAAAGCAAGGCAATATTAACTGGCGATACACGCAATTCGCTGCCAAAGTCAGGCATTGCTAAAGCCTTGTGGACTTGTTTATGGTTCAGCATAAAATCAATTGACCTCTCCAGAAAAGCCGCCTCGTGTCACACTACAACTAAATCGATGACACCACAGCCACTACGGTAGCATAATAAGGAATATGAACAATACCGTGACTGGAATACACAAGCATAGCTTCCTGGAATACCTGTTGTGCTATGTGATCTGGCTCATCGTCGCCGGGACCACGATCTGGCTGATCCTTCAGGCGCAGATTAACATGATGTTGCCCCTGCGCTTAAGCGGGATTGATGCTCGCATGATAACGTTTATCAACGATGCCAGTCTAATTTTGGTGGGCGTGATCGCACTGGTCGTGATTATTCTGCTGGAACACTACCTGCGCGTTGGGGTGGACAAGGGACAGTTCTGGCCTCGTGTGGCGCGCGCCATTACTATCGAGGCCATCATGATGGGCGTCGTTTATATCGGCGCCCCCGTTTTGTTGAAGATTGTCGTGAGTGTTTAGGCTATTCCCATCCGCCCATGCGTAAGACTTCAAAGATACGTGCTCGCGCTACTCGAATCACCACGCCGGCCACAATCAGGAGCAGGGCTACGGAAACGACCAGCGCCATCCAGTTGGCTCGCACCCAGTCAACATAGGCAATGAAGGGTGGCACCGGAATGCCGGGATTATCAGTAACGGGGAACAAAGGTACGTACAGCCACGATGCCAGTACGCCAAGTCCAATACCGGCAGCAACTGCATAAATCAAGGTGACAAGGTATTCGATCAGAACGGTGGCAATGACTTCCATTTGCCGCATGCCCATCGCACGCATGATGGCAAAGCGCTGAGCGCGTTCCATCAACGATGACAGACTGTAGACCAGGATGCCAATCCCTGCCAGGAAAGCCCCGGCAACAAAGGAGATGGAGAGCAGGCCGAACATGCCTACATGTTCCAGGCGAGACTGGTCGTCATAAATGATCGCGTTGAGGTCCTTTTGTTCAACCGGCTCGACACCGAGTGCTTCTACCTGCGTAAAAACAGAAGCCCCACTCACGCCAGGCTTCAGGCGCATCCAGACATTGGTTGGGAAACTGCCTCCAAGTTCGGAGTTCAAGTAGTTTGCATCGACAATGACGGCAGGATTGTCGGGGTACACTGTCGGGAAGTATTGGTAAGTATCGACAATTTCGAACTGCAGTTTGTGGTTTTCTGCCGATGACAGGATCAGCTCCATCTTGAGCTGATCACCGATGCTTAATCCGGTAGCTGTCAAAACACTGCGTGGAACGATGATACCGTTCTGTTTGGTGCCAAGCAGATTGAGCATATCGCCAAGCCGATGCGTGGCAAAATCGCGCCTGAAATAGATGCTTTGTGGGAATGTTAATCGGTCAATGGCCAACATGCGCAAGAGCGAACCATTGGTATTCTGTACGACGGCAGTAAAGTCCCCAACCAGCGTGGCGTTGGCCACACCTTCCAGCGTTGCATATTCACTGACTGGAATGGCATTAATGTTGCCGCTAATAGCCGCCGAATCTGCCGCTCCAAATGAACCACCGGAGCCCTGTTGTTTGATTGCTGGCCTGAACCGCAAGTCCGCCCCGACTTCGTAGCGTCGGCGCTCAACCAGCCAGATATCTGCGCTGCGTGCCACAGAGGCATAAAACACGCCTAGTGTCAGGCACAGAATGAGCAGGTAGGCAGGTGCGCGATACTGACTACCTTCCCGGCCCAGCTGGGTGAATCCCAGATAGGCTGTATATGAAGGCAGGAACTTGCTCATCCAACTGATCGGGCGCATTAGAAAAATGAATAGTTCTACCAGCAGCAAAGGAGCTGTGAACAGAAACAGGGTCGGCGCAGCAAGTAGAAGCGGATCATTAGTGGTATCGTCCATATTCCAACTAACGAATCCAAGTGTTCCCTTCAAGGTGAGTTGCCGGAAGGCATAATAGGTCACGCCGCATAGCAGGATGACAAAGAAGATGCGCAAACCATTGGTGACTGTTACCGAGCGCGCCCGTTGACGTTCGTAGGCTACCAGGCTTACCCGGCTGGCGCTCCATGTTGCCCACAAACGTGCCAGTACGCCGATCGAAAGTCCAACTGCAATCAGTCGCCAATCGGCTGAATCGATATACACATTGAGCGGAGTGCGCACCTCAAACTGCAGGAAGCTGACCGAGTATCCCATCAGGGTAGCCATGCCCAGGCCAAGCATCAATCCTATGGGCAATGCGATGGCGAGGATGAAAGCCGACTCCAGCAGGATCAGGATCAGAATCTGAGATCGCGTACCGCCGCGACTTGATATCAGCGCGATTTCACGCCTTTGGAAGCGCGCCGTCATCGTTGACATCGATACCACAAAATAAACCAGCATCACGAGTAATGGCAGAGCGAAACCCGTTAAGATGAAAGTAAGTGACGCTTTGCGTTGTTGAGCTTTGGCGAGTTCCTCAATTGGCGAAACGTCAACACGGCCGTTCTGTATATATTTCTGTACGTCCTGGATGAAGAGTTTCATGCCATCCAGGTATTGATCGCCGCGATCAAGATTTAACCGCGATTCGTCCAACAGAAAGTACCAGGCCGAAAAGGAAGTCTGCTCGTAAGCCTGCGGGTATAGAAAAGTCTCGAAATCGGCGCGCGTTACGATGAATGTTTTTTCGTAGTCATTGGCCGCATTGCGATACCAGAATAGATCTTGCAGGTCAGTTGCTTCCCACGTGCCTGCAATATATACAGGCACCATCGATGCTGCTTGCAGCGAGGTTCCTGCCAGGTTGTATTTGTCTCCAACCTGGATATCTTTTGACGCCGCATAATGGCTTTCGATCCAGATTGAAAGAGCACCAGCGGGAGCGCTTGCAGGCTGTTCGCCATATTTGGCTCCAGCTACGACTTTGATGTGGTCGCTAATATCTGGGACAAACAATCCCGCAAGCTGGTCAACTTCATCTTCCTGGTGGCGGTTGGCAGGATCGTTCTTAAGTGGGCGCAAATGCATAGATCGGCTTTCGACCTGCATATAGGTTGACCGTACCGGTAGACCAATGTACTTCGCGATCAGCCCACGTACCCATTCGCGCCGATCGAGACTGTCTTGAATGGACATGGTATAACCGCTGGGTAATGCATAGGCTCGTAATGCGAAAGCAGGACGATCAAAGCGCTGCGCGCGCTGACCAAGCTCCTGTTCCATCAGGCGAACACTGACGGCGTTGCTGAATACCGGGACACATACTAGTACGCCTACAGTCAGGGAGATGCTGAGTATCAGCAGTAAGGTGAGTGTAAGGCGACTGCTCAGACGTTTTAAGGCTAAGGTTATGAAGAACTTCATGTGATGCTTCTACTGCAAAGTGGTGTTTTACTGCGATGTGGTCAATAGGTCAAACCAGAACTGATTGAATCGCTCGCCATTGATTTGTGTGACTACGCGGGTTGGCTTGCCGTTGGGTTGAATAGATTCATGCAGCCATCCATTGATATCTTGTATGGCGATAGGCAATCGCTCAACAACGACCCCTTGACTCCAGTTTAAGGCTATGGCGCATGTGAGTGGATCATGCTGGAAGTTGATGATATTTGATGGCAATCGCGAGCAGGTTGCTCCATAGGTAGCCTCATTGTGCCATTCAACCGCGAATGCTTCTGCCTGCGCCACAATCAATCGATTTACCTCATTTGTGGAACGCAACTGCTGTAGATAAGCTCTTCTTAGTGCGGTCTGCACTGTAATGCCTAATGGCACTAGCAATGGGTCCGAGTGTTCAATCACATATCTTGCGCTGCGTACATCCAGTTGGACATTGTAGTCCATCATGTTATCCCATGGAGGCAGGTCTTTATGTACTGGATACGTAAAGCCACCCATGAGAACGATATGGGCCGATTCTAGAATTCCCGGATGTTGTAGATCTAGCAGATGGAGGTTTGTGAAGGGGCCAATGCAGATGATCGTTGCGCCAGCATCTATACTTGCCTTCAGTAGATTCAGCGCTGCGTCAATCGGGTTGGGAGATGGAGGGATCAGTGATCCCCAGTAGGTGTGCTCATCCGGGTAACCGGGTCTAAACCGAAACCAGTTGCACTCCACATCAGCACCTGAGGCACTCGGAATCTCATCACGACCAGCAAGTGAGAGAACTCTCCGGACGTAGCCGTTTCTTCTGCCCTGGACATCAGCCACTGTTGTAATACCGGTGATGGTCAGGTCAGGCCACTTGAGCAGCATGGCAAGTGCGCACAGGTCATCCATTTCTCCGCCGATGTCCGTATCAAGGTGAACTTTTTGCATAACCCATCAAGCAAGACTCCCGAAATACAGCGTATTCCGGGAGTCTGATCTCGACCCATGCGATGCCTAGAGAGTCTATATTCCTTCCAGCGTGAGTTTGTCTGCCAGGTGGCAACTCACAGTTCGCGTTGGTGAAATCTCGCGCAGGTGCGGCTCCTCGTTTTTGCAAATATCGGTGGCGTATTTGCATCGCGGATGGAACACACAACCAGATGGAAGTCGGCTGAGGTCGGGTACTTCACCGCGTGATACCAGTCGCTTGCGCTTCTGCGACATCTTGGGTACTGCCGAAAGGAGCGCCTCTGTATAAGGGTGCAGCGGACTACTCAGCAATTCCTGCTTGGGTCCGACTTCAACCATCTTCCCGGCGTACATGACGGCGATGCGATCGCTCATGTAGCGGATGACGCCCATGGCATGCGAGATGAAAATATAGGTCAACTGGTACTGCGCCTGCAAGTCTTTCAGTAGGTTAAGGATTTGAGCCTGAATAGACACATCCAGCGCTGATACAGGTTCGTCAGCAACTACCAGTTTTGGATTCACGACGAGGGCGCGCGCAATACCGATACGTTGGCGTTGCCCACCGCTAAAACTGTGCGGATAGCGCCGTAAGTGCTCGACGCGCAGGCCAACCTGAAGCATGACTTTCTTGACACGCTCCTCCAGCTCGGTTCCCTTGGCGATACCATTAACCAGTAGTGGTTCACCGATGGTTTCCAGAATGTTCATGCGAGGATTCAATGAGGCATAGGGATCCTGGAAGATCATCTGGGCATTGCGCCGGAAGTGATGCATTTCTTTATCATCGAGCTGTGGCACGTGCATCACGTTTGCCCCTTCATGCAGGACGATGTCGCCTGATGTCGGTTCGTATAGCCTCAGAACCGTACGACCCAGCGTTGTCTTACCACTACCGCTCTCTCCAACGACGCCAAGTGTTTCGCCAGGTAAAACCGTTAGCGTAACATCATCGACGGCTTTTACATAACCAATTGTGCGCTTCAAGAAACCACCCGTAATGGGAAACCACTTCTTTAGTTCCTTGATCTCTAATAGAGGTTCAGCTTGTGCGCTCACGCTCTTTTACTCCTCTGAATAATGCTTTTGCACATCGATAGCTACTTTGTGCCAACCCGCGTTGATGCGTTTGCCGACATGGGAACCTGTGCGTTCTTTTCGTACAGGAAACAACTGACCGTATGCGTCGGTGTCACTTCTGTGACTACGGGTTTTGCTTCGTCGCATAAACCTGGAATGCGTTGTTCGCAGCGCGAAAAGAAGGGGCATCCTTTATGCACCGTATACGGACTGGGTAACATGCCGCTGATCGTATTCAAGCGCTTGATATCACCATCTATGGTTGGAATAGAACGCCATAGTGCCTGTGTGTATGGATGAAGTGGGTTATTGAAGACCTCATCCGTCGTCGCCTTTTCCATGATCCGCCCCAGGTACATGATCATGATTTCGTCAGACATTTCGCTGACCACAGCCAGGTCATGGCTGATATACATCAACGCCATGCCGAACTCTTCCTGCAGCGAGCGGATGAGCTCAAGGATTTGCGCCTCAATGGTGACATCCAGCGCTGTTGTCGGTTCGTCCGCGATCAGCAGCTTTGGATTGCATGAAAGTGCCATGGCGATCATCGCTCGTTGGCGCATGCCACCGCTCAATTGATGGGGATACACATCGATCAAGCGGCTGGGTTGCGGAATACCCACTTTGCCCAGTAACTCAATGACGCGATCGCGCATCTCTTTTTTGGTGAGATCGGGAATGTGCAGCCTGATCGCTTCTGTGATCTGGTTGCCAATGGTAAAAAGCGGGCTGAAGGATGTCATGGGTTCCTGAAAAACCATGCTGATTTCCTTCCAGCGCAGGGCGCGCATTTCCGGGCTGTTGGCCGTCATCTTTAAGATATCGACTGTGCCCTTTTCAAGGTGCAGGAGTATCTCGCCTCCAACTTCTTTTGCAGGTGGCGTAGGGACAATGCGCATCATGGATTGAGCGGTTACAGACTTTCCGCAACCGCTTTCGCCAATCACACCCAGTGATTTGCCCTTATTAATGCTGTAACTCACGCCGTCCACTGCTCGGACGACTCCCTCATACAGGTAGAAATACGTTTGTAGATCGCGCACCTCTACAAGCTTGTTAGTTTCGTTCGCCATAATGAATTGTTCTCTTGATTACAAGTTCAATAATGATCTATGACAACCGGTTTAGCGTGTATACGGATCGGCAGCATCGCGTAGTCCATCACCCATGAAGTTAAACAACAGCACGGTCGCGATGATAAAGATGGCTGGAATAATCAGCCATTGCTGCTGAGCTACAGCAACAATGTCTTGTGCATCCTGTAGCAGCGTGCCCCAACTTACCGCCGGTGGTTGCATACCAAGACCGATAAAGCTAAGCGCTGTTTCACCCAGGATGACGCTGGGGATCGACACGGTGATCGAAACGATCAAGTGACTCGTGAAACCTGGCAATAGGTGGCGTGTTATGATGCGCCACTTGCTGGCGCCGGCAGCCTGCGCGGCCATGGCATAGTCTTCTTCGCGCAACTGCAGCAACTTACCGCGCACAACGCGCGCCAGTCCGGCCCAGCCGATGACCGAGAGCAATAGTACGATGGCAAAATACGTCTGGATCACTGACCAGTCGCGTGGAAGTGCGGCAGAAAGCGCCATCCACAGTGGTAGGGTGGGTATCGATAACAGGAAATCGATGGTGCGCTGAATTAACTCGTCAACGACGCCGCCAAGGTAACCCGATATGCCTCCCAGAATGACGCCTGCCAGGAAGCTGATCAAAACGCCAACCAGGCCAATGGAGAGAGACACTTGCGCGCCGAAAAAGGTACGTGAGAACAGATCTCGCCCTAGACGGTCAGTGCCGAAAATATGAACGGGTTGTTCCTGCACCTCAGTGCCGAAAAGATGTATGTCCGTCTCGATGACCCCAAGAAGTTTGTACGGTTCACCCTTGGCAAAGAACTTAATCGGTAGCGGTTGCGTTGTGTCCGGCACCCAGATAAATTTGAACGTTTTAGGATCTGCTTTGCGCGAAATCGGGTAGATAAAGGGTCCGGTGATACCGACACCATCACGATAAAAATGGACTGTGGATGGCGGTTGCTGTTGCCGGGATTCCCAGCGGGTGATTACTCCATAAGGCGCAACGAAGTCCGCAAAGATGGCAGTCAGATAGAGCAATATCGTCAGGCCAGCCGCGATCATGGCTACCTTGTGCTTCTTGAACCGCCACCATACCAGTTGCCCCTGCGTGGCATAGTAGAACCTCTCGTCGCGGACTGCCTCTGGCTGACCGATCGCCACGGCCTCTTCCTTGGGCGGATCGTTTAGTACCTGAGGGTTGTTAGTCGATTGGGCGCTCATTTACTTACCCCTCCATAGCGGATGCGTGGATCCATAGCTGCCAGAAGAATATCTGATAGTAGTGTGCCAATCACCGTTAACGTGCTCAAGATCATGATGATACTGCCAGCAAGGTACATGTCCTGTCCGATGATCGAGCGCAATAGCAGTGGGCCGGTGGTTTGAATCGCAAGAACGATAGAAACAAGCACTTCACCGCCGATCAGCCCCGGCAGAATCCAGCCAATGGTACTGATAATCGGATTGAGTGCCATGCGCACGGGATACTTCAGTAGAAGCCCAAGCTCAGTCAGTCCCTTTGCACGAGCAGTAATGACGTACTGCTTCTTCAATTCATCGAGAAGATTGGCGCGCATAACGCGGATGGTTACACCCGTGCTGCTTAAGCCAATAATGCCAAGTGGAAGTATGAGGTGCTTAAGCATATCGGCCGTTTTTTCCCAACTCGCCGGTTGCGTAAGGAAAGAATTGGAATTCAGCCCGAGTGGGGAAAACCCGGTTGTACTGAAGATAAACCAGGCGCCGATTAAGGCGACTAAGAAACCAGGCGTCGCCAGACCGATAAATCCAAAGAAGGTAAAAATATAGTCGAGGATGGAATACTGGTGTGTTGCGGAGTAGATGCCGATGGGTATCGCGATAATCCACGAAATGATCAATGAAGCGATCGAGATCGACATGGTTAGTGGAATACGTTCGGCAAGCAACGTGTTGACCGATTGGTTCCATTCGAACGACCAACCGAAGTTACCGTCCAGAAGGATGTTCGTCATCCAGGTGATATAACGCTCACCGCCCGGCTTATCCAAACCATAGAGCTTGGTCAATCGTAAGGCTTCACCTTCATCGACACCTACACCTGAGAGCTTCAGCGTGGCGATTCGGCGTGAGACCCAGTCGCCCGGGGGCAACTGAATAATGATGAACGAAACAAGCGAAATGAGGAAAAGAATCGGGATCAGCGTCACGACGCGACGCGCAATGTAAGCTAACACTTAATACTTCCTCCCGTCGGGTGGTTGCGGTTGGCAGTGTACCTAACAATCAACTTGTCGTCAGCGCGCAGACCGTACGTTCTGGCGAAACATATCGTGTGTGTTCAATGTAATTACTGCCAGGTCTTTGGAAACCTGGCAGTAATTATCAACGCCTTTATGTAATCAAATGATTACTTCTGGGGTGGGTCAAAGAACAACTGAACGCCTTGGAAGTTGTTGCCAATGGCGAATCCAGCGACTGCCATGTTCTGCAGGTTCTTCTTGGCGATCATCGGGTACTTGACGTTTTCAACGAAGTTGATGTATGGCAGATTCTCGCGTTCCCATGCGGAACCCTGGTCCACCAGTTTGTTGTATTCGTCGGAACCAGATACTGATATCCAGCGGGCCTTGTCAAGCTCGTAAGCTTTCTTAATCCACGCTGGCGGTTCAATACCTTGCTTGCCTCTGGTGGTGAACCAAAGATTCCACATGGTACCGGCGCGGGAAGCATCACCCTCTGTCCAGTCATTGTTCCAGCCTTGGTCGTGGCTCCAGTCCACATGGGCTTGCAGTTCGTTCGCAGCACTCTTGGCGCCGTAAGCATTGCTTTCCAGCTTCTTGACCGTGGTCTTGATGCCCACTGCGTTCAAGTACTGAGCGGCGAGTTCCGCTGCGGGGCCGATGTCGGCTGCGGGAGCCTGGTGCTCAATCAGAATGGTGAGAGGCTTGCCATCTGCATAAGTGCGGAAGCCATCTGCGCCTTTCTTCAGGCCCATGTCGTCGAGGAGTTTCTCGGCGCCGGCTTTGTCATAGTTCATGTTTGCCTCGCCGACTGTGACGGCCGGGAGTGAAGCATAACCATAATAAAGCGTGTCGATCATTTCCTTGCGGTTCATGGCCTTGCTGACGGCCTGGCGGAAGCGGATGTCCTGGGAAGCTTTCTGCCAGTTGGTGTCAGAGTAGGTTTGGTTCAGGCTCAAACCTGATGAATCAACATGCATGTCGAGCAGAATCGTATTGATATTAGCCTTGGTTTCTGCTTCTTTGTACATGGGCACTTTAATCAAAGCAGTGGATTCGCGCAGGTAGTCAACGTCGCCGCTGACGACTTTCACGTTCACCATTTCGACGTCGGCAGCCTGTACAGAGATGATTTCATCGATGTAGGGGAGCTGCTTGCCTTCGGTGTCAACCATGTAGAAGTAGGGGTTGCGTTTGAACTTCAAGATACCCTGGTCAGCTTTCACTGGAATCCAAGGATAAAGTCCGGGGTATTCCGCACAACGAGGGTTGGTCATGTCCCAGTTCTGGCAGCGCTTGAGGTTGAACAGGTTCCACCACTCGTTAGTGAGTTTGTTCGCAGTCAGGTCAGCGGCCATTTTCTCAAGCGTGGTGTACTTAACATGGTATTGCTTGAGGAACTTGGATGGGTTGATGATCAGCGTATAACCGTTCCATCCTTCAATGCCCATGGCGCGCAGGAAGCCACCGTAGGGCGCCGAGAAAGAAATCTTGAAGGTGAAGTCGTCGACGATCTTTAAAGTGGCGGGGGCGCCATCTGGGGCCTTGCCAACCTTGAACTGGTTTGGTACGCCATTCGGATACAGTTTGTCATTGCCGTAGATGTCTTCCCATGTGAAGCGGACATCTTCAGTAGTGACTGCATCGCCAGTTGACCACTTCAGTCCCTTACGAATTGTGAACGTAAAGTCCTGGTTGTTGTTCTCAACTTTGAAATCGGATACGACGTTGCCCTGGATACCTGCCACGCTGAGGTCAGGCGCTTTCATCAGAGCTTCGTCCATCATAACGAATACATCGGGCGACCAGTTGGCGCTGGCGTGTGCGGTGTGCAGTGTGCCACCATACTTGCCAGCTTTCCAGTCGGGGAGATTCTTGGTGGACTGTAAGACGCCGGGGCCGACAATGAAGGGGTCGGTGGGTAGGCGCTGATCTACTGGTGGAATCGTACCGGCTTTGACCATGTCGGCCAAAATCGGGGCTTCCTGGAATTTGCTCGGTTTGGCGATGGGAGCAGCGGTAGCATCAGCCGCCTTTGGGGCAGCAGTAGCTTCAGCCGCTTTCGGGGCAGTCGTGGCTGCAGGTGTCGCGGCTCCGCCGCAGGCTGCTAGCATCGAGGCTGAGGCCAAAAGCACAAAATACTTCATCAAGTGCGATGGCTTATTCATAATGAACTCACTCCTTATTCACGAACGGAACTTGACGGGAAAGAATAGACTGTCATCTATTCAGCGAAGGCAAAATGCCAAATGACTAACGTTATTGGTTTTGATATTGGGGGATATTGCTTGTGGCTTGTTACCTCCTTAATGTGTCTTTCACGCATGGATGCTATAGTCATACGGGCAGTCCAACGGGTGGGTGTTGAGTACCAGTAACTCCGACGGGTCATCAGAGTCGCTTTCCAATGACAGCGCGCGCAGAAAACGCGACACGTGGGCCAACATCATCATGTTGACGGTGGTTGCGAGACCTCCGTTTAGTGTCATCATCTTCTGATTAAGCCTGCCAGCATCGGGCGGTAACTAGGCGCCATGCAAATGAAGATATGCGGTTAAGCATCGTCAGTGTAATAGCTGGGCCCGAGATTGTCAATCACCCGGTGCAGTGGTTGTTGTACCGACGAAAAATAGTCAAGGGTGCAACACATCCGAAGCCGATCAGCTCTTTACCACAGACCCCAATGCAATTCTTCTGATGATACATAGCGTATCGGCCAACTCACAAATGGGGGATTACGGTTTCAGACGTTGCGCTAGCTCATGTGCCAGCGCAAGTCCTTCTTCCGATAATGTTACAGAGCGCGCGCGCCGGCTTTGGTGGATCAGCCCGCGGTCTTCAAGCGCATTCAAGGTGCTGTACGTGAATCCCTTCCACGCTTTTCGTAGGCCTGTACTAGGTCCGTTTTTCTCTTCCCAGGATGAGAGAAACAACAGTAGCAGCGTTAGTTCTTCAATTAATTCCTGCTGTTCCAGGTCCTGTTCTGATGGCTCATCCGTGTTGGATATCATAGGGATCTGCTGTCCTTGAACTTTTCCGGGAGGTGCCATTTCAGCATGAATTGCACTTGTACCGCTGCGATATCGTAGCCTAGCAGCAAGTTCCCCCCGGAAATAGACACCTGGGACATATCACTGCCGCTTGATACTTGGGCAGTCGTGAACGCCGTATTGTCGAACCGGCGCACATCTCGCCGAAACCGGTGGATGATTGGCATATCGTCGCGGATTATACGCAATCGCCATAACGCCTTAGTCAGGAACAGAGAGAGCGTGGAATTGTGAGAATAAAAACAGCGGGCGCTACTTGCACCCGCCGTAGAGAGCAGACGTACTTTATCTACAGATTGGAAATGATGGCAGTGCCAAATTCGCTGCACTTCAGTTCCTTCGCGCCATCCATCTGGCGGGCGAAGTCGTAAGTGACGGTTTTCTGGGCAATGGTCTTCTCAAGGGCTTCGATAATCGCATCTGCTGCTTCCACCCAACCCATAAAGCGCAGCATCATCTCACCGCTGAGGATCACTGAACCCGGATTTACTTTGTCCAGGTTGGCATATTTCGGCGCGGTGCCATGGGTTGCTTCGAACACCGCATGACCCGTCATGTAGTTGATATTACCGCCAGGCGCTATGCCAATGCCGCCAACCTGTGCAGCCAGAGCGTCGCTCAAGTAGTCTCCGTTCAGGTTGAGCGTAGCAATGACATCAAACTCTTCAGGGCGCGTTAAAACTTGCTGCAGTGTGATATCAGCAATGGAATCGCGTATCATCAACAGCTTCTTCCATTTGCCGCCGGCGTGCGTAGGTACCAGTTTCAACGCCTCTTCCACTTCGGCGCACACTTCAGCTTGCTGTGCCGGCGTCATCATGTCATAGCCAGGATCGATCTGCTTGGCATTCTCTTCAATGCTGATGCCGTTATTGGCATCATAATTGCCGATGATCCAGCTTTCGCGCTGTGTAATGATCTGGTTGCGAAATTCACGCTTAGCCAGGTTGTAACCCCAGTCGCGGAAAGCGCCTTCCGTGAACTTCATGATGTTGCCTTTATGCACCAGGGTCACGCTCTTGCGGTTAAAACGCAACGCGTATTCGATGGAAGAGCGGATCAAACGTTCCGTTCCGGGTTGCGAAACGGGCTTAACCCCTACGCCAATTTCAGTGACTGCCTCAATGCCAAAGCGCACCTTTTTGTATTCCTTGGGCATCTCTGTCCTGAGGAAGTTCAAAATCTTAACGGCGGCATCAGAGCCTGCCTCAAAGTCAATTCCGGCGTAAATGTCCTCCGTGTTCTCGCGGAAGATCACCATGTCGACTTTCTCTGGGCGCTTTACCGGAGATGGAACACCCGTAAAGTACTTGACGGGACGAAGGCATACATACAGATCAAGCATCTGACGCAGCGCGACATTGAGCGATCGGATGCCTTTGCCGATGGGTGTTGTTAATGGCCCTTTGATACCGACCAGAAACTGATTGAAAGCATCTACAGTTTCCTGTGGAAGCCAGTCGCCAAACTGTCGAAAGGCGGATTCGCCCGCAAAGACTTCCATCCAGTGGATCTTGCGCTTTCCGCCGTAGCACTTTTCAACCGCAGCATCAAACACGCGTACACTTGCCGCCCAAATGTCGGGTCCCGTGCCATCACCGCGAATAAAAGGAAGAATCGGGTTGTCCGGCACTTGCATCGCGCCGTCTTTCATGACGATGGATGAGCCGCCCGCAGGTACAGTTACGTTTTTGTATGTCATGTCTGTATTATAGGCACTCTGACTACGATTTGAGTATATTAGACACGTTTGAGATAGAAGACAGACATGCCTGGTATTTGATAGTCGTCAACCATTTTGCGCAGTGGCTGGCACAGGTTGACTCTCAGCATTCTCTTGATTCCCCGTTTCATCGTCCTTGTTTTTATTCTTTCTCCTTTCTGCCCTGACAAAATCCGTCAGGCTTTTTTCGTCATGCAAGCCTACTGAGGCCATCATTTCGAAATGATCAATCAACATCTGGTTGATGTCGTTCTTCTTCTTCTTTTTTACATATTCACTGAGTGTGGCAATGGGTTCTTCCTTGGCAGCGCGCTTACTCTCCTGATGCCAGTAAAAACTCTTCTGAATATCGGGAGAATCCATCAGAACTTTAATGATCTGCGGCTCGAGTGATTGGTCGAACTTGGAGATGAAGGCCGCTTTTTCGACACGGTTTTTTGCGCGTCGATATTGGCCAAATGCCGATGCCATCGATTTCAGCGGCGTTGTCAATCCCATACTTTTAATTTGGGGAACACCGATCTTGGCAAGTACCTCTGTCCAGGTCATGTTAGTCGTATCCAGGGCTGCCAGGTCTGCTAGTTTTTTACCGGTTCCCTCAAATAACTTTACCAGTTCCTTAAAGTAAAAATTGACCTTCAATCGCTCCTGAAAACTCATCAAGTCATTTGAAAGGACGCCCGGATTGTATTTATAAGTACCGCCGAAAGCATGCAGGGAGCGTGCAGCAGAATAGAAAGCAATGCGATAGGATTCGGCCGCAAAGGTTTCGGCTGTTGGGTACTTCTGCCGCAGGATGGCATCAGTCATGATGGAGGTCATGGAATTGACTAACTGGTCGGCCACACCCGCACCCAGGTTCTGAACTGCATTGCCAATCATCTTGGCTGTGTTCTCACGACCGGCTGCAATCCAGTTCAACATATGCTGTGTACTCTCAAAATCGATTCTCTCCGCAATTCGTTTACGGAAGTCAGCAAATTCATCGAGGTATGAAGCCACAACAGCGCCGATGATTTCCTGCACGTTCTCACTGCTGACCAGCTTGTAGTCAGTACCCAGGAGCGCCTCCTTTGCGCCATACTTGGCCATCAACGCCGCCACCGCAGAGGCAATTGCCCATCCACCTTGCGCACCTCCGGTGGCAATCGAAGCAACAAGCTCAACGGCTAACTCGACGGCGCCGGCAATCAGGTCGGCGACTTCCTTTTCTTCTGCCCGGTAGACTGCCATTGCTGCATCGAACTGCTCTTCGCTATGTTCGACCAGATCGGCCGTTGTTCTTTTTTCGGATTGTTGCATCAGGACGCCGTAAGAAGGATCTGTCCGCGCATTTTCGGTATTGCCGGCGAACTCCATGGTCTGAAGCTGATGCTCCGCAAACGCACTGGAATCACCTGAACCCGTCTTGGCTGCTTTGGCTTTCATCGCGCCATGAAGTACACCACTGAGTGCACCAGTACGACTCGATGCCAACCTTTGTTGTGCGCGTTTCACTTTCTGGTCGACATCCTGTTTGTTCAAAGGCGCCAGGATGCGCAGCAATTCCTGGTAGTTGTAGCCTTTGCCGTTGTCAAACCGCTTGAGGATCTCTAGAAAGGCGTCACTCGGCTTTTTAGCGCTGCTTGCCGTATAACCTTGAAACTGGCGCATGTAATGTCCAACTGCGCTTTCTCGTAGATCAGGCTTGATGCCCGCAGTGGTGAGGAATGCAAGCAGGTCAGCCAGATCGCCATCAGCCGGCGCCTGGCTGTCAATTGGATTATTCTTGACCTCGAATTCAGTTTTGATGCGATTGGCGCCACGTTCAGCATTTGTTTCGATGCGCGGATCCAGCAAGGCGTAAATGCGCATAAATCGCATGTCCGTTGCATTCACCGGCACAATATCATCGGCCCTGAATGCTGGTCGGATGACGCTGCCATCGGTATCTTTGATAGACTTACCGGCATCGTTGAAATAGTGTTCAAGTTGACCGCTTGCCCATGCTTTGGTCACCAGTGACTGGACTTGCTCATACTGACCAGCCCTGCCTGCTGCGTATACCTGGTCAGCAATACTGTTGGCGCCTCCGACGGCGTTGCGTAATTGAGCTGTGTTCTGATCATCCAATCGGATGGATTTGCTGCCGGCTTTCCGGTCATTGAGAATACGATTCCTGACTCGCAACCACTCCTCTTCCAACTGCCGTAAATTGTCGTCCTTATTCTTTTTTGCCAGTTCAATGCGGCGCGACCAGGCCTGCTGAAGCAATTGTGCAGCTCGAATTACCTCCTGGTCGTTAGTCCCAACGCCTGCTGCGGCTGTTAATGCGTTTTCTGCCGCCTTGATCTGCATTTCAATCTCAACCGATTCGCTGACCTTGCCTTTGCTATCCTCGAGTTTTTTTGCATTTTCATAAGAATCGAGGTAAGCGCGGGCAATCTGCCATTTCTCGTTGAACAAAACACCTTTTAGTTCACTTTTCATGACGTTGTAGAGGTATTCGTTTGACCACCCTTTGCCTTTTATATGGTTAGCCCAATCCATATCAAGTTGCCGGAAGGCATCGTATCCCTTCGACAACACACGCCACAGGACATCAAGTGCACGTGTGTCATGAGTGCCGGCAATTCCAGCAGTTTCTGCATAGAGCAGGTCGGCATCAGTCAGGTTACGGTCCAGTAAAGCTATCGCCTGTTCCGCTTCCCAATCAGCCAGCAGACCCTGCATCAATGCGCGTATGTCACCCTCTAGGGACCTGTTACCCATCCCGGAGTACACATCCTCATACAGTACTCGCACCGACTGACGCGTTGAAACAGACTTCATCCCTTTGAGCACATCGATAACGCTTGATGCTTTTCCCACATTGGCCATCAAAATGAGCGCCAGCTTGCAGTGCTTCACGTTATCGCTGCCATGCCGCAGCGTGGCCAGCGCCCTGATGGCGAACTCATCCGGTCCGTAGCCTTTGAGCCTTCCCGCGAGTGATTGTTGGAACATGAATTCATAGCGCCCTTCCATCGTCACACGCTCGCCAGGTGAAAAAGTCATTAAGGCGCGGTAGATGCCCTCGGCTGGTTGCGAAAAACGAACCATCCGCTCAATTTGAGCGCAATGCTCATTTTGAGTTCTGACTAACTCATCATTGTCTGGCCGATTTGCAACAGGAATGGACTGAGCATCAGGCTTATCAACTGCGGACCCGGTCGAAGGTTTCGTTGCCGATTCGGATTGTTGGTTCCCCGAAGTAGGCTGGATTTTGCGCTGGACTTTAGTCGATCGCCTAAGTTCGGCGTTTTCGGCGCCTATACCGGTGGTGAATCTTTGCCTGCTGATATCGGTCATGCGCCAAATCTGCATAGGCGGCTTGTTGGGAGGGTCGGGTGGAGCAGCAGCAGGCGCCATGGGGCGCGATGTTGTATAGATCGAATTCGGCAGCGCTAAAGGTGCACTCCCCGCGGGTGATGGCAAGTTGGAGATCAATGAAGCACCGGGGTTTCCAGATGCCAATGTAGAGGGCCGCACGGGTTTTGGCGTCTCAGTATGGGTCGTTTGTGATATCAGGCGATGCGTGGCGCGATTCCCAATCGCGCGCTGCAATGTGAGTACGCGACTGGGTGTGGGAGGTGTTGTGTACGAAGTGACTTTGCGAACTACCTCATGAATACTCTCAACTGGGTGACTATGGGCGCCAGGTTCCGCGTGACCTGTTTTAGTATCAGGAGCCTTTGCCTGCTCATGGTCAGATTGCGCGTCATCTTTCTTAACCGATCTGCCCTTTGACAATACTTTTGGTTTCTCGCTCATTCCAATCCAATCCAGTACAGCAATCCCGAATGAATCTGAAGCTATATAGGTAGAAGCCCATGAGCGATGGAGGGGCCGGCCATACCTACTACGTACCAGAAACGCTATGTTCTGTATTTACCGTTGATCGTAACATAGTCGTGTGACAGATCGCATGTCCAGATAGTGGTTGATACGGCGCCAGTACCCAGATCAAGGCGAACACTGACGTCATGCGATTGGATTGCTTTCGTTGCCTCAGCATCAGAGTAGCGCGTAGGCATGCCGTGTTTAAATACCAGCACGTCGCCAAACCATAGCGACATGCGCTCCGGGTCGACTTCTTCGCCGCTGTATCCGGCTGCAGCAATGATGCGCCCCCAGTTAGCGTCTTCCCCATAGAATGCCGTTTTAACCAGCGGGGACTTGGCTATCGTTCTCCCTACGTTTTCAGCTGTGCGCATATCCGGCGCACCCGTGATCGATAGCGTAATGAGTTTTGTCGCACCTTCACCGTCGCGTGCCATTTGTTTGGCCAGGTTGATACAGACTTCTGTCAGTGCTGCTTGAAACACATCAAGTGACTCGGCATTGTCAATCGATACGCCACTTGCGCCATTGGCTAACACAAGCAACGTGTCGTTGGTGCTGGTGTCGCCATCGACGCTGATGTGGTTGAAAGACAGACCAGCCGCCTGTACTAGTGCTGGTTTGAGCAACTCCGGCGCAATTCTGGCATCCGTCATGACAACACTGAGCATGGTGGCTAGATCTGGATGAATCATGCCAGAACCTTTGGCGATTCCCGTCACATGCACCATTTTGCCGGATATCATGATCTCGGCATAAGCGATTTTTTGAACGGTATCGGTGGTCATGATGGCGCGTGCGGCAGCTTCAAGTCCATCAGTCGACAGCACTGGCACGGCTAATTGCACACCATTCTTGACCTTCGCCATGGGCAGGTTGACGCCAATGACGCCGGTGGACATGACGAGTACCTGCGAGGCATGGACTGTTCCGCCAGCATATTGTGATGTGAGTGAACCGGCAAGCGTCTGTGCTGTCTCACGGCAGTCGGCTAATCCCTGTTCGCCTGTACAGGCGTTGGCGCAACCGGAATTAATGATCACGGCACGGATGTGAGTATGATCTAAAGCCAAAACATGCTGGTCAAACAATACAGGTGCCGCTTTTACCTTGTTCGTTGTAAAAAGCGCTGCTGCTGCACAGTCAACGCTACTCACAATCAGCGCTACGTCAGGCAGACCGGTTTTCTTGATTTGTGCCGCAATGCCAGCAGCTTTGAAGCCATCCGGAAGGTGAGGAGATATCAAGTTTGTCATGAGGTTTAGAAGAATTCGTATAGACCAAGGAAGTAATTGCAGATTTCTGTCAATAAGGGTTCGGTGCCGTAACCGGCATAAAACGCCTCAAGATCGTGCTGGCGATGATCCGAAAAAGCAACGCCCTGTGGACGAGTCGCCAGTGCCAGGTCATAGCGCGGATCACCGATAGATGCACCAGACCAGTCGATCACTCCCGCGATCTGGTCATCATGGACGACTACATTATCGATAGAGAAATCGCCGTGGATCAGCACCGGCGCTGTAGATAAGGGTTTTGTGCTCCGCAGCCGGGCAAGCAATTGAGGCGTTCCATCAACGTTGAAATGCTCAAGGTTTTCCTCAGCCTCATCGAGCATGGAATCGAGCCATGAAATGCCATGACTCGACATGTCGACGGGTGGGGGAGTAGCATGCAACTTCGCCAGGGTTTTACCGAAATTGCGAATTAGCCCGCTGCGATAGCCTGGATCGAGGTTCTGGTGTAATGCAGCATCGAGAGTGATACCAGGTATGTACTCCATGGCAAGCCACCGTACAGGAACGATTCCTGTGTCGTCGCGAACAGAAACATGCGGTAGAGGTGAAAGACGCATGTCTACATCGAGACCTGCCAGAGACAGCAGGGCGCGATATTCTTTCGATAGCCAGCCGCCATATAACGCCCCCTCGGCGCGCTTAACGATAAACTTGCCGCGTTCGGTCTGAGCCAGGGTAACCGTTGAGGTCATTCCTTGCGGCAGATCGTAAAGCTCAAGCACTGTTCCGATGATCTCGGTAACGACGGCTGGAATATCGGAAGATATCATGCGGCTATTTCACGACCTTGCGTAGCCGACTGTTGTATCAATTCAAGGATGCGTGTGGTTTGAAGGGCTTCTTCGGGCTTAACCATCAGCGGGCCTTCACCGCGAATCGCAGCGATAAACGATGCGATCGATGCGGATGTGCCTGCCCCGGGATAGCGTGATGTATCCGGAATGACGGTCTCCATGGCGCCGTTATGCTCTTGATAAAAGCGCAGAGGCGTGTCGCGGCCATACTTATCCGGCGAACGATCAGCGCCGCCACGCGTCCCAAATAGTGTTACACGTTCTTCGCTTGATCCAAATGCTGCCCACGTCACGACTAGACGGATAAGACCGCCATCAGCAAGTGCTATGTTGGCAATTGCCGTATCATCGACATCATAACGACCGGCTGTGCCGCGATCGATGCCCCAACCACCCAGTCCAATCTTTTGTTCACCCAAGGCAGAACTCAACATGCCGCGCACCGCGCCTACTTTGGGGAAGCCCAGCAAGAACATGGCGAGATCGAGCATGTGGACGCCGATGTCATAAAGGGCGCCTGCGCCGGCCATGTCTTTATTAGTGAACCAACTGCCGAATCCCGGTATGCCGGTCGAGCGTATCATACGCACGTCCGCCAGATATACCTTGCCGAAACGACCTTCAACCACGGCTTCACGCATGGCGCGGGAAGTGCCCTCGAAGCGCATATGCTGGTTGATGCTGAGTAGTTTTCCCGTGCGTTGCGAGGTGGCGATCATCTCTTCCGCCAGAGCAGCGCTGGTAGCAAACGGTTTTTCGCACATTACGTGCTTGCCTGCTTCGAGTGCCGCAATAGACACCGGTGCATGGAGAAAGTTGGGCAAGCCAACGCTGACCACATCAATATCCGGATCAGCCAGTAATTCCTTGTAGTCGGCATAGGCGCGAGGAACATGCAATTCCTTTGCCACACTTTGCGCACGAGCCAGGTTAGCATCGCACACCGCAACTACATCGATTCCCGCTGCTTGAAAACCGGGGATATGTCCACGTCTGCCAATTTCTCCGCAACCAAGAACGCCGGCGCGAAGTGTTTGTTTATTTGTCATGTCTCAGCCTCATGCCCTGAAGATTGGCATATTTTACTTCTGCTTTTTGGGTTGACCCTACGGTACTCACGTGGTATATTTAGATTCCGGCGCTTGCGAAAGTGTGATAAGTCAGCACGGTGCCCACAATAAGGAAAGGTGGCCGAGTGGTTTAAGGCGACGGTCTTGAAAACCGTTGTGGGTCTATGGCTCACCGTGAGTTCGAATCTCACCCTTTCCGTAATCTACCTCTGGGGAGGTGCCGGAGTGGACGATCGGAGCCGCCTGCTAAGCGGTTGTGCGCCTAATAAGTGCACCCAGGGTTCGAATCCCTGCCTCCCCGTAAAAAAGGACCAGCACTGCTGGTCCTTTTTGTTGCTACCCGATGGGCAATGTCTTGGCTTCCGGTCCGTGAGGTTTGTTTCGGCTCATCGCAATGACGATGAGTGGAAACAGCGAAATAGCAATACCCACAATCGCCACCATGTTGAAACCAAGTGCCTGCAACAATACACCACTGCTCAGGCTGCCCACAGCAGAAGCGATATTCACCATGACTTCATTGGCTCCCTGCATGCGCGGACGACTGCTGGATTCAAAGGCATCAGTTAATAATGTTGATCCGGCGATATAGCATCCGCTCCAGCCAAGTCCAATGAGGAAAAGCGCCAAACCAATCCAGGGCGTCATCAACGATAACGGCGCAATGACACAACCAACCGCGATAATCAGCGCACTGATGATGATCATCAGACGTCGTCCCATACGATCAGCCAATTGGCCGATGATCGGAGAGAATGCAAACATACCTAGCACGTGACCGCTGGTGACTAGAGATACTTCGCCAAGATCATGGTTGTGATGTGTCATGTGCAGACTGATAATGGCCATCATCATCACCATGGTGGCCTGTGCGGCAATCATCGTAAACATGGCAATGCGCGCTTCACGGTTTGATAATAGCTGTACCAGTGGTCGGACTTTATCAGTATTCTGCAGGGTTCCATGAGTTGCTGACATCGTTTTTTTACTATCAAGATGCGCCTGATTTACGCGCGCCGCGATACCACGCAAATCCATTGAGAGAAGTATGAAAATGACGATGGCCGCTATAGCTACCAGACAGGCAGTTGCGAAATAGGGTCCAACGAGATTCTCAAATCCTGCTGCCGAGGCGATATTACTGGCCGGAGCAACAAGCGTTGGGCCCAGAATTGCGCCCACGGTTCCTCCGAAAATTACTGTGCTCAAAGCCCTTCCACGTCGCTCTGGAGGATTGATCTCCGCAGCGCCATAACGCGCCTGATCCAGTGTTGCTCTGCCCGCTCCCAGAAGCATGAGGCCGGCGAGAAACGTGGTCAGACCTGACATGGCCACGCTGATGCCGCAAATGATCCCACCCAGAATAGCGATGGTACAACCGACCAGGAGTCCGTAACGGCGACCGATACGCCCCATGAGTTGACCGGCCGGATACGCAGCCAAAGAGCCGCCTGCCAGCATCAGGGCGCTTGGTAGTCCTGCCAGGGCATCCTGCCCGGTTAGGTGAGAGATAACCAGTGGATTTACGGTCGTGCTGGCCAGCAATGCTGCAGAAGCGATGCTTTGTGTGAGAAATAGCCCGATAGTTGCCTGCCGAATATGCTGGGCATCAGTCTTGACAAGTGTATTGGTCATGGGATCCAGTTAACAAACCCGAGGAATCAGCGTATCGTAACATGATCGATAAAAAATAAAATACCGCGAATCGATCACAGCGACTCGCGGTACGTTTTTGGATTTATCGCGCAGAGACTACTTAAGCGATGCGAGATAAGAAACCAGGTTCTTCAGGTCTCCTTCAGCAATCGTTTTGCCAAATGTAGGCGGCATAACACCTGAAGGACAGGCTCCCTGTGGGCATTTTGCCACAACAAATGCCTGAGGATTTATGATGGACTCGTGGATATACTCGTCAGCCGTTGCAGCTTTTCCCTGGCTGGTTTTGTAGTCAGCTTCGGTGAAACGAGTTGCAGCTGTTGTGCCAAATGTTGACAGGTTCGGACCGATATTCCCTTGCGCAACGCCCTTGATGGCATGGCATGCATTGCATCCATTCTTCAGGAAAGCTGTCTTGCCAGCTTCTTGTTCTGGCGTCAGCGGCACTGCAGTTGCCTTCGGTGTGAAGGCCGCGCCGGGTTTCGGTGAATCGATTATGCCAGCGGTAGCGGGCGCCTGCGACCAGTTGAGAATGAATGTGGATACGTCGTTAATCTGGTCATCACGCAGGTTGCCGCCGTATGCCTGACCGAACGCAGGATGGGTGACTTCCCACTGGTTGCTGCTCTTGAGCGGAATACCTGAGGCGGTTACGGCTCGGATGTACCCATCCAGATTGCCTACCCACTGGATATCCAGAAGGCGCTGGCTCTTTTGAACTTCAATTTTGCCTTCCTTTTTTCCAAGGAATGTGACGCTGCTCAATGCAGGCCCTTGACCTTCGATGCCTTTGCCGTCAGCGCCGTGGCAGCGGGCGCATTGATCGAAATATACCTTCGCCCCGGCTTCAATGGCGCGTGCGGTGTACTTCGCATCTTGTTCGCCGAGTGCCTTTGTCAGGTCGCTAAAGCCTGTAATGGCGCAGGCTGCCAGAAATCCAACCACGCTGATCAAACCAACGATGACGCGCAGGTTGAAGCTGGGCTTGAAAGTGACTATCTTCTTGATGATGCTCATTCACTGTACCTCGTGACACCCTTTCTCACTCTAGAGTGAGAAAGGGCTAATCTCAATCTGCCCGTCTAGTGCTCGGAGTTCTTGTGGATGAACTTGAACTTGGTGAAATCCTGCGCAGCACCAGTCAGGTCATCTGTATATTTAATGTCGAGGGTGATCTGCTTCAGGTCCGGCTGGATCTCGACAATCTTTACAGTTGCCACGGTGTCCTGTGACAGCTTGCGCCCGTTTGGATCTGCCGTGGACATACGGTGCTGCATATCGTAGTAGAGCGTCTTAATGATCGCATTCAGCTCCGGTGCGTCAGCAACGCCAGGGTCCGCTGATACCTGATAATCGCCTACGATCATTTGATCAAACGGGATCTTCATCAGTTCGCCCTCGCCTTCGTCCGGCATGAACTCCTGACCGATTTCTGACGGTGGTGCGCCTCCAACAAAGCCGAAACCCGTCACAGGTACGCCTGTAGGAATGCCGGCCAGGGAAAGATAAAGAATTAGTATGGTAAACAATCCGCCCAGCGTCAGCATAATCTTGCGTTGACCGTATCGGCGGCTTGGGTTTGGATCAATGTAAGGTACGACGGCAAGCAGAACAAATACCAGTGGGCCAACCACAATTCCCCATAATACCTTTGGCGTGATACCAAGGACATTGGCAGAGAATTTGTCAAGTCCATTGGCTAGGTCACCTGGTAGGAAGGGTATAATGTGCGGAATTTTGAGCAGGCCCTGCAGCCAGTAGAAGTACCAGGGCGCGACTGTGTGGTTTGGCGTTACCAGTGGATTACTGTGCGTCTCAAGTGGCGCGCGGTACCATGTAGCGCAGGAAATCGCGAGAATTGCCATCGCAATCGCGATGTACATGATCTCATTGGTGGCGATGTCAGGCAGGAAATTGACGCGCTTGTCAGGAGATACCTTACGTGCGCTATCCTCGCCTACAGCTTCCATATCAGGCGGGAGGCTAAGCCCCCATCGCACTACTTTGTAGTAGTGAACAGCGAGGAATACGATGCCAATAAAAGGCAGTAGAACAACGTGTAGCAGGTAAAAGCGCAATAGACCACCAGCACCAATATCTGGCGCGCCGCGCAACAGTAGATTCACGGTCGGGCCTACGCCAGGGGCTGCATCCGCCATGCTGGTTCCGATGGTAACCGCCCAGAATGCCAACTGATCCCACGGTAGCAGATAACCGCTGAATGACAATCCCAATGTCATCATCAACAGGACAACACCTGTCAGCCAGGTGAATTGGCGGGGCTTCTTGTAGGAGCCTGTGATGAAGGTGCGCATCATGTGTAGCGTGACAACCACGACCATCACTTCCGCGCCCAAGCGATGCAGGTCACGTACAAACATGCCAAAAGGCACGTTTGTAAGAATGTCAATCATGCTTGAATATGCGCGCTCAGGTGAAGGCGTATAAAAAATCATCAGGTAGATGCCCGTAATGATTTCAATCGCAAAGAAAAGCGCCGACAATAACCCCAAACGAAAAGTGGGATAAAGGGTCGTTGTTGCCTCGTGGTAAAACGTAGGCCGGATATGGAACCAAAAACTTTCCGTGTGGGGTTTTACGCGTGGATTCGGCTTGGGCGGTGGATCACCGCGCAAAATGCCACGTACATCGTCCCATGACAGACCGGTCGTCATACGCTGAAAGACATCATCTGCGCGTTGTGCCACAGTCGCCTTAAATCCAGTGGTTTTAACCTGGTTGACGAGTCTTTTTCCGATAATAGCCATACACTCAACTCCTCAGTCAATCGCTCAATAAACTAGAAGTGCGACTTGCCGGTGATTTTCAATCCGGTATTTACTTTGATGGTTACGGCATTGGTTGGCACAGCCAATGGTGCGCCGTCTTTTGATTCAGCGACCAGATTGCCTGCCTGATCGTAGGCTTCAACTGCGAACTGATCGAGGCTGCGCGGTGCGGGCCCGGCAATATAAGTGCCGTCTTTCTCAAACTGAGAGCCATGGCATGGGCAGGCGAAGCGGTTGGCAAGACCGTCCCAGGCAAAAATGCAGCCCAGATGCGTACACACTTTGTAATTGGCAATAATGCCCGCGTCGGTTGTCACCATCCAGAATTTACCCAGGTTATTGGCGACTGGTTCGGCGCCTTTGTCTGGAAAATCAGTGGGACTCACAGCAATCTTGCCGCCGAATTGATTTTCGCGAAAGCGTGGAAGTGCAAACAGCACGGAAATTCCTGCCGTCTCAGCAAGGAAAAGGGCCATCGAAGCGCCCCAAACGTAGTACAAAAACTCACGGCGAGTAACACCTTTGGGTGCAACAGGCGCTGGAGGTGCGGCCGGAGCTGTTTTTGCAGCAGCGGTTTTAGCCGCTACGGTCTTAGTAGCTGGCGCCGCTGGTTTTGGTGCGGGAGCAGCTGGTGGTGGGGCTGTTGTTTCTGCCATCTTTTCTCCTTGAATGTTATTTGGGATACGTCGCGTGCACTCAATGGGACCACACACGGGTCGCCCACTACGGATATCAATACTTACTAAACAGTGTTACTAAATCCTATTATTACACGAACACATATTGTCTACGAGATTTCCAGGCGTGAAATATCTATAGACAAAGATTGTGCGTGTGCGTTTCGCAAAAGCTTGTGCAATATATCACAAGCTTTTTGGAGTGTCAACGCAAGTTGCATGGTGAGTTCATTTGGGTAGTGGTAAGTACAGGGCGATCATCAGTGCGCCTACGGCAAGTCGGTACCAGGCAAATGGCCGCAAATCGTGCTTGGCGACATAGCCCAGGAACCACTTGATCACGACCAGCGCGACAATGAATGAGACGATTGTTCCGATGGCAAATGAACCTACTGCATCTCCGTGTATCGTCCCAATTTCCTTAATAAGTTTGAACAAAGTGGCGGCGATCATGGTTGGAATCGAAAGATAGAATGAAAAACGCAAGGCTGTCGCGCGATCCATTCCCATTAATAGGCCGCCAACAATGGTCGAAGCTGACCTGGACATGCCGGGAAAAAGAGACGCTACTTGAGCAATGCCGACCCCAAGTCCGATCTTCGGTGTGACTACATCAAGCGATGTTATATCTCTTGGGTGTGTCTTGATCCATTGTTCCACCCATAACATGACTAGTGCGCCAACCACGAGTGCAATGCCCACGGTAAAGTTGCTAAACAGGTAAGTGTCGATCAGCTTGTTGAGCAGAATCCCAATCACAGCGGCAGGTATAAAGGCGATAGCGACGCCCAGTAGAAGCCGTTGCGCTGATTTGTCAGAAGGAACACGCTTGAGCAGGTCGAGTAAGTCACGAATAAAGTACACAACAACGGCCAAAATAGCGCCAAGCTGGATGAAAACCTCAAACGTATCGGCGACAGTTTTCCCGCCGGCTATGCTTGCGTCAAACTGTAATAACCCACCCACGATGATCAGATGTCCTGTTGAAGAAATCGGCAGGAATTCTGTCAGCCCTTCGACAATTCCCATGATGACGGATTTGATAATCAGAGCGATATCCATTGGTTGTCACTTCCAGTTAAGATGTGCCGCTAAGAATATGCTTATTTATTTAATCGTCAACTGGTATTCTGACCGGATTGGTCCCGGTCATCCGATTAGCGCATAAAATCAAAACAGACATGCAAAAAATACTCATAACGGGTGCTACGGGCTGCGTCGGCGCAAACCTAGTGGAAACCGTAACAGAAGCTGGATTGCAGGCTATTGCACTGCGCCGTAAGAACTCGTCGCTGCGAGCCTTGGAAGGGCTGAAATATCAAGAGACATTTGGCGATGTCTCCGACTATGAATCACTGGTAACAGCCATGCGCGGCGTTGAGTATGTCTGTCATGCTGCTGCCGTTGCCGACTACTGGCGCGCTGACATGCACAAAATGTTCGAAGTCAACGTCGAGGGTACCAGAAACGTAATGCGTGCTGCGCAGGCGACAGGGGTACGACGGGTTGTATTTGTCAGCAGTGTGGCTTCGCTGGGTCAACCTGAGTTCGGTAAGTCGGCTGATGAAAACAGTGTGTTCAACTTGCCTTCTGAGCGGTGGCAATATGGCTACAGCAAGCTGCTTGCCGAGCAAGTGGTTCAGGAGTTTGTCGTTGCTGGACTCGATGCGGTGATCGTGAATCCTGCTGTGGTGATCGGTCCGCGCGACGTTAATCTGATCAGCGGAAGCATCATTATTGAGGAGACTAAGTTCGGAGTTCCCGTTTATCCCCCTGGTGGGGTTTGCGTGATCGATGTCGCCGATGTCTGCGCGGCGATTAAGGGCGCGATTTCACTTGGCCGCACAGGCCACCGCTATGTTTTGGGTGGAGATAACCTCTGGTATCGCGATCTGATCGCGCAGACGGCGCAGGTAGTTGGCAGACAACCAGCGCGTATTCCGATATCGCGCGGCATGCTATATGGATTGGCACGCCTGATGGATGCGACTCGAAGTTTGGGATTAAAGCTCCCTGCCAATGGCGACCAGATGAGGTTTACAGCAGAGACACTGTGGTTTGACAGCGCAAAGGCACGTCGCGAGCTTGGCTTGAGCACAAGGCCATATAGGGAAACTGCTCAGCGCGCGTTTGAGTGGTACAAAATGAAAGGATACATCTAACCTATGTGGCATTTGCTCTATGGGCCGAACGATATTGCTCGTGACGATGAGATCGCCAGGATGAGGTCCATTCTTGGCGCTGACGAAATCGCGGCGATGAATATCACCATGATCGAAATGACAGCGCCCCTGAAGGATATTCAGGCTGCCTGCGACACAGTGTCGTTTCTGGCTGACAAACGCATGGTGATTGCTCGAAATTGGCTGACTAAGCCAGGCATTCCGAAGCGCAAACAGCCCAAAGACAGCGAGGATCATATCGGGCGTCTCATAACCTACCTACCGGAAATCCCTGAGACAACTGCCCTTGTGCTGATTGAAGACAGCACGTTGGCTGAATCGCACGCGCTAGTGAAGTTGGCTCGGGAGAAAAACTCAGGCGGCAGAGAGAAATGTTTTGATCTTCCTGGTGATGTGGTGAAGTGGATTACTGAAAGGGTTACCGCAAAGGGTGGTCGTATCACACCGCCGGCTGCCCAGATGTTGGCTACCAGAATAAACCGAGGTGACAAAAACGACCGCGACCATTTTGCAGAGGACAACCGTTTATATTTGCGCAAACTTGATAATGAGCTTGATAAGCTGACAGGTTACACCAATGGACGGCGCATCGAGTCAACTGATATTGAGTTGCTGGTGGCAGACGAAGAGATATCGGACATGTTTAAGTTCGTCGATGCCGTTAGTGTGCGCGATGGTCACACGGCCTATCGCCAAATGCTGAGCATCTTGAGCCGGGGAGAGCAACCGCTTGTGATCATGACGATGCTGGCTCGTCAGACGCGCCTGATGATCTGCGCCAAGGAAAACGATTCTTTGCCAAACGATACCCTGGCAACGACGATGAATGTCTCACCCTTCGTTGCCAAGAAGGCGGCGCAACAAGCCAGTCGTTTCAGGATGGATGAACTTGTGCGGGCGCATCTTGCCATAGCAGAGATTGATGTGTCAATTAAAACAGGACGTATGGATGAATTGGCTGCACTCGATATGATGGTGGCTTTATTGTGCGGCGCCGGATAAGAATCCTATAATAGCGATATGAGTGAGACAAACGATACAAGTAATATCACTGATGCGAGTGTTCGCGATATCTTTAGTAAAACCGTGAATATCAAGCGGTCAAGTGTTCGTGAATTGCATGGCGATTCCATCGTTGCTGAGCAAAGCTCAGCGACGAATGTGACAGCGAATGATGTCACGGCGCGGCAATCAGCCATGGCCCAGGTAACGGCTACCACCCTGAGTGCAACCTCAAGTGCCATTTGCTACTCGCAAGTGACCACTGCCAACTTAAATGCAGGGAGTCAGGCGATCGCGGTTGTTGCCTCCGGCGAAAGTCGTCTCGATCAATCTGCGGTTAAGGTACTTGTTGCTGATACGGTAGCCGAAGTGAAATCATCGGCACTGGGTATTACAGTGGCTAACAGTATTGCCATGCGTGACACAACCGTTGGCATTCTGATAGCCAGGAATGTGGAAGGAAACGTGTCTCCGCAACTTGATACGCGCGGTGCCATTATTGCTGGAGCTGTTGCTGGCGCCGTGCTTAGCGTTGTCATGGTGGCGACGAATGTGCTTCTATCGCGTGGTCGAAAAAGGCGCTGATACGATGGGTCGCTTCATACTGTAGAATCGATTGAAAGTTATTTTAAGGTGAGTGAGTTGAAATGAAGTTCTTCCGACCCACAGAAACTACGAAATTTCACATCGACTATTCCTGGTTTGAGGAGAACGGTCAGGATGTGCGAGTCCTGGTGTACAAGTGTCTGACACAGGAACAGCAGGAACGAGTCGGCGCGCCGGCGCAGTCAGAAATGTACGACTATGTAGACGATCAGACAGGTGAAGTGCAGCGCTTTGATCAAGTGATGCAGATCATTCGGACTGAAAACGCGAATGATCCCAACTTTGTAACACAACGGACGCCTGTGTTCGAAGCAGCGTTTCGGATCTTTCTGCTCAATGGCAACCTGCCGTTGACTTCGGTTGATCTGGCCAGTGCCATGCGTCGAAAACCGTCTGAAGTGTTGTCACAGTTAAGCGGACGCTCTGTGTATAATGGTATTCGGCCGATTTTTGACATGTAGAGTGTCAGAGTCACTGGTATTGCGTGGGTAAACTACGCACGTGGGCTGATACTTAGCCCGCACCGGAAATCTGCCCCCGTAGCTCAATGGACAGAGCGGAGCACTTCTAATGCTAAGGTTGTGAGTTCGAATCTCGCCGGGGGCGCTGTTACGTCCCGATGGAACGCGCGATGTGCGGTAAAGTGCTGGTTACCAGTTCTGTCAGATCAATTAGAGGAATACAGCCCGATCTATTCAGATCGGGCTGTTTGTTTTACTCTACGGATACAGTCGGTTCAACATACGCGGGAACGGACTTGCTTCACGCACGTGCTCGATACCGCATATCCAAGCTACCGTACGCTCAACACCCATGCCGAATCCGCTGTGGGGTACGCTGCCATATTTGCGCAGTTCGATGTACCACTTATAGGCTGCTTCGGGTAATTCCTGCTCATGAATTCGCTTCAGCAGCAGATCGGGATCGCTGATACGCTCGCTGCCTCCAATGATTTCACCGCAGCCTTCCGGCGCAAGTAAGTCCGCGCTCTTACATACTTCTGCCCGCCCGGGGTAGGGCTCCATGTAAAAGGCTTTGATAGCAGAAGGGAAGCCAGTGACAAAGACAGGCTTGTCGTACAACTGCGTCAGCGCAGTTTCATGCGGTGCGCCGAAGTCCATGCCCCATGTTATTTCGAGAAGCTGCTTATGCTCAGGATCCTGCGTTTCAGCCTGCAGCTGCTTTAGTTTTGCAACTGCATCATCATATGTTATTCGCGGAAAGGGCGGGAGGATATGCGTTAACTTGTCTAAATCGCGCCCGAGTACTTTGAGTTCTGCCTGGTTTTCTTTGATTACTGTTTGCACGATGTAACTGACAAACTGCTCTTCAATTTCGAGCAACTGATCAAGATCACAGAATGCCACTTCAGGTTCCACCATCCAGAATTCGGTTAGGTGGCGGCGTGTCTTGCTTTTTTCTGCGCGGAATGTGGGGCCAAAACAGTACACGTTGCTAAAGGCAAATATGTTTGCTTCGTTATAGAGTTGTCCTGTCTGTGCCAGATAGGCTTTGTCGTCGAAGTAGCCCACTTCAAACAGATTGGTAGTGCCTTCGGCGGCAGAGGGAGTTAGTACCGGTGTAGACATCTCAATGTAGCCGTGCTGGTCCAGCCAGGCACGTATCGCGCGCATGACCGTGGCGCGCACACGCAGAATGGCCCATTGTCTGGATGACCGAATCCATAGATGGCGGTTATCGATGAGGAACTCAACCCCGTGTTCCTTTGGGGCAATCGGATAATCCTCAGCTTTTTGAATCACCTGCAGCGTAATAACGCTGATTTCGTAGCCACCCGGAACGCCCGGTGCGCGCTGGTCGGCTTTTACAACACCACTGACGATCAGCGATGATTCCTGTGTCAGTCGCTGCGCAGTTTCAAATGTCAGTTCATCCACAGTGCCCTTAAAGACGACACATTGTGCAATGCCGGATCCATCGCGTACCTGCAGAAAAACCAACTTGCCCTTGCCGGTATGCGCATAGAGCCAACCCTGCAGCGTTACGGTTTCGCCAACATGCTTCGACAATTCATTAATGCGAGTAGTCATGAAACCTCCACTTCAAATCATACATGACCTTGCGGTTTCCAAAAGGTTGCTATGTGCGGGTCAGTAAGCCCCAATTTCGCGGAGTCTGTCATCACTGATGCCGAAGTGGTGCGCGATTTCATGGCGCAGGACATGATTGATTCGCTCGCGCAGCTCCTGGGCGCTGTGGCAATTGAGCATGATCGGTTGGCGGTACAGGCTGATTTTGTCGGGCGCAACCATGTGATAGCCGGCGCTGCGTTCGGTTAGCGGAATTCCGTGATAGAACCCGAGCAGCCCGAGGGGATTGTGGACATGCGCCATACGCAGTGTATGAGGATCAGGCCACTCGTCGATGATGATCTCAACATTCTCAAGCTTTTGGCGAAACGCTTCCGGCAGCGTATTCCAAGCTTCTTCAACCATCGCATCAAAAACTTCTGTGTCCATAGTTGAATTGTAGCGACAGAGAATCGCCTTTCTGGGGCGCGTGTGCCTTTCCGGCGAATACGATGCTAGGGTTGTTCACCTGACACGACCGACATTGAACCGACAAGATCGCGCACTGCACAGGCCATGTCTGTGCGCAAGGCGGCCTTAGCAAGCGTTATTGCGCCAGTGCTGTTGATGCGCCGGACGATGGCCTTAGCCTGTGGGATGGCGCTGACGTTCATACTCAGTTCATCGACGCCCAGCCCGACTAGAACTGGTATGGCTACTGGGTCTGCCGCGACTTCACCGCAAACGCCAACCCATTTGCCAAGTGCGTGCGCCTCAGAAACAACGATGTCGATGAGGCGAAGTATGGAGGGATGGAGCGCATCGCTCAAGTGCCCCAGATTGGGGTTGCTGCGCTCTGCGGCTAGCGTGTATTGCGTGAGGTCGTTGGTGCCGACACTGAAGAAATCTACCATTGGCGCAAACTCGTGTGTCATCAAGGCAGCTGCGGGTGTTTCGACCATGATGCCGATTGGGATTGGCCATGCGTGCGCCACACCTTCCGCTGCTAGTTGTGAATGAGCCTGTTCGATCAATTTGTGGCTTTGGACGAGTTCCTCCACAAGAGTAATCATGGGCAGCAGAATACGACATGGATAGCTATGACCGGCGCGAAGGATGGCGCGTATCTGGGTGATGAATAAACTGGGATTGAGCAATGATAGTCGAATGGCGCGCACACCCAGAAATGGATTCGCTTCTATAGGCAGATTCATGTACGGAATTGGTTTGTCGCCGCCAATATCCAGGGTGCGCACAATAACAGGTCGCCCTTGCATGGCAGCTGCAATTTGTGACAAGGTTGTGACTTGTTCTTCCTCTGTTGGCGCGACTGAGCGCGTGAGATATAAAAACTCAGTGCGTAGTACGCCGACTGCTTCCGCGCCATTTGCTACCGCGACCCGCGAATCCGTAATCCCGCTGATATTGGCTGCGATTTCGACCCGGCGGCCATCTTGGGTGACCGTGTTGGTCTGGCTGTTCAGCCTCATGTGTTCCCGATGGGCTAACCACGACAGACGCTGATCTGTCAACGCTCTAGCTATTTCAAGCGATGGGTCGACCCACAGCAGACCGGACGATCCATCTAAACCAATGCAAGTTCCGTTTGATACATCATCGAGTACGTCACGTGCGCCAGCAAGCATCGGCATACCCAGCGAGCGCGCCAATATGGATGCGTGTGAAGTTGAACTGCCCTGGCGACTGATCAATCCAAGCACAACTTTGGGATCCAATTCCGCTACCTGTGAGGGTGTGTAATCATCGCTGAGCAGTATGGATGGCGTTGTCCATGTGTCGGTGAAATTGTCCGTTACGCCCGTCAGTTCAGATAAGACTTGAGCGCCTATATCGTTGATATCGACTTCGCGCTGGCGCAGGTACGGATCAGACATCGCCCGATACACCTCGGCCTGTGCCGCGATCGTTGACTGCCAGGCTTGCTCTGCGCTTATTTTGCGCTCGTAGATCGCTTGTCGCAGGCTGGACAGCAGTTCTGCATCCTGCAGGATCAACTGGTGTGAGTTGAAAATGTCGCCTGCCTGTTGTTGCGCGGTTGTACTCAGGCGCATGTGACGCGCGCGCAGTGCCGCGATGACGCGCGCTATGGCGTTTTGCACCTGAAGCCACTCCACCTCTGGCGAATCTACCGAGGTAGCATCCAGCAAACCCGACCGTGCGGCGTTCACGCGCCGTAATGGAC
Source organism: uncultured bacterium (assembly GCA_903873965.1). Taxonomy (GTDB): domain Bacteria; phylum Chloroflexota; class Anaerolineae; order J036; family Brachytrichaceae; genus CAIXPS01. The sequence goes on from CAIQQO010000296.1 coordinate 50,094, forward strand.
CGAGTGCGATGCCCTCCGCGATTGGCGTGATGCGGTGCGTGTATCCGCTGTTATCGACAATCTTAGTAGGTTTCGGTGTGGCAGGGATGGGGTCTGGCAACGTACTGGTGCTTTCACCAAATCCATTTTTGACCAGGGCAGACAACGCCTCCAATGCCTGTTGCGCCTGTGATCCAGTGGCCGTGATCGTCATGGCATCGCCTTGAGTTAACCCAAGTGTCACCAGTTTATTCAAACTGCGAGCCGATACTGCGCTGTTTCCTGCGCCGGTTTTTTGCACAAAGATTTCTGCGTCGAACTGTCCGGCAGTCTGCACGAAGCGCGCTGCGGGTCGTGCGTGCAGCCCATTCGCGTTGGGCATAATCACAGTCACCGATGGGTGGTCATCATGACCGACGACAGGCCCATCATCGGTTCGTGACGCAACTGGAACCGCGCTACCCAAGTGTTCCTGTTTTGGCCGCAATGATTCCATTGCCTCAGCTTCAACGCCGTCCAGCGCGGTACCCAACCCGGCTGCAATCGCTGCCGAAATCGCTCCCTCTACCAGCGGGGCTGCGCACAGACGCACTTCAACGCGCATATCCTCGGGAAGGAAGTCCAAAGCCATCTCGGCGCTCAGAATGGCGCTGCCCAGGTCCATTAGCACCAGCGTGCCATCGTGTGCATGGACGGAGGCAATAGCTTCGCTAATCTGGATAGCGTCGGTGCCAAATTCAAGCCGATCTGCGCCGACGCCCGCTGCGCAAGCGATCTTCACCTCGGGCGAGGCCACCTGCCTGACGAGTGACAGCACAGCTTCGGCTAGAATCCGGCTGTGCGAGACCAGGACAAGGCTGACCATATTACGACTGAGCCAGTGTCTTGGCCGCGATCAAGAACAGCAACGCTGTCGACGCCGCGCCAGGGTCGATATGACCTGCACTGCGCTCGCCGAGGTAGCTGGCGCGTCCTTTGTGTGCAATCAAGGGGATCGTCGCTTGTTTGCCGTGTTCTGCGGCTTCCGCAGACTTTAGCAGGGCATCGGCAAGCGGCAGGTTGGCGTGAGATGCCTCTATCAAGGCCTGGAGCGCGGGCAGCAGAGCATCCAGCATGGTCTTGTCGCCAGCCGCGGCTTTTCCACGCGCCATGACGCCCCTGGCAGCATTATCGATCATGCCAGTCCAGTCTTGCAGGCTAAGCTCTGATTTCCCCGCACATGCTTGTGCCGCCTGCAGAAAGAGCGTGCTGTAGAGGGGGCCTCCTGCGCCTCCAACCGTCGAGAGCAGGGCCATGCCCGTGGTTTTTAGGATTTGGCTGATGTCTGTCCCGCCCGACTGAAGTTTTTGGGCAACGGCCTTGAAGCCACGATCCATGTTTGCGCCGTGATCGCCATCGCCGATGGCGACATCGAGTTCGGTCAGCAACACGCGGTTATCTGAAATGGCCTGCGCGTAGGCCAATACCCAGGCGACAATTTCATCTTTTGTGATGACGTTTTGGCTCATGGTAGGACTCTATATCCCCCATCGCAGTGCCACTGTTCGCACCGGGGCATCCCATAGGGTGGCCAACTCATCGTTCATTTTGAGCAGCGTAATGGAGCATCCCGCCATTTCAAGGCTGGTCACGTATGACCCGACCAGGCTGCGTATTATCTTCAGACCGTGCTTGGAGGCGATCTCATTCGCTTTACGGTAGATGATATATAACTCGGTCAAGGGCGTTCCGCCCATGCCGTTGACAAACAGCAGCACATCATCGCCTGCCTTTGCGTTCATATCGCTGAGGACCGGCTCCATCAGCATTTCGGCGATTACATTGGCGGACTGCAGCTTCACGCGCCGTCTGCCTGGTTCGCCGTGTATCCCGATACCGATTTCCATTTCATCTTCCGGCAGGTTGAACATGGGATGACCTACGTGCGGCACAGTACAGGAGGTCAATGCCATGCCCATGCTGCGGCCTTGCTCGTTGACTTGCCGACAAATGGCGGCTACAGCATCCAGAGGGCGTTGCTGTTCGGCGGCCGCCCCGGTAATTTTCTCGGCGAGTACGGTCAAAGCAACACCGCGACGTCCGGCGGTATAGAGGCTGTCATTCACCGCTACATCATCGTTGATGACAACTGACTCGATACTCATACCCTCTTCGCGCGCAAGATCGGCGGCCATCTCGAAATTCATGATATCGCCGGTATAGTTTTTGACGATAAAGAGTGCGCCGGCCTGGCCATTGACTGCCTTGACGGCTTCGAGCATCTGATCGGGTGTAGGACTGGTGAAGATAGCACCGGGGCAGGCTGCATCGAGCATTCCTGCGCCGACAAAACCGCCGTGTAAGGGTTCGTGGCCGCTGCCGCCGCCCGAGACGATGCCGACTTTACCGGCGATTGGCGCATCAGACCGCACGATATAGGCTGGATCCAGATTGACTCTCACCAGTGATGAATGTGCGTTTGCAAAGCCTTCTAGGGATTCGCGAACAACGTCATCAGGATGATTGATTAGCTTTTTCATGAAATTCTCCAGAACCATGGGTGAGAAGGTTTCTTTATGATACTCGATTGCCTGTGAACAGCAATGTTCGCGAAGTACAGTGACTACGGTATGAGCGCTATCGGCTAGCGTAGTAGCCTCTTCACTCAACTGCGTGATGAGTTGAAACCTCTGATCCAATCACTCACATCTCAGGCGTTCGCCGATGATTCATGCCTGTACAAGAATTATCCTGAAGACAAGCAACTGGCTTTCAGTGTTGAACTGATTAAGCGCTATGGCTTTGATTACGATCGTGGCCGCCTTGATCAGTCTCCTCATCCGGTTTGAACATGAATTGCAGATACTGGAGGGTAGCCCGTCCATCAGCGCTTTACCAGAAGAATGGCGCCGGCCCTATACGCCTGACCTGGGCATTACACCGCCTGATGACAAAGATGGTGTATTGCAGGATATGCATTGGTACAGCTATATCATTGGCGGGGCATTCCAGGGATACACCATTGGCAATATCCTGAGCACACAGTTCTTTGCCGCTGCGCAGAAATCTCATCCTGAGATTCCCGTGCAGATTGCTTCAGGTGACATTAGCGTGCTGCACACATGGTTGAAGACGAATCTATATCAGCGTGGCGCCAAATTTACTGCAAATGAGTTGGCTGAACGTGCTACAGGTAGTCCCATGAGCATTAGCCCATACATCGACTATTTGAAGTCTAAATGCCAATCGCCAATCGCCAATGCTATACGGCCACTGGCCAACTAACAGCTATACCATACTGCGCGTACCTGCCAGATAGTGCGTTCTGATGCGTACAGGCGATAGTAAC
>CAIQQO010000297.1 GCA_903873965.1 uncultured bacterium
GTTGCAGATATAGTCTCCACTATACCACTAACTACTATCAATGTCATCTTCCATCTCTCCATCTTAATGACCGGGTCACCAAAATAGAATATCTTGCGCCCCACACTTTCTGTCAGAACGAACGATCTAACACAGGGCATTAAAAAGCCGTCAAAAACAGGTCATCTTTACATAGTCATGTCCCCGAATGAGGAACAGTACCCATCGCGAATCGCCTGGTCGCTAACCTTGCACCATATGAATGACGGGGATAGCGAAGATCGCAGCACTCTCGCCGATGTCCGGCGGAAACAGCCTGGCTTCTCTGTCTTTGTTCCCTGCACTCTCAAGACTTGAAACCTGGCATCCGTCCATGATCCTGCGATCACGTGCCTCGTCAGTAACGAGCGTGTGATAAACGCGACTCACACCCGTCATCTGTGCTGCCAGGAGGCCAAGTGCGCTCATACCCTTGCGCCCGCCGGCGATCAACAGTGCGATATCGCATTCGCTGTGAATCTGTTTCTGGTTTTCGATCAATTCACACAACGCCTGCAGATAGGCAGCGCAGTCAGCTTCATTTCGTAAATCACCCAGTCCGATCGGTTGCATATCCAGCGTAATCTTCTTGCGCCTGAATACCTGTTCAAGAATCTCAGCGCCAGCCCGGATAAGCCCGTTATCCACAAAATAGGGCAGCACGACGCTGTTGATCTTGAGGTTTTCGCCATCCCGATCCTGCAACAGTGCGTAGGCCTGGGTCACGACCATCGGCGATTCGCCCAGTGGCGCGATGAGGATACACTCGCGCTTTGGCAAATCCTGCTCATCATTCACCGGTTTGAAGTCTGCTTTGTTTAGCCAGTAATCAATGTCTGGCACATACTTTCCGCTCGCGTTTTCGACCGATATGCCACACACAATCACATCGTCAACCCTCTTTTCAGGATAAGCATCAATCGGATTTGGAATGGTGTACAAAAGAGGGCGCTCCGCTGTCCGTCCCAGTTTGCAGAAGTGATATAACCGATCGTCTTTCCTGAATGTGCCGTGCAGATGACCAAGAATCCGGTTCGGGTCATGCATCAGGTCGATATAGTTGGCCAGTATCGTTGCGTGAGTACTCCCCTCGTTAAGCCACTTACTTAACTGGTCAAATGCTGACTGCGTAAAACGCACACGCAGGCGCTTAGCTGGTTGTTCGCCGAATACCTGCCGATAAAACGTTTCAGCGGCAGGACTCAGTCGAGCGCTCAGGTCGCCCCCTTGATCTGCCTGCCCCAGCACCTTGCGCAGTTCAGCCGCGTCGGCTAAAACCTTGAATGGTATGTTCACCAGGTCAAAGTCCTCGGCTGGCGGTTGCATGCGTGCCATCTGTTCAGCAGGCGACAGCATGACCAGGTCCTCCAGGCTGAAGAAGTGATGTTTAAGCCGGTCATCCTCATTACGGTCCAGGATATGCAGCAACGCCCGGATGCACGGGAAGAACTGCGCCATGACGGACAACAGCGCGGCCATGTTCTTGCGCCCCCCGGATATAGCCAGGTACACGTTGTCACCCATATCCTGGTGTGTACTCAGCAAGCCAGACACGATTCTCAGAAATGTCAGGCTATGCTCGTAACTGTTGGGGTCCTCAAACGGCAGCTCCACGCCGCCAACGCGACCCTGCCCCAGCATGGCTTCCAGCGCGTCTTGCAACATGATGTACCCATAGCCTATCAGCTTGGCGTCGCCCTGCGGATACAACACCTCCACCTGATCCAGCTGGACGCCGGATTCGCGCAGCTTTGCCGCCATCGCAGAAATCACAATGGGCGATTCGCCCAGGGTAGCAATCAATACGTTCGCCATGCGTTTTACTCCTCATCGTCCGCAAGATCGGCA
>CAIQQO010000298.1 GCA_903873965.1 uncultured bacterium
GATGGCGCGACACTACCCAGCATTTGCGATATCGTCAGCTATGCAAGCTGGTACGAGCGCGAACTGAGCGAGATGTTCGGGCTTACGATGATCAAGGCTGCGGTAACAAGCGCGATTGAACCGGACCATCTCTTCCTGCCCGACAACTGGCCGGATCAGGTGTATCCGCTGCGCAAGGATTTCAAGATCGAACAAATCGACTCAACAAAAGAGGCCGATATTCACGCATAGCAGAAAAGGCTTAAGTATGGAAAACGAAAAACGTGAAAAATTTATCGTCCCGATCGGGCCGCAGCATCCTGCGTTAAAGGAGCCGGGGCACTTTGAATTCACTGTCGATGGCGAGACCGTCACCGGCGCCACGGTGCGGCTGGGCTACGTTCATCGCGGCATCGAGAAGGCCACCGAAGACCGTAACTGGACGCAGAACCTGTATTTGCTGGAGCGCATCTGCGGCATTTGTTCGCACAGCCACGCCATGGCTTATTCGCTAGGCGTGGAAAAGCTGGCTGGCGTTGCCGTCCCGCCGCGCGCGCAAGCCATCCGTCAGGTCACCGCCGAACTTGAGCGCATCCACAGCCACCTGTTGTGGCTGGGTGTGGCAGCGCACGAGGCCGGCTTCGACACCCTGTTCATGTTCAGTTGGCGCGACCGCGAGACGATCATGGACATTCTTGAAGAGCTGACCGGCAACCGCGTCAACTATTCGGTGAATGTGCTGGGTGGCGTAAAAATAGACATCGATACCGAGCGCGCCGACAGCATCCGCAAGGGCATGGACTTCCTCGAGGAGCGCACGACGCACTATCTCAAGGTGGTCACCAGTGACGAAACCTTCCTGCGCCGCACGCGCGGTGTGGGTTTCACGACGACCGAACAGGCCGAAACGCTTGGGCTGGTTGGCCCAACCGCGCGCGCAGCCAATGTGGCGCGCGATGTGCGCGTCGACGTGCCCTACATAACCTACGCTGACTTCCCGATCACGATAACGCTCGACACGCGTGGCGACCTGGAAGCGCGCTTCGTCGTCCGCATCAAAGAACTGTTTGAGTGTTACCGCGTCATCCGCCTGATTCTCGACAAGCTGCCTGCAGGCGAATTGACCACGCGCATGCCGCGCAAGATCAAGGAAGGCGAAACGGTCAGCCGCATCGAAGCGCCGCGCGGCGAATTGTTCTATTTCATCAAGAGCGGTGGTGGTGAGAAGCCGGAGCGCGTCAAGGTGCGCACGCCCAGTATTAACAACTTTGCGCTTGTGACAGGCACAGCCGTAGGGCATCAGCTGGCCGACATGCCGATGATTCTGGCGGGCATGGACCCGTGTTTCTCGTGCAATGATCGTTGAAATATGGATACCGTAAAAGACATCCTTGCTTTGCTATTCTTCCCGGCTGGATTGGCCGTGATCTTCGGCGGGCTGGCCTACGAATGGATCGACCGCAAGCTGGTGGCACAACTGCAAAACCGCATTGGGCCGCGCTGGTTCCAGCCGGCTGCTGACATCGTCAAGCTGCTCGCTAAAGAAGAAGTGTTGCCCGAAGGCGTGGACCAATGGTTGTTCCACAGCCTGCCCATCATCGCACTGGCCGGGGTACTCACTGCGGGCTTGTACGTGCCGCTCTTCGGGCTGGCGCCGGCGCACAGCTTCGCGGGTGATCTGATCGTCACCATCTACCTGCTCAGCATGTTGACCTTATGCACCGGGCTAGCAGGAGCTAACACCAACGACCATTTCTCGTTGATCGGTGCCACGCGCACGCTGACTCAGTTGTTCTCATACGAAGCACCCTTCCTGCTCACGCTGCTGGGGCCAGCCATCGTCGCCGGCAGCTGGCAGATCAGCGAGATCAATGCCTATGCCGGATCACATTGGATGATCCTAACGCAGCCGATAGGCTTCATCGTTTCAATGATCGGGCTGATGGGCAAGCTGGAGTTGCCGCCGTTCGACGCGCCCGAGGCTGAGACCGAGATCGTGGCCGGCGCGATGACCGAGTACAGTGGGCGAGGCTGGGCGCTGTTCCGGCTGGGTAAAAACGTCGAGTTGCTCATCGGATTGACGCTCATCGCGGCTTTCTACCTCGGCGGACTGGATAACCCGCTGACGTTCCTGTTGAAGACGCTGGTGTTGTTGCTTACCGTCGCCGGGTTGCAAGCCTTGTTCGCGCGGCTGCGCATCGATCAGACGGTGGGCTTGTGGTGGCGCGTCGGCGCACTGCTGGTGCTGGTACAACTGCTGGTGACGATTGTGCTAAAAGGGGTGTTGACATGAAACTGCGCTTTGCGTCCATGTTTGGCGATATGTTTCGCTCGCTATTTAAGAAACCGGTGACCGAGATGTATCCGTTCAAGAAAACGTCGGCGCCGCCACGGTTGCGCGGCGAATTGATGTACAACCCAGAGAAATGCACTGGCTGTCAGTTGTGCGTGAAAGACTGCCCGTCCAACGCAATTGAACTGATCACGGTTGACAAGGCCAACAAACACTTCGTGATGCGCTATCACCTCGACCGTTGCACGTTCTGCGCACAATGCGTGGAGAACTGTCGCTTCGAATGTCTGGGCATGAGCAACGAACAGTGGGAACTGGCTGCGCTGAACAAAGAGTCTTTCACCGTTCACTATGGCCGTGAGGAAGACCTGCAAAAACTGCTCGGTAAACCTCTGCCGTGATCACGCCTCGCAGTTTGCGAGACATTCATCGATGCGGCGCGCGATCTGATCGAGCTGCACTGCGTCGTGCGCGAAGTCCAGATCGTCAGTCGCAATCGTCAGCACCGGGCACAGGGTAAACCCCGCAATCCATTCCTCATACAGCGTGTTAAGCTGCCACAGATAGTCCGGGCTGATGGACTGCTCCAACGCGCGCCCGCGCATGGCGATGCGCTTGACAAGGGTGTCCACAGAGGTTTGCAGATACACCACCAGATTCGGCGGCGGAAGCAGGTTGATTGTGGCATCATACAAGTCATGGTAGGTATTCCAGTCGCGCTCACTCATGGCGCCGCGCCGATACAGGTTGCGGGCAAAAATCTCGGCATCCTCGTACACGCTGCGATCCTGGATCACTGAGCCGGGGCGCGCCATGATGCCGCGATAGTGGCGCAGACGGCGCGCCAGAAAGAAGACCTGCGAGTGAAATCCCCAACGCGGCATGTCGTGATAGAAGTCAGCGAGATAGGGATTCTCTTCGACTGGTTCAAAAAACGCTTCCCATCCAAATTTCTGCGCGAGCAATCCGGCCAGGCTCGATTTGCCCGCTCCAATATTGCCCGCGATCGCAACGAAGTTTTTCATGTGCTGCTTTGATTCTAATGCGGATGACCGATAATCCTGTGATCGTCAAGGTATAAGTATGCACGAAATATCTGTTATGCAAAGCGCGATAGAGATCGCGATTGAAAGCGCAAAAGCGCAAAATGCGACCCAGATCCATCGCATCAACATGCGCATCGGCGCATTGGCCGGCGTCGTGCCGGACTCACTGGAATTCGCCTTCCCCATCGTGTGCCAGGGCACCATGGCCGAGGGCGCGACACTCGAAATCGAATACGTCCCGGCGCTATGTCGATGCAGTAGTTGCGCCAGCGAATTCGAGCCGAAGGACTTCTTCTATGAGTGCCCCAACTGCAAGGCACTCACGGTCGACCTGTTGCACGGGAAGGAATTGGACCTGGCGTTTCTGGAAGTGTCGTGATCGAAGAAGTCAGAGATCAGAGAAGTGAAATTGGAGATTGGAGAATGGACAGTACAGACCACGCAAAGCGAGCGGAAGCGGAACAGCGCACAATTGTGATCAATCAAGGGGTGCTGTCGAAGAATGATCTATTAGCACGCAGCAACCGGACCCTTTTCAAGTCGAAGAACCTGTTGACGATGAATATCGTGTCATCACCAGGGTCGGGCAAAACGGCATTCATCGAACGCACGTTGACCGACCTGAAAGGGCGACTGCGTGGCGGCGTGGTCGTGGGCGACCTGGCAACCGATAACGATGCTAAACGCATCGCGCGCAGCGGCGCTCCCGCCATCCAGATCACCACCGGAGACACGTGCCACCTCGACGCTGAAATGGTCGCCGAGGCAACAGCCAAACTCGACCTTGATGCTCTCGACGTACTCATCATCGAGAACGTGGGAAACCTGGTATGCCCATCGGGTTACGACCTAGGCGAAGACCTGCGCGTCGTGATGCTCTCAACCACCGAGGGCGAGGACAAACCGCTCAAATACCCCACGATGTTCAAGACAGCCGACGTTGTCATTCTGAACAAGATGGATATCGCCGAGGTGCTCGGATTCGACCGAGATACAGCGTGGAGCAACATCCATCGTCTGACACCCCAGGCGCTGATCTTTGAGGTCTCCGCACGCACCGGGCTGGGGATGGAGACGTGGTACCAATTCCTCGAACAGCGGCTAGCACTGGCAAACCAGCCATAACCTCCGACGACCCCATCGGCGGCGGCTCACACAACCACCCTTGCGAAGGCGCGCCTTCGCAAGGGGAGACTGGACGAAAAAACTTCCATCCCTCTCTTGATCTGGCCTCTGACTTCTGTCCTCTTGCCTCCGTCCTCCCATTTCCATGAATAAGCTGTATCGCCTATGTACGCCCTGACCGAGTCATAGGATGATCACGCCATCGAACACACAGCAAAGGCGCAAGCCCCAAGGCGCATGTTGTGTCTGCACTTAATAAGCGAAATCGCTATCAGCAAAAGTGCGTACATAGTCAATCACACAAAGAATCAATATAAATAGTAAACAATTATCCACTAATTCAGCCATACTGCTTATATTCACATCGTAATAATTCCGCATAATCAATCTCAGATCGCAGGCAGGAACGAAAGAGATTGATCTGCAGGCGGAAGGAAATAACGATGTTTAACAAAACCAAACTCACGCTCGCTTTCAGTGCAGCAGCCCTTTTTGTATCGGTATTTGCACAAGCGGCGTTCAGCACACAGACAGCAGCGGCAGCGGGCACATGGAATCTTGTCTGGGCAGATGACTTCAACGGCACAAACGGTTCAGCAGCAGATCCGGCCAAGTGGGTAGCAGACACAGGCGGCAAGTGGGGCAACGGCACGGAACTGCAATATTACACAAACCGCACAGCCAACGCCCAGAAGCAGAACGGCAGCCTGGCGATCATCGCGAAGAAAGAAAGCTACAGCGGCAATGCCTACACTTCGGCTCGCCTCAAGACGCAGGGCAAGTTCTCAAAGACCTATGGCCGCTTCGAAGCTCGCATCAAGGTGCCCTATGGTCAAGGAATCTGGCCGGCGTTCTGGTTGCTCGGTGATGATATTTACACCAATGGTTGGCCGAATTGTGGCGAGATCGACATCATGGAGCACGTGAACAAGGACACTTCAGTTGTCAGCACGATCCACATGCCCGGCACCACCAGCGACGCCAAAGTGGGCACAGCCTACACGCTTCCCGGCAACGTCTCCTTCGCGAATGATTATCACGTGTACGCGGTTGAGTGGGAAGCCACACAGGTTCGCTTCTACGTCGACAACACACTGTTCAAGACGATTGACAAGACTGCCATGCCCGCCGGTTCAACCTGGGTCTTCGACAAGCCCTTCCACATCATCCTGAACATCGCCGTCGGCGGCTCCTGGCCAGGCAGCCCGAATGCCACGACCACCTTCCCGCAGACCATGTTGGTTGATTACGTACGGGTTTACTCGCGCTAAAGCTAACGACAACATCGTTACTCCTGAAATGGGACGGTAGAGGGAACACACCACCGGGTTTACCAAGTAAACCCGGTGGTGTGCTTTTTCCGCCAGGTTAATCGTGGCCTACTTCCGTATACCGATCGGTGGTCTCCACGACTTCGCGGTCATGTAAGGTTCATGCTAGGTGGATAGAATTGCAAGCGTGACACATCGAAGACTAATAGAGTTATGCTCTGTCGTTCTGACAGCTACCCTGATCGCCGCATGTAATGACGCAGCACTACCTTCGGTTACACCGGCCTCAACATCCATAGACGTTATACCTGCTACCGGGCAAGTGCTACGCTTTGCACCGACCATGAGCCCGACAGCCGTGTTGACTAGCACTGTTACAGTACAGCCTGCCCGCCCAACGCCA
>CAIQQO010000299.1 GCA_903873965.1 uncultured bacterium
ATGGGTTAACAGACTTTTGGAGCGTTAGTCAGGCACTGCTCCGCGCTGGTGCACCCGGCGAAGTCCGTCCACCAGTTCGCTTCGCCCGATTTAGACAAACATGTCCTCAGGTTATGTTCGTTATTGCAGCAATAAGTAACAGCGCCGGTTTTAGGGTGCCTATATTTATCAGGCCAACCGTTGAGCCAGCATTCAAAGGACACTGCGTTTCGCGTAATGTAACAGTCGTCTGAGGCCGCATTACCGACGCTCAAGTTGCTGCGCAGCGCCACGCCAACGCCTTGCCTGCCTGGACGCACATTCAGTTGCTGATTTACCATGGTTTATCTCCTTATGTCCGGAGAGTATATGTCGCTCCTTGTGCCTACACAACCGCGCTTTGGATAGTCTCGACCTAACATTTTTGCTAGGTCAGGCCATGAGCTAGTCTCTGGCGCCATCCGCTTAATCTACTGACTGCATCTTCGCGTTGTTGACACTATACAGCCCACGAACGTAGAATACCTCTTGTCGATTCACACCCATGGATGGTCTGCAAGGAAAGCAACAATGAGCGATGAACAGTGGCAGGGTCTTTCAACCGAAGTTCATGACATTTGGAACCAGAATGCCGCATTCTGGGATGATTACATGGGCGAAGGCAACCAGTTCCAACGCCTGCTCATCAGCCCTGCCCAGGAACGCCTGCTGGACCTCAAGGGCGGCGAGTACATCCTCGACATCGCCTGCGGCAACGGCAACTTCGCGCGGCGGCTGACAGACCTGGGCGCGCGCGTCGTGGCGTGCGATTTCAGCGAAGTTTTCATCGAACGGGCCAGAGCGCACCCTTCCAACGCAACCCACCCCATCGATTACCGGGTTGTTGATGCCACCCAACGCGATCAACTGCTGGCGCTGGGCGCGGCGCGCTTCGACGTCGCAACGTGCAACATGGCGCTGATGGACATGCCGAATATCGAACCGCTGCTGGCATGCCTGCCCCTGCTGCTCAAACCACACGGGCGCTTTATTTTCTCCATCCCGCACCCCTGCTTCAACTCGGTCAAGACCACCATGTCCATCGAAGAAGATGACCGCGAAGGCGAGCTGGTCACGCGCTACGCGGTGAAAGTGTCGGGGTACATGACGCCATTCGCGCGCAAAGGGCTGGGCATTATCGGGCAACCGGCGCCGCATTATTTCTTTCACCGCCCGATCAGCGCGCTGCTCAACGCCTGCTTCAGCGCAGGCTTCGTGCTCGACCGCATTGAGGAACCTTGTTTTGACGGCGATGCGCAGCCCAGTCGACCATTTTCGTGGGTAAATTTCAAAGAAATCCCGCCCGTGATGGTGGCGCGGCTGCGCCTGGCAGGTTTTTGCAGTATCATCAACGCTTAAGGTTGTAATACATGCTGCTCTACCATCAACTACGCATCGCTCAAGACTACTGGCATTCGCGCAATCACGCACCACATTTGAAGCATCGCGTTTCACGCAGGCGCGGATGCAGCCATGCGATCACATGCCATGCGCCCTTGAAAAATATCACGCATCACGTTTCACATTTGAGCCAAGATGTCTGAACTGTCCGCCATCGGGGGCGTTGTTTACGTGTACGGCAGCATCGCGCTACTGATCATCATGGCGGGGCTGGCATATTATTCATGGCGACGTCGGGCTGTCGTGGGGGCGCGCACGTTCGCAGCCTTCCTGCTGGTGCTGGTAGCCTATCTGGCGTCCAACATCCTACTCGTCACCCAGGCGGGCGCCCTGACCGAGTTCTACTATACGGTAAGAACGTCGCTCATCATTCCTATGGGCCTCATCCTGTTGTTGTTTGTCATGCAATACACAGGCAAGTCAGCTTGGCTTACACCCGCGGTGCTCGCAATCCTGTGGTTGTTCACGCTGCTATGCCTCTTGTTAATCTATACCAACAGCCTGCACCATCTGATGTGGACCAGCCTGGAAGCAGTTGATCTCGGCCAGTTAGCAGGCGTCAGGACTTATCCGGGCGAACTGGACAGTGTGCCGCGCATCGTCACGGCTGCGTATAGCAGCTTTGCCCTGCTGTGGATACTGATCACGCTGACGCGTTCGTATGCCCTGTATCGCCGCCAGGCTGTCGCACTGCTCATCGGTGTGATAGAACCCGCCGTGCTCAATTCTCTAATTTCATTACACCTTATCCCCACGCCGCTGGTGGCGGTTACACCCCTAAGCCTCTCCGTCACCGCGCTTGCATTCGCGTGGGCGATTTTTCCATACCGGCTGTTCGAGCTGAAACCGATTGCGCAGGAAACACTCGTCGAAAAGACACTGGATGGCATGCTGGTGCTGGATAACGAATACCATATCGTGGATTTGAATCCCGCCATGCAGGCCATGATGGGCGCAACGAAAAACAGAGCGCTGGGGCAAAACCTGCAGAAAATGGCGCCTGACATTTACGCCACCACATTGGATGCTGATAAATCGGTGGTCAAGCGAGCCGAGTTGGCGCTGCAACGCGACGGCACCACGCGCTATTTCGATCTGCGTTTTTCTCATCTGACGGACAGTAACGGTAAAACCCAGGGCAACATGATCGTGATGCGCGACATGACAGAGCGCGCCCACATGGAACAGGCGCTGCGCCGCAGCGAAGCCCTTCATCGTCAGTTGTTCGAAGAAGCCCCCATGCCAATTGCGGTCTATGCGCTTGATGATGCAGACTATCCTATTCTGGTGATGAATCGCACCGGGCGCAACCTGCTGCTCGATCCGAATGACGGCGCCGACCCGATTGGTATATCTGTCACGAAGTTTATACACCCTGACGAGCAAGAGCTAGCCCGTCATGTGGTCGCCAAACTAAAAAACCTTGAAAATATTCCGTGGCTGGAAGAACGTCTGGTGAAATCGAACGGCCAGGTGATCAATGTGGTGATTTCTGAAACGCCTATCACCTATCAGAATCGTCTGGCCGCGCTGGTGGTTTTCAACGACGTGACAGAACTCAAACACATCCAGACCGAGCTGCAGCGCCGCGAACAAACTGTCGCCATACTCGAGGAGCGCGCCCGTCTTGGGCGCAACCTGCACGATTCGGTCACACAGCTCATCTACAGCGTGATGCTGTTCGCAGATGCCAGCCAGGAAGCGGCGCAAGCCAACAACCTCAGCCTCATGCAGTCCTATCTTGAGCGCGTGAACGACACGGCGCGTCAGGCGCTGCGTCAGATGCGGCTGCAGGTGTTTGAACTGCGCCCATCCATCCTCGAACAAGAGGGACTGCAAATCGCCCTGCGGCAGCGTCTGGAATTGGTGGAACAACGCTCTGGCATAGCAACCTCCCTGGATTTGTCGCTGCCCGCCGCGATATCGGCCCCAGCAGAGGTGGCCGTGTACTGGATCGTTCAGGAAGCGTTGAACAATATGCTCAAACACTCGTCGGCCTCGCACGTCCATATCCGGATTCACGCGGACGACACTGGTCTGCATTGTGAAATCGAAGACAACGGCAAAGGTTTTGATATGGCGACGTTAAGCGAACACACCGGGCTGGGCCTGGCTAACATGCGTGAGCGCGCGCGCGACCTGGGCGGCACATTGGCCATTCACTCAGCGCCGGGACAGGGGACAAAAATTGAGGTGACGATTCCAGCCTATGTCATTGATCCAGGCAGCGGCGTCACCAATCACCCGAAAAAGGTACAAACATCATGACAGAACCCATTCGCGTGTTAATAGTAGACGACCATGCGATTGTGCGGGAAGGACTCAGCGCAGTCATTAGCAACAAACCAGACCTGTTGTTGGTGGGCGAGGCCGCTAACGGTGAACAAGCTGTGCAGCAAGCGCGCCTGTTGAAACCCGATGTCATTTTAATGGACCTGCAAATGCCAGTCATGAACGGTCTGGACGCGACCAAAATCATCCGGCGCGAAATGCCGCAGTCCCACATCCTGGTCTTAACCAGTTTCTCCGATGACGACCAGGTGATCGCCGCCATTCAGGCCGGTGTGATGGGGTATCTGCTCAAGGAATCGCCCTCGCAGGAACTGGTGGCCGCGATTCGCGCCGTACATCGCGGCGAATCGCCGATGCACCCCGCCGTAGCGCGCAAGCTGGTCATCGGATTCAACAAACCGTCACAGCCGGCGCAACCGCCGGACAATGGATTGACCGATCGTGAAGTGGGTGTGCTGAAGCTGCTGGCGCGCGGCTGGTCAAACCAGGCGATTGCGGATGAATTGAAGGTCAGTCCGGCCACGGTGCACTATCACACCGGCAACATTCTCAGCAAACTCGATGTGGAGAACCGCACCCAGGCGGTGCTGTATGCCCTTAGAACCAAGCTGGCGTCGCTGGATGAGTAGATCAACCTATCATAAATACTAGGATGGCCTGACAAAAAACTAGTGTTTTTGTCAGGCCACATTTAGCCTGAAGGCTGATGCGCGCAATACACATCAGCCCTAGTATGAGTGTGAAATCCGAAAAGGTTGGTAAGCATGACGCAAGACAGACTGGATCACCAAGAAACTATCGGTCATACACGTTCTCTGTTTTCGCTAATGGGGGGCCGCAAAGCATCTCCGTTGCTCCCCATTAGCGCGAGCCTCGTGCTTGGCTTGCTGGCATTTGGGCTGCTACTCACCATCACTGAGGCGCAGAGTGCCGGCTGGCAAACCTATGTCAGCGCCGATGCAGCGTTTTCACTGACCTACCCGAACAGCGCAAACCTCACCACCAGTGATGACGCCTCGTTGCGCTATCGCATGGTCTACATCACGTTAAAGGGCAGTTCGATAGCCTCATACCAGAGCATTACGGTGATGGCGCTCGAAAACGCCGCTAACCTGTCGGCGCAGCAGTGGGTTGCCAAACAGTCGCCTCTGTCGGGAGCCAGTGTCCATGCCGCATCCCTGTCTGTGGCGGGTAGAACGGCGCTCAAGCTAGAGCGCGATGCGATCATCGGCATGGGCGACAAGTTCACGGTACTCATTCCCGGCAAAGGCGTGATGTATCGCATCAGCCTGTACGGCGGCGGCGAAGGCGGCCCCATAGAACCATCGGCCGAAAGCACAGCCATTTTCGATCGGATTGTGCAGTCTTTTCGCGTGTTGCCACAAACGCCAACGCCCCGCGCGGCCGCCTCCACGCGCGCGTCTGCGCTTGATCCAGCCATCGCCACAGTGTTCACCTACCCGCTGCAAAACGCCGCCGGGGTGAACTTCGGAGTCCCGGCTGGCCTGATGACAGACAACACCCACCTGGAATGGCTTGGGTACGGCGAACGCAACCTGGACTTGTATGGGTATCGCTGCTACAACGTCGATTGGGCGCGCCTGCTGCATACCGCCGAAGACTGGTATCGCCTTGACGGCGCAGACACGGCCAACAGCGCAGTCCACGCGGTTGCCGACGGCATAGTGGAACGTCATGACCCAAGCATCAACTATCCCGGCAACGTAGTCCTGCTCCGCCATCGCCTGCCCGACGGGCGCGATATCTATTCGATGTATGGGCATGTGACCAACGTCAGCGTTGTCGAGGGCGACCTGGTGCAGCGCGGACAGCAGATTGGGACGGTGTTGACACAGGCCTACTGGGGGCGCACACCGGATCAGCACCCCCTATGGGACTCAAACTTGCATTTCGAGATGCGCTGGTTCGCGGATGGTTCCAACATCTACATCACCGACACCAACGCCTATGGCTATTACTATCCCCGCTGCACCTGGCCCGGAGGGTATCCGGGGCGCGGATACACTTATCTCGTTCACCCCGACAACTATCCCTACCCTGATGCGGGCTATGTAGCGCCATCCCCCTTCATCAAGGCTCATCTCGACACCAATCCGGTGCTCAGCTACACGATGCGCATATTGGGCATCAGCTTGTCAACAGAAACAACCTTGACCTGCACGGATTTAGTCCGCAATGGCAGCTTCGAAGAACCCTTGCCAGGGGGACCGTGGGCAAGCATCGTCAACACGGTAACCGCCGTCTATACGGATACCCTGATCGACACGGCTCGCGCGCATACGGGCGCGCAAAGCGGGCATGTGGGATCGCCGGCGCTTAACAGCGTGTGGAACGAATTTATCCAGACCATCCAGATGCCGCCAGGCGTGGTCAGCGCCACACTGACTTATTGGCGCTATCTGACATCGACCGAAACCGCAGCCTATGACCAGTTCAGCATCGGGGTGGAAACCGAGCAAGGAGTGTCCATCACGGCCGACAAGATCGACAACAGCAGCGCCGGGCGCGACACATGGGTGCAGGGCAGCGTCGA
>CAIQQO010000300.1 GCA_903873965.1 uncultured bacterium
GGAAATTTGCTCAAACTGCTGGCGCATTTCAGGGGTCAATTCCGGAAGTGCTGAAGCGTGTAGAAATCGTTCGTGTTCTTCCTCAACCTCACGCAATTTCTGGAGCTTGTCTTCCCATTGCCGCTCAAGCGTGCTGGCCACCAGGCGATTGTCAGGATCAACCGCGTTGTATTGCCGATCGGCCAGCCGCGCTTCATATTGGGCACGCGACAGCTTCTGTTGCCAGTGTCGTTCAAGCTGCGCTTGCTCCTCGTGCTGTCGCTGTAGCACCTCCTGGAGCACATTGAGCTGGGCCGGTTGTATGGCTGCAAAGAATGCCTGCGTGACCACTTCGTCCACAGAGACACCGTCGACGCTGATGCAGTTTTTGCCGCCCATGTGTCGAGCCAGCGCGTCACAGTTGTATCTGGTGGTGGGCTTGTACACCACATGCATGTGATGACCACACATGCCGCAGATGGCAATTCCCTGCAGTAATGCTGCCCCTTCGCGTGGTGTTCCTTGCGCTTTCATGGCGTGTTCTCTGTAGCGTACACCATTTTGGCGTAGACGCTCCTGGTTCAGCATGTACTGCTCCCAGCTAATGTAGGCTGGATATACATTCTGTTGTAAATGGATCCAGTCATCCATTGGGAATCGGACACGGCCCATGGCTCGTCGACCCGGTTTCATTTTGGACAGATCACCCTGCTTTCGCCCATACGCAAATGCGCCGGCATAGGCTGGATTCTTCAGAATCTCGAGCAATGCTGAGTTCAGGGCTGGCTTCCACTGCAGTTCGCCCGCAAACAGTCCTGCTACCTGGCGACGCGGCAAGAGAATGTTGTGATCACGAAAGTAGCGCATGACTTTGCCGCAACTCCCAAGCTCTGCGAACCGGGCAAAAACCATATTCAGGACTTCCTGGATCTGAATGTCGGGGTCCTTGACGACTTGCCCGTTTTCCAGACGCACCAGCCCAGTAGGTAGATTCTGGATGAGTTCACCGCGGTGCACCTGACTGAGGCGACCGGCGTCCATTCTGGAACGCATGATATGAAGTTCGGCTTCGCTCATCGCCCCCTTCAATCCAAGTAAAAGTCTGTCGTTGTAGCCACGCGGATCATACACGCCATCCACATCGGCAATGAGTGTGCCAAAAACGGCAGCGAGGTCAAGCAGTCGATACCAATCGCTATTGTTGCGTGCCAGACGCGAGACTTCGTAACTCAGAATAATCCCGACATGCCCCAATGTAACTTCTGCCAGTAAATCATTGAATCCATTGCGGTGTTCGCTGCTTTGTCCTGATTGGCCCAGATCGCTGTCGATCACGCGAGTTCGATTTGCGGACCATCCCAGACTTTGCGCACGCTCCACCAGCCGATACTGGTTGCGCTGGCTCTCGCGATTGTGCTCCACCTGTTTCATCGATGATTGGCGCACATAAACGTATGCCAGACGCTGTAAATGCGTCGACATTACCTTTGGGTGTGTAGTTGTGTCAGGCGCTTTCATCGGCGGCCTCCGTTGCTCCTGGGTTTCCCCGGCTGATCTGGTAACACAGACTTGCCAGCGTTTGAACCGTTCTCTGTTGCTGGTTGGGTGTCAATCTTTGCCAGACCTTTGCGCTGGCTATTCCCTGGCTGTTTGCGCCTTTCTCTTCGCTCAGCTGGATTGGGCGATTTTCCGGACTCGCGTTTGTCTCCATCAGTGGATACCTCCACTGCGAGACTATCAGCCTGTGATGCACGTTCGCTGAGCTGATGCCACTTGTTTATGATCTGACTGATTGACTCAAGACTTAGTGGCGAAGAAGTGGTGTGCTGTTTCGCCGATGTAATCTCATCAGCCATATCTGTGACCGCCACTGGCACAGTGCGATTGATTCCGCTGGTCAGTTCAATCACACACGAGGGCACAAGATTGCGAAATTGGGTGATCCCAAGAAGTTTGTACGTCCTGCCATACAGAGCGTGACTGGGATCAATTATCCTGACTTGTTTACTTTGGCATCCAGATATGCCAATCGGGGTAGTGTCCTGGCTGGGGGTTTCCAGTTCCGGTCGGGCCTACGATGAGAACGGGGGCATGCCTGGCGACAAACTGACAGGTGGACAGTTCAAGAATGAGGCCGCGGTTAATTTGCGGGTTGAATGAAAAGTCGAAGTGTTCAATGGTTTTGTCGGGATGAAGATTGGCTCGTTGCAGACGCTTAGCGAGTTGCTGTTGATCCCGCGCATCACTTTCATCATTGAGCAGGCGTTCCAGGAAATCGGAGTAGCCCCAGCGCTCGTCACCGGCCTGGCGCAAGCGCACCTCCACTGTCTCCAACATGCCCGACAGGCGCAGGCGACGCAACTGAGTGTGAAGTAATATCTCTGCCATCTCACATGCCTCCTGCCACAAGAAGAGCCGAACTCGCTGTCACCATCGTCACCACTGTGGGCATGGGCATACACGGGACCAACTCTGCGGCGGGACGTGCAAAGCGAGGCAGCGGTTTATCGTTGGGCACGGCCAGGGATGGGATGTCATCCAGCGTACCACTCACGCACAATTTCAACATGGTGCGGATCATGCTGGGAGAGGGATCACCAGCCTCAATGGCTGCCCGGCACGCGCGTTCCAGCAACTTTTGCGAGTGCTGGTCTGCTAAGCCGATGAGTCGTCCCACCGTGCGGCGACGATCCACCACGGTATCGTCGAGCAGGATACTGATGGCTTGTTCGGTGTAGGTCCCAATCGCCGCTACCCGTTTGAGCGTCTCACTCCGGGTGGCGGACAGACTCGCCAATGCCTTGTTTTTGTGCTCGGGAAGATGATTTTTGTTGGTCAGCCACTGGCCAGGTTGGTCGGCACGCGAATGAGTGGCCACGAGCACATGGTCAGCAAAAATCTCGACCGTCCGGACGGTCGCGCGGACAAGTAGCTCCTCACCCAGTAAACGATACGGTGCTGAGTAGTGCGCGTGATCAAAGACGACGTGGCTGTCGCGTCCCAGCTTCGTCTGCTTGAAGCACGCGGTCTCATAGGGTTGATCGGGAAGTGGGCGTAACTTGCTTTGCTCCACCTCGTTGAATCGCTGCCAAGGCTTTTGGCGCGTGGTGCCGTGAATGCGTTGACCGGCCACCGTAATCACCCATTCGTGCACATCGTCATTGGCTTGATGGATGTCATGCTGTTCATCCTGGTAGGCGCGCCCAATCAGGAAGCTGCCTTTGACATATTTCACGCCCCGCTCCACCTTACCCTTGTGTTCGGGCTTGCGTGGTTTGCACGGCGCAATCATGAAGCCATAGTGCTCGGCGCATGCCCGGTAGGCGCGCTGCACTTGCGGATCATCCATGGTGGCTTTGACAATGGCTGCTTTCAAATTGTCAGGCACAATTCGTCCCGGTATTCCACCAAAACTTTCAAAGGCCCGACGATGGCAGTCCAGCCAGGTCCCCACTTTCTGATCGAACACGAACCGCACGAATTGATGCCGCGACCACGACAAGGTCATCACGAAGAACCACACCCGCCGCAGTTGCTGCATCGCGCGATCCCACATCTGACCGGCATACCCAAAGTCCACTTGCGCTTCTTCCCCCGGGTCGGTTTCGATATGCATCACCACATCGTTGCTGCTCACCCCTGTCACTTTTCGAACATATCGCCAGACCGCGTCGTAGCTCCCTTTAAAGTTCGGATCTGCTTTCAAGCGATCGTGGATCACTTTGGCAGTTAGCCCCTTCGCTATTCCATCTCGTATGGCTGCGTCGTATTCAGCCATCCGCGGACGGTTTTGTTTTGGCAGCCTGATGTGCTGCTTCTTCATCACCTGCGCGATGGATTCATCACTCGGCATCTCCCCGCTTAGCCAGCCTTCATTCTTGGCGAGACCGTGGTATCGGCGTACCGTCTTCCGATCCAACTCCAACGCCTTCGCCGTTCCACGGATGCTTATCCCTGCTCGAAAATGGCGTACGACTTCTCGTATATCCGTCACGTTTGTGCTCCTCATCGATTACTCCCATGGGCTTGTTTCCCTTGAGCGTAACCGCTTGGCTCACATACGCTTTTTCCTCTCC
>CAIQQO010000301.1 GCA_903873965.1 uncultured bacterium
CCAGTCGGACGTTGGGTGATGCCGTCGCCAGTTTCGCTCGCAGGGTCACCTTCGCGACGGTAGCCTCGCCATGCATCCATGGCGCGGTGTAACGCGAGGCCGACAGGTTGATCGTCCCGGCGGCGTTGTCAAACGTGTTCAACGTGGCGCTGCCAAACACGGCTGTGTTCAGCGTCGGCGCGGTTGTGACCTCCAGTTGCGCCGCGTCAAAGTCAAGGTAGGCGTCCAGCGTGTCGGCGTTGGATGCGCCGGTATCGACCATGATCGCCAGCGTGAACACGTCACCCGCCTGTAACGATGTGGGCAACGCACTCAGCGCAATGCGGCTTGTGCCAACGATAGCCACTGTGTCTACCACTGGCCGCAGCGAAACGCCATAGGTAATCGGCCCTTGCAGCAGGAAGTTCGGGATCAGCGCCGAGATGTCCGCGCCATTGATGCAGCCGTCCGCGTTCGTATCGCCATACGGCCGGAACGTGGCGTCGTTTGTGCATTGCAGGAAGGATGGCACCATGTACGACACGTCCGCGCCGTTCACCACATCATTTCCACCGCTGTCGCCCACCAGCAAGGTGCCAAAATTGATCACATTAACGGTCGGAAAATTGACCGCCTGGCGTAGGCTGCCCAGCGTGTTCGCGCCCTTCACGACGATGTCATATTGACCCACCAGCGCGCCCTGCAGCGTCACCGTAAAGTAACCGTAGGCGTCGGTCGTCGCCGTGTACACTGCGGCAAGATTCGTCGTGCCGGCCTCGTAGAAGCGCACGCCGCCCGTGATCACGCCCAGCGCACTCACGCGGTACAACGGCGTCACCCAACGTGGGTCGCCCGCTGTGCCGCGCTTCTCCAGCGCTACGCGCCCGCGCAGCGCGCCGGGCTGGAAGGTGGCCGATATGGTGTGGTTCGCCATCACGTTGGTGAAGGTATAGACATCTATCGCACCTTGTAATACGCCATCCACACCGACATCAACGATGCGATACCCGTTGTCGGGCGTGATGGTAAACACCTGTGACGCGCCATACGCCATCACTTGCACTGTCCCTGGTGTGATCACACCGCCAGCGCCTGCTGTCGGCGCCAGGTCATACACCACCGTAATCGCTGCGTTACCGAGTGTGGCCGAGTAATACGCGCCACCCAGCATCACGTCGCTCTGGCGCGCCCCGCGGCGCACCAGCGTCACGGCCGTTGTCGTTACGCCGTTGAGCGCGCGCAGGTGCAGGTACGCCACATCAAGGCTGCCAGTGAGTGTTGGGGTGTAATTCGTCGCCGAGAAGTCGATCGTGCCGGTGGCTGTGTTGACCGCGTTATAGGTCACGCTGCCGAACGAAGCACTATTGGCCATGATCGTGGTCGTCGGATTACCCGCCGCGTCCACCACCTGCAACGCCGCCGGATCATACGTCATGTACGCATCCACCGTGTCGAAAGATGCTGTCCTTGAATTCGCCACAAGCGTCAGCGTAAAGACCTGACCGGCATGTTGCGTCGAGGTGGGGCTGTTGAGCGCCAAGTCGACCACCACATTCTCCGCAAACGTCGCTGAGATCGTATGGTTCGCCGTCACGTTGGTGAAGGTATAGGCACCCATCGTACCTGCCAGCACACCGTCCGTGTACACGCCCGTAATGCGGTACCCTGTGTCCGCTGTAATCGTAAAGATTTGATCCGAGCCAACCATCACGGCAAACGTCGAAGATGGAACGATGCTACCGTGCAGCTCTGCTGTTGCCGTGTAGTAGACGATATTGGCTTCATAGGCGCCCATATCGAATCTAAAACCAAGGGGTCGCGCCTGTCCATCCAGGTCGGTCATCACACCCACATCCGTCCCTCCGTCAATGGCCGGACTACTCACTTGTAGATGGTAGTTGACTTGATCAGTATTGACGAATCCCGGGTTAGTCGCAATGATCGAATGTGTCCCAGTCGGGATGGTATTCGGCGTTATGGAATTGGTATTGTAGCCACTGAACAGGTTATAGTCCGACGATACAGTTCCTACGGCGCTGATCTTCGTGTCGTAGTTATGTAGTATCGTGTTCGTTATGATCAGGCTGCCTGTTCTGACCTTGATCGCCGCAGAGGCATTTTGCGCCGAAGCGTTACCAATCGTACTGTTGCGTATTCTCGTGGTGCCTGTCGTATCCAGGCACACAATCGAGTTTTCCTGAGAAATCTTGTTGCCTCCTGCCGGTTCCAGTGATCTCGGCAATACTGAAAAGAGTGGTGGTAGGAAAAATGGGGTGTAAATTGATGTATTGTCCGCAAACAGCGTATTCACAATGGTCACATCCCGGCTGCCTGTCGCGATCAGCGCTCCACCGCAGTCGCCGCTGGAGTTTCCTTGCAACAAGCTGTCCGTCACCGTCAATGCTGAAGCAGCGTAGATGGCGCCGCCGTTGCCTTGTGTTACGGTATTGGTCAGCAATGCACTCCTAACGATGCTTAATGGACCATATGCGCACACGGCGCCGCCATCGCCAGCAGTGGAATAGTTGGATCGGAGTGTCACGCCAATCAGGTTAAGCTCATCGCTACTTCGTATGGCGCCGCCACATACTGAACCAAAGTTATCAGCAATCACCGTATCGCTGATCGTCGCCTTTCCAACGAGGTACAACCCGCCCTGGCGGTTCCCCTGGATCACACTTCGAATCATCGTCACACTGCTGTTCGCATAGATGCCACCACCGTAATCACCATTTTCCGTGTTGGTTTGAATGCGCGTGTTATCTATGTTGAGCGCGCCGAGTGCGTAGATACCGGCACCCACGCTCCATGCGAAATTGGATTCCAATCTGGCATAACTCAAAGTGACTGCCCCGGATGCGTACAGGCCGCCACCCTGGGTGGCTCTTCCACGCTGCAACGTCAGGCTGACAATCGATCCCGTCGTCATGGAGATGACGTGCCCGTTACCGTTGCCATCGATGATCGTCGTGCCTGCCCCGGCGCCGACAAAGTTCAATGCCACGGTCGCTGTCAGGTTCTCGGTATAGGTGCCTGCCGCGATCATGATCGTATGCCCGCTACCAGATTGTCCGATCGCATACCCGATCGTTCGGCACGGCACGCCACTGTCGGCGCAATCGACCGCATTAACGCCCGTCGTCGCCACATAGTGAACCG
>CAIQQO010000302.1 GCA_903873965.1 uncultured bacterium
CCGTGCTGTCGATGAATGACGTGGCAAAGGTGTTCTTCGAAGACAAAATCGGCGAACAACCCAATGCGTCTCCGGTAGGCGTCACAATAGGCGCGTTGATCTCAGAGAACTTCCGCGTCGCGTCGTGCAATCCCGAATTTGCCACCCTCTTCGGACTTGACCCCGGCACGATCACCGATCTGCGGCTGGCAGATATACTGCCCGTCGCCCTCCCCGGCAGCCTGGCCAGAGCACTGACTGCAGACAGCGCATCTCCCAGCGCCTTCGTCGAATGGGATACCCGCCAGATGCTGCTGTATGTGATGTTCAGCACGATCATGCCGACGACGCCCGATGAGGACATCAAGCTGCTGTTAGCCATCGAAGATGTGTCCGAAGTGACGCAGTGGAAGGCCCGTTACCGCGCGCTCGAAATGATGCAGCGCGTCAGCCAGACTATCCTGCGCGCCGACGACCCCAAGGAGACGCAGAGCCGCCTGAGCACCATGCTCAATCAAGTGCTGGCTGATGTCATGCAATTCGGTCCATTCGATACCGGCGCCATCTGGCTGATCGATGCTAATAGCGCCGGCACGCGGCTGTACGCGCAAGCCGGCTACAGCGACGCCGAGGCCATCACGCCGCTTGCTGCCAACCTGACCATCCTTAACCAGAGCACCTCACAGAGACTGGATGACATGGACCCTGCCGCCGGGCAGACGCCTCCGCACCTGCGCGCCGCGGGAATAACGCACCTGTACAGCATGACGATCCAGACGCATGATGAGGTGCTGGGGTTGATCGAGCTGGGCAAACGCGGCGAACAGTCGCCGCCACCCTTCACCAGCGAATTCCTGACGGCTGCCGGCAACCAACTGGGGCGCGCTGTGCAGAGGGCGCGTCTGGATGAAGCCCTGGCGCGCAGCGAGGCCGAAACGCGCTTGCTGTCTCTGGTAGCGAGTAAAACCACCAATGCGGTCATCATCGCTGATGGGCACCATCAGGTGGAATGGGTCAATGCCGGTTTCACCGCCATGACAGGCTACACCCTGGCCGAGGTTCTTGGAAAACGGCCTGGCGCATTACTGCGCGGGCCGGAAACAGACGCCGCCATGACGACCTATATGAGTAACCAGTTGGAGCAGGGCAAGGGATTCAAGGGCGAATTCGTTAACTATCACAAAAGCGGCGCCAAATTCTGGGTGCATCTCGAAGTGATGCCCATCAAAGATGATGACGGGCGTATCACCCGGTATATTTCGGTCGAGAACGATGTCAGTGAGCGCAAAGCGTATGAAATGGCGCTGGCGCGCGCGCGCGATGAGGCCATCGAATCGGCCCGCATGAAGTCGGACTTCCTCGCCATGATGAGCCACGAAATCCGCACGCCCATGAACGGCATTCTGGGCATGTCGGAACTGTTAGGCTTGACAACGCTGGACGACGAGCAGCGCGATGACCTGAGAATCATCCGCACCGAAGGCGAAATGCTGCTGGGAATCATCAACGACATCCTCGACTTCACCAAGATCGAAGCCGGGCGCATCGTACTCGATCCGGTGCTATTCAAACCCGCCGAATTGCTGCAATCCGTGATGGACGTGATGCAACTGCGCGTCAATCAGCGCGGGCTGTTGATGAACGGGGCGATCATGGAAGGAACGCCTGAGCGCCTGTATGGCGACTTGGCGCGCATCAGGCAGATCATGATCAACATGCTGGGTAACGCGGTGAAGTTTACGTCGCAAGGCAGGATCGACATCCGCATCAGCGCGTTAAACGCATCGCCGCACGGCAAGATGGCCACGATCCGCTTTGAAGTGCGCGATAGCGGCATCGGTATGTCAGAAACGGTGAAGAATCGCCTGTTCAAACCCTTTGTGCAGGGCGATAGTTCCATCACCCGCAAATATGGCGGCACCGGGCTGGGCCTGGCCATCTGCAAGCGCCTGGTTGAAATCATGGGCGGCAAGATCGGCGTGCAGAGCGCCGAGGGTGCGGGGTCGGTGTTCTGGTTTGAACTGCCGCTGGAACGCGTTGATCGCACGCCTGCATCCGGCACGATGCTCACCGACGCGTTCCACAATCTCCATGCGTTACTGGTGCTTGGCGATGCGGCGCAAGAGTCGACCCTGCGCGCCTGTCTGACTGCCTGGGGCGCACAAAGCACCAGCTGCAACACCGCAGCTGACGCCGTTGCGGCGCTGAGTCAGTCGGCTGCAGCCGGAAAGCCGATCGATGTCGTTTTTGTGAACGACAACCTGCCCTGGCTCGATGCCATCACGGCGCCCTTCGTGCTGGTGCGCGAATCCGGCACGCCGCGTCCCGGTTTCATCCTGATCACCGATGCCTTTCAATCCGATCGCTCCGCGGCGCTGACCAGAGAAGGTTATGCCCATTTCCTCGATTGTCCCCTGCATCAGTCTGAAATCTACAGTTGCCTGCTTACCCTGCTCTTGTCGCGCCAAAAGGGCGACGACGATGAGAATGACACCCTGCAACAACCAGCACCGCAAGCGATCATTCCGTTGCAGAAGCCGCGCTTCGCGCTTCTGCTTGCAGAGGATAACGAGGTAAACCAGAGGGTAGCGCTGGCCATGCTGGCCAAGCTGGGCTATACGGCCAAACTGGCGCAAAACGGCCAAGAGGCCGTGGATGCCGTCACATCCGGCGCGCATTACGATCTTGTATTCATGGATGT
Organism: uncultured bacterium; assembly: GCA_903873965.1. Taxonomy (GTDB): domain Bacteria; phylum Chloroflexota; class Anaerolineae; order J036; family Brachytrichaceae; genus CAIXPS01. The sequence goes on from CAIQQO010000302.1 coordinate 2,681, forward strand.
TCAGATGCCGCTCCTGGACGGCCTGAACGCCACGCAAGCCATTCGTGCATGGGAACAGTCCAGCGCCACAGCCAGCCATACGCCCATTGTGGCCTTAACCGCGCATGCCCTATCGGGTGATGCCGATGCGTGCATCAAGGCGGGTATGGACGACTACCTCAGCAAGCCGCTCAGTCTGAAGCAATTGCAGACTATGCTCGAGAAGTGGTTGCCCTGACGATCGGGCTGCCACTTTGACGCGCACCGATGCGTTAGAGTAGACCATTATGAGACAGACACATATCACCCTGTATGGCGCGCACTGGTGCCCCGATTGCCGCCGCAGTAAACAATTTCTGGGCGAACATCAGATTCCCTATCACTGGGTCGACATCGAGGAAGACAAGGCGGGCGAGGCGTACGTCATCGCCAGAAATGACGGCAAGCGCATCATCCCCACGATCGTTTTCGAAGATGACTCGTTTCTGATCGAGCCGACGAATGCCGAGCTGGCCGCGAAACTGGGGCTGAAGATGACCGCCACGCGCAGCCATTACTCGCTTGTCATCATCGGCGGCGGGCCGGCCGGGCTGACCGCCGGCCTATATGCCGCGCGCGAGGGGATTGATACGCTGATCATCGAACGCGCCGCCTTTGGCGGCCAGGCGGCGACCACGCAATGGCTCGATAACATGCCCGGTTTCGCCGAAGGCATATCGGGCGCCGATCTATCCGATCAACTGCGCCGCCAGGCTGTGCGCTTCGGCGTGGAAATGTTGCAGGCGCAAAGCGTTCAGAGCTTGTGCAGCCGCGACAATTACCGTTGCGTGCGCACTGCGGATGGCGCAGAGTACAGCGCCGAGGCGTTGCTGATCGCCACCGGCAGTCGTTATCGCCGCCTGGGCGTGCCGGGTGAGGAGAACTACATCGGCGCGGGCGTGCACTTCTGCGCGACGTGTGATGGCCCCTATTACAAGGGCAGATCCGTGGCCGTGGTCGGCGGCGGCAACAGCGCCACCGAGGAAAGCCTGTTGCTGGTGAACTATGTCGATCACGTGACGCTGCTGGTGCGCGGCGACAGCCTTAAGGCCAGCCAGATTATCCAGGACAAGGTGCTCAACCATCCCAAAATCGATGTGCGCTTTCATACCGCTGTGGAACAATTCAACGGCGCCAACGGCAAACTCACCTCGGTGACCGTGCGGGAAGGCGCGAACGGCGCACTTAGCGAGATACAACCCGCGGGCGTGTTCATCTTTGTCGGCCAGACGCCCAACACCGCCTGCCTCGACCGCGACCAGATCACCGTGGACAAGTGGGGCTTTATTGTCACCGGCCACGACTTGATGCACATCGGCGATCAGAATCGCTTCGGCGATCAGAATCGCTTCGGCGATCAGAATCGCTCCGGCGATCAGAGAAGCGTAGGCGATCGCCCTGTGCGATTCAGCTTGCGCGACCCATTGTTCCTCGAAACCAGCATGCCGGGCATCTTCGCGGCAGGCGACGTCCGCGCCGGCAGCACCAAACAGGTGGCCTCTGCCACAGGCGAAGGCGCGACAGCGGCGCTCCTGATCCGGCAATATTTGAAGATGTGAAGTATCACTAAATACGGGGGGTAACAGTAACAGGATAAATCTGGATCGTGTAAGGCATGTCAAGCCGTTGATTCTGCACGCGCTCCAGCTCTGCACTCAGACGTGCCTGCCGTATGTGCAACGCCTGCGCCTTAGGACCTTCCAGATAGGACAGTTCCTGGGTAATGATGGTCAATTCGCGGCGAAGGTATTCGATCTGTTTATCAAGTTGCTGTCGGTTCATTTTTACTTCTTAACACTCCCGATAATGACTGCTGTACGTCAAGGAAATTGACACCTTTTTACCAGTCCTTCTTTAAGACGATGTAAAGCGCTGATTAACGTTTTTCGCAATCACATTAACAAACCGGGGTAGCTGTCTTCATCCGCTCAAAAGGTTTTTTGATCTCGCTCTTGAGCACTTACGCGACGAGTGTCGCAATAAGGCGTCAGAGTTACAATAGTAGTCAAAGAACATCAACAATGACAAATAAACTTCGTGAAATCGAGTGGCAGTTTGATGCCGACGATATCAACACGGTTGCCGCCTGGCTGTTGGCTTATCCCTCCGATGCCCTGTTAAAGGTGAAGCGCAAAGGCGAGCGCCGGCAGGTAGATATCTATCTCGACACCAAGGACTGGCGCATGTGGCGCGCGGGCTACGGCTTGCGGGTGCGCTATAGCGCAGGTCACATCGAAGCGACGATGAAATCCATCGCTGCCGCCGTCGATGGCCTGCGCCAGCGAGTCGAGATCAATGAAACGATCGCGCTCGCCACTGCCGACGCAGAATACAGCACGATGGCTCATGGCGCGCTGGTGCTGGACGCGCCGGGCGACGTTGGCGCACGGGTGCGCAGAATCACGGGCAAGCATCCGCTGCGGGTGCTGTTCGAGACGCACACCCACCGCACCGCCTACACCCTGACGTTGAAAAATCGCACCGTGGGTGAAGTTGACCTGGACGACACCACCTTCCCCGGCGGCAACGCTGACCATGCAGTCGCGCTGCAACGCATCGAGATCGAGCTGGCCGGCGAATCACAGGATGTCGCGGAATTAGGCGAGTTCGTCAAACAGATTGTCAAGGAATGCGACCTCCGCGATGCCAAGCTCAGCAAGTTCGAAGCCGGGCTGATGTCTCGGGCGTTGAAGCCGCGCCGGATCAAGGGCGCTGACTTCGGCAAAACCGCTATCGATGCGCACGCCACCATGGCCGACTTAGCCTGGTCGGTGTTGCGCCGCAATTACGCAGCCATGCTGGCGCATGAACCAGGCGCGCGCCTGGGTGAGGTGGCTGAGGAAATCCACCTGATGCGCGTCGCCATCCGTCGCTTGCGCGCCGCACTCAGCCTGTTCCGCGATGTGCTGCCCCACCGTCTCGGTTTGCTTCGCGCGGAATTAGGATGGATAGCGGGTGAACTGGGCGCTGTGCGCGACCTGGATGTGATGGTCGAACAAGTCACTGCCTGGGGCGCGCCTGCGGATGCCGGCGCCGCAGCCCGCGACTGCTTCACTGTAGCAACAGTATTAACTGCCACGCGCGCTGATGAGCAGGGTAGGCTGCTGGCCATGCTCGATTCCGAGCGTTACGAAAAACTGCTGGCCGACTTCGCCCATCTATTACGCAAGCCACCTGCCGGGCCGGGGTGTGCGGACGCTCCTGCCCGTGAAGCCATGCCGGAGTTGCTCGCCAAGCTTTACCGCAAAACGCTGAAACTGGGCAGTAAGTTACAACCCGATTCGCCCGCGCCCGACTATCACCAGTGTCGCATCCGGGTCAAACGCCTGCGCTATGGGCTCGAATTCATGAAGCCACTTAGCCCCAAACCGATGAAGGCATTGCTGGTCGGCATAGCGGAACTACAGGACAAGCTGGGGGCATTCCAGGACGCCCAGACCGCCCTGCACCGGTTGCGCGCCATCAGCAACGCGGGTCAGAAGTCACTGCCCCATGCCACCCTCGAGGCCATCGCCACTGTTACCCAGCGCTACGAAAGCCATGCCGCCTCCTGCCTGTCGCACTTCCCCAAGACTTACCGGCGCTTCAAAGGCAAGAAATGGAAGCATATGTTGTAAATCCTGTGTGGATATTCTCACCCTGCGATAACACAGTCTTAACAATCCCCATGTATAGTGAACCCATCAAAAATTAAAACAAGTGCGCGAAATGGGTTCGCGTAAATGGGGATAGACAACTAAATGAATTTTCTTTTGACTAATGACGACGGCGTCAGCGCACCCGGCATCTGGGTTGCAGCACGTGTTCTTTCAAAGTATGGCAAGGTACTGATGGTAGCGCCTTCCGCCAATTGCAGCGGCTACGGCACCTCGTTCCCGCCCGGACAAAAGCCCGCTTTTCGCGAGTATCACCACCCCGAAGGGCATCCCGCAAATGTAATTGCCTACAGCCTCGACGCTTCGCCGGCCACTTGCGCCAACGCCGGGTTGAACGGCGCCTTTGGCAACATGGCCATCGATATGGTGGTGAGTGGCATCAACTGGGGTTCCAACATGGGGCGTGACGTGTTTTATTCCGGCACCGTCGGAGCCGCACTCACCGCGCAGATCATGGGTGTGCCCTCCATTGCCATATCACTCGATGCGCCTTCGAGCGCCACACCCAACTGGGGCGGCGCGGCATGGGCGCTGGACGAAGCGGTCAAGATGGCGCTCACGCAGCACGAGATCGAGCCGATCATGTTCAACGTCAACGTGCCTAACCGACCGGCCATGGCGTTGCGCGGATTGCATCTGACGACCTTCAGCGCGTACTCCTTCATGAATCGCGTGCGCTTCGTACCGGACATGGATCAGCCCGGCCAACTCAAGGTGATCGCGACCAACAGTACCGAGGAACCTGAAATCGGCACAGACTCATGGGCAGTCGCACAGGGCTATGCCTCAATCACCCCGATACAACCAATGCCCGAGCTCATGCGCATCCTGCCGTGGGTCAACACCGAATCCATGAGCTCTATGGCGCTGGCATACGAGTCGTAAGAATCGCACAAACTCCCGGTAACCTTCAATCCGCGTGTGAATATAGCCCATGTGGCTATAATGACCGAGCGCACGCCATAATGGCGCCCAACGCCATAAAAGAAGGATACCGCTCATCATGACAACGAACGTTTCCAAAATCCGTGACTTCACGCCGGATAGTTACATGCTGTTTGCCACCCGCATGGCGCGCCTGTTCGCCTATGGCTTTGTTTCCGTCATCCTTGCCCTGTACCTGTCGCAACTCGGCCTGAGTGAGTGGCAGATTGGGCTGCTCATCACCCTCACGCTCATCGGCGACACGGTCATCTCGTTGTGGATCACCACAAACGCCGACCGCATCGGGCGCAAACGCATGTTGATCGTCGGCGCGGCCTTGATGCTCTTCGCCGGCCTCTTTTTCGCCTTCACGCAAGACTTCATCTTCCTCGTCATCGCCGGCACGATTGGCGTGATCAGCCCAAGCGGCAACGAAGTCGGGCCATTTCTCGCGCTCGAACAGGCGGCGCTGTCGCAAATCGTGCCCGACAAGCGGCGCACCCAGATTTTCGCCTGGTACAACCTGGTCGGCTCATTTTCGACCGCGTTGGGCGCTCTATGCGGCGGCGGGCTGGCGCAGATTCTGCAGGGCAACGGTGTGACGCCCCTCAACAGTTACCGCGTCATCGTGATCGGCTACGCGTTACTTGGCCTTGCGCTCGGTTTGATGTTCATGCGCTTGTCCGCCAATGTCGAGGTGCCCAAAGAAAAAATCAAGCCCTCTACGCCGCTTGGCTTCGGGCTGCACCGCTCGCGCAATGTGGTCATCAAACTATCAGGGTTGTTTGTGCTGGATGCCTTTGGCGGCGCGCTGGTGCTGCAAAGCTTCGTGGCGTACTGGTTCAACAAGCGCTATGGCGTGGAACCGGCCGTGCTGGGCGCTATCTTCTTCGGCGCCAACATCCTGGCCGGCATCAGCGCGCTCTCAGCCGTGAAGATCGCGAGCAAAATCGGCCTGATCAACACGATGGTGTTCACCCATGTGCCCTCCAACATCCTGCTCATCCTGGTGCCCCTGATGCCCACGCTGCCGCTGGCGATCATCGTGCTGTTGCTGCGTTTCAGTATCTCGCAGATGGACGTACCCACACGCCAAAGCTACACCATGGCCGTTGTGGAACCCGATGAGCGCTCAGCCGCCGCCGGTGTCACAGGCATAGCGCGCACGCTGGGCGCATCGATTGCCCCGACACTGGCCGGCCAACTCATGGGCAACGCCGGTCTGCTCAGCCTGCCGTTTATTCTGGCGGGCACCATCAAAATCATCTATGACCTGCTGCTATATCGCAGCTTCAAAACCATAAAGCCGCCGGAAGAAAAAGCCAAGGCTTAGTGTCGCTTAAGACACGTATAATCAACACGCAATAGGATCAAGGATAGTAAAATGCGATCAATATTCAACAGCGAATTGACTCGAATCAGCGACAACATCCGCTCCCTGGGCGAACAGGTAAACCTATCCTCGGCGCGCGCCATTACGGCGCTGGTCAATCGTGATTTTTCTGAGGCGCGCGAGGTCAAGCGCAGCGACAAATCAACCGACCAGTTGCGCTACGACATCGAAAACGAATGCCTCATCTGCATGGCAACGCAACAGCCCGTCGCGTCTGACCTGCGCCGGCTGGTTGCCACCACGTTCGTCGCGGTAGAGCTTGAACGTTGCGGCGACTATGCCAAAGGCATCGCCAAGGCCGCGCGCCGATTGAGCCGCGCCAACTCGCAAGTCGGGGTCTACAACCTGAACGACATGCAGGCCTATGCCGCCGACATGTTGAGCCGCGCGGTCAACGCGTTCATCAATGTCGATGTTCCTGCCGCGCGCGTCGTCATCGCAGATGACGACAAAATCGATGCCATGTATAACGACCTCGTCAGCAAAGTGACGGGCGACATGGTCAATGACCTGGCGCAAATCGAATGCGGCACATGGCTGATCCACGCTGGTCATTGCCTGGAACGCATCGCCGACCGCGCTACCAACATTGCTGAACGGGTGCTGTTCATCCAATCTGGCGATCTGGTCGGCGATCTCAACGTGCATACTCCCGACGCTGTGCGCAACATAGACATCCCGCAAAACTAACCCGTTCAACCGCCAGCGTGATTTCGTGCGGCGAATTGAAACGCAAAGTGGCGCGGAACGGGATCGCCTTGGCTAAGTGCTTATGGGCACGACGCCAATCTGACCCAGAATTCGTGTGACATCGGCGCGAAAATCGGCGTTGCCATCACTCAGGCAGGCGCGCAGATCATTCACGGCAGGCTCGCCAATCGCCACCAGCGCGTTGCCCGCATTCCATGTCGTCTCGAAATCGGTGCTGCGCAAAGCCACGATCAATTGCGGCACCGCATCACGACCCATCTGCACGCAACTCGCCCATCTCTGTTTAGCCACCAAATACGTGGCCTTCATTTCTGCATCAGCCGGTTGCCAGCCAATGCGTTCCAGTGCGTCAGCTGCCAGCCTGCGCATGGCATGATCCTGGTCATGCAACGCCTGCAACAAAGGCGGCACGGCGCGCTGATCGCGCAGCAATCCAAGCGCCTCAGCCGCAGCTTCGCGCCCACACTCGTAACAATCGCCCAGCAGCACGATCAACGGCTCAACGGCGCGCGCGTCGCCAATCCGACCCAACGCCCGTGCAGCCGCCGAAGACAGCGCAAAACCTTTTCCCAGCACGTCAACCAGCGGCATCACCGCGCGCGCATCCTTGAACAGGCCCAGCGCCTGGGATGCCTCAACACGGATCATGTTGTCCGAATCCTTCAACAAGGCGATGATCGGCGCCACGGCGCGCGCATCTCGTATTTTTGCCAACGCCCGAATCGCATTGCAGCGCACCGCAAAAGGGCGTCGCTTGTCGTCAGCCAGTAACGGCAATAACTGATCCACTATGGCTGCGCCAAGTGCAACCACATGGTCACAGGCATCCGGCGCCTCGTGCGTCGACTTTTTTATGAACTCATCAATTGGCTCAGACGTCGGCTTCCTGACAAAGATATTGTGTAGAGTACCCATCGCGGCACTTCCTTTGCACATTCGGCTTGGTCAGTCAAGAATCTCCTGAAGATCCGACCAGGGCCGAATGATGCACCCATATGAATATCATAGACCTGATTCAGCTTTTCATTCGCGCGTGCATCCAGATGCGATTTTGGAAATAGAATAGCGAGGTGCTACCCAACTGGCAATGCTCCGGATGTCGCACACCTCACATGCGATAATCCTTCAGGCAATAGAGTAGTTGGCGATAGCGGTATGAGTGAGATTAAACCAGAGTTTACCAAGGGATTACAACGCGCCTGGCTGTTAGAACAAGCCAGCGCACGCATTTACAAGGCGCTGGCACAGCGAGAAACGAGTGAAGCGCGCCGCCGCGTGCTCTTGAAACTGGCCGAGTCAGAAGTCCATCACAGTCAGCGCTGGGCGCAACGGTTGGCCGAATTAGGCTCCTCAACCCCTCCGGATGTGATTACCTTCCGCGAGCGCGTCTGGAACTGGGTGCTGGTGCAGAGCGGCACCGATAACGCGCTCAAGCGCATCGAATCCACCGAAGACGAAGGGGCAGCGCTCTATGAAAAACTGGCTGCCTTGGCGCCCACCCCCGCAGACCACACCGCCATCAAAACCGTGCAGCACGAAGAACAGGTACACAGCGGATTTGCACACCTGGCCACGGAAAGCCCCGGCAGCAGCGCTGTCAGCCCGCAAGTGATGCTGGATACGATCCTGCATCGCGAAAGCTGGCACAAGCGCGGCGGTGGCTGGATCGGCCAGGCTATCTATGGCGCCAATGACGGTTTGGGCTCTGTGTTTGGCATCGTTTCAGGCGTATCGGGCGCAACAGCCGGCGGGTCGGCCGTGCTGGTGGCCGGGCTGGCCGGCATGCTTGCGTCAGCATTATCCATGGGATCGGGCGCCTATCTGGCTACCAAGGCCGAACGCGAAGTGCAGGAAGCCGAGATCAGGCGTGAGCGCCGAGAGATGGAAATCCATCCCGATGAAGAGAAAGAAGAGCTGGCGCTGTTTTACCAGTTAAAGGGCGTGCCGGAAGATGAGGCGAAGTTGCTGGCTGAGCGCCTGGTCGCCACGCCCGAAAACGCGATCAAGACACTCATCAGTGAGGAACTGGGCCTGTCCGGTGAAAACTACCCCAACCCGTGGTCGGCTGCGCTGACGGCTACCCTGTCAACAGCGTTTGGCGCATTCATCCCCATCATCCCGTTCTTCTTCGCCAGCGGCTTGCCCGCGATCCTGACGTCGTTCATCATCAGCACCCTGGCGCATTTTCTGATCGGCGCTGCCAAGACAGTTGTCACAGGATTAAGCCCGTGGCGCAGCGGCGCCGAGATGACCATAGTCGGTCTGGGCGAGGCTTTGATCACGTTTGCACTTGGGCTCATTTTTGGGCCGATCGTGTAGAGATATAACCCTGTAAAATATATCGAACTTGCGTTATATTTCAACACATCCGTTGACATTCTATTGGCGCGGCCATAGACTTGGCATCGTCCATATTGCTCAGGTTGCAGTACAAAGAGCGTCACTTAATGCAATTAACCTCGTATGAATTCACGCCCTATAGCGCGGTCATGGCTGTGATCACAGTCATTGAACTGATCATTGTCTACTTCGCATGGCGCCGCCGTGCCACAGCCGGCGCGCGCTGTCTGATGTGGTTATTTGCCGCGATGGCGGAGTCATCCTTCTCCTACATCCTTCTTTACGCATCCACAACACCCGAAACAACAACCTTCTGGTACCAAATGGCTTATTTCGGATTTGCCGTGGCAGGGCCGCTCTACCTGCTCTTCGGGTTGGAATATACCAAGATGAATCAGCTCATCGGGCGCCGCTTCACCATGCTGCTGGCCATTCTTCCCGTCGTCACCATCATCCTGGTGTGGACGAATCCGCTGCACCATCTTGTTTTCCTGAACCTGACACAACCCGCTGTGGCGCCGACCTTCCAGCCGGAGCGCGGCATCTGGAGTCTGGCGCTGCGTGTGTACACCTATCTGTGCATAGGGTCGGCCATCTACCTGCTCATACGCACCATGCAGCACTACCCGCCTTTCTTCAGATCGCAGGTCCTCATCATCATCTCGGCTGCCATTCCCCCGGTCATCGGGAGCGGGTGGGAATTGGTTAATAACCCGTTGCCCGGATTCGAGTGGAGCCTGTTGGGCTATGGCATCAGCGGCATCTTGATCGCCTACGCTATCTGGCGTCAGCACATGTTCAACCTGGTGCCCTTCGCGCGCGAGCAACTAATCGATAGCATGGCAGATGGTGTGGTGGTGCTTGATACCGAAGATAACGTGCTGGACATTAATGCGTCAGCACACTTGCTGCTCAAGTCAGTCGGCGGGACGCTCATCGGACAGTCTGCCCGGAAGGTCTTCCCCGTCTGGCAGGAGATAGAGCATGGGCAGGGCGGCGTCATCACTATCCCTGATGATACCGCCGGCAACAGAATGTCCATGGCCAACCGGCACGTCGATATCCACGTAACGCCGCTACTCGATCAATTCAAAAGCGTCATCGGGCGAATGTTTATTCTGCGCGATGTCACCTTAATTCAACAACAAATGGCAGAGATACAAATACTACAGGACCGCTTACGCGCCGAAGCGATACATGACGAACTGACCGGTTTATACAATCAGCACTACCTCGGCGAGGCGCTCGCGCAAGGATTGGCTCAGGCGCGCCGCGATCACTTGCCGTTCAGCCTGGTCATGCTGGATATCGACCGATTTACGGACGTCAACCAGACTCATGGGCGCGATGCTGGCGATCTCGTGTTGTGCCAAGTGGCCAACCTGTTGCTGCGCAGCACCCGCGGCGGCGATGTGATTTGCCGGTATAAAGACGACAAGTTCACCTTGCTGCTGCCCAACACATCGCTCGAAGACGCCTTTAGCTGCGCCGAACGCTGGCGCACCAGCGCCGAAAATATGGGCATCGTCCTCAACGGCTCCAGAATTCCATTCACTATTTCACTGGGTGTGGCAGGATATCCCAATTTTGATGGCAGCCTGGATGAGTTGTTGGCCATTGCCGATCAAGCACTGAACACGGCTAAAAATTCCGGCCGCAACCGCACCGTCCTATGGCGACAGGCGCTGGCCAGTTCACTTGATGCCCCTGAAATGAGAACGACGTAGAGGATGACCCACGTGGGTCACCCCTTGCTGAACCATCGACTTACTGCAATGAGTCCAGCAGAGACACAGTTCATGATACGGAAATAGACAATGTCAAACACAACTGCACGCATCTTTATTGATACCAATCGCATCATCAGTGATATCTCTCCGCTGGTTTTCAGCGGCTTCGCCGAACACATGGGTCGTTGTATCTACCAGGGCATCTACGAACCAGATTCACCTCTTGCAGATGAAAATGGTTTTCGCACCGATGTCATGGCCGCTATGCGCGAACTGAATTTCCGCATGATTCGCTATCCTGGCGGCAACTTCCTGAGCGGCTACAACTGGCTGGACGGCGTCGGCCCGAAAAGCCAGCGCCCGCGCCGCAAGGAACTGGCCTGGCAATCGATTGAAACCAACCAGTTCGGCACCAATGAGTTCATGCAATTCTGCAGGATGATCAACGCCAAGCCCATGCTAGGCGTCAACCTTGGCACGGGCAGCATTTCCGAAGCCGCCAGCCTGGTTGAATACGTCAACGCGCCTGCAGGCTCCAAGTTCGCCGACCTGCGCGTGTCACACGGCTACAAAGACCCCTATGGCGTGGAATACTGGTGCCTGGGCAACGAGATGGATGGCCCGTGGCAGATAGGGCACCTGGAGGCGCACGAATATGGCCTCAAGGCGCGCGAAGCAGCCAAGATGATGCGCTGGCATGATCCTCGCATCAAGCTGGCGCTATGCGGTTCATCCAGCACCCACATGCCCACTTACCCCGATTGGGATCGCTCTGTGCTCGAACACTGCTGGGACATGGTGGACTACCTGTCACTGCACTACTACGCCCAGAATGCCGACAACGATACGAGCAGTTTCCTGGCCTCTTCTGCCCAGTTTGAAAGCCAGATCGATACGCTCGCCGGCACGTTGCGCTACGTCAAGGCCAAACTGCGCTCAAAGCACGAAGTCACACTGTCGTGGGACGAGTGGAACGTGTGGTACAAGAACGGCAACATGCAGGGCAACTGGACCGAAGCCCCGCACCTGATCGAAGAAGTGTATAACCACGAAGATGCCTTGGTTGTGGCGCAGTGGATGAACGTCTTCCTGCGCAAAGCCGACATCCTCAAGATCGCGTGCCTTGCGCAGATCGTCAATGTGATCGGCCCGATTCTGACCACATCCAACAGCATGCTGCGCCAGTCGATCTTCTTCCCGTTCATGTACTTCAGCCGCTACGCCACAGGCCAGTCACTAGACGTGCTGACGCAGTCGCCCAAGACGGAAACGGCCAAGTATGGCGAAATGCCCTTGATCGATACCTCCGCCAGCTACGATCCCGCCACCGGAGAGAGCGCCATCTTCATCGTTAACCGCAGCCAGGATCAGGCGCTGACGACGGACATCGTGTGGCAAAGCGTCGCCCCCGCCAGAATCAAGACCATTTATCAGATGGCGCATAGCGACGTCAAAGCCGCCAACAGCTTTGAGCATCCTGACACCGTCGTGCCCGTCACCCTGCCGGGTATGCCCGTAAACAACAACAAAGTGACGTTGTCATTACCACCGCTGTCGTTCACCGTAATCACTGCCTGATCTTTATAGCGCGTTTTCGCCATGCGTCCGCCCTCGTAGCCGGGAGTGGACGCATGGCCGCTATCCCTACGGTTTTTCATGGCCTTTGCATCTCAATTACGCATATTGTCGACTTGCGCAGACGGCCACACGCCGATAAAATACCTCTGTTGACAAAGACTCAACGAAGACATAGACTGCCAGAATACTCGCGTTCAGGCAGATGCCCAAGTTGCCCCTCGGTGATAGGGTGGTGATATTGGGAGGAGGAATGGTGCAGCGACTTTTCAATCGCCCGGGAATGGATGTCAGCCAGATTGCACGCGATCAGTTTATCGACACCATCGCAGATGGTATGGTGGCGCTCGACACTCAGGATCGCATTATCGACATCAATGTGGTGGCGCAGAAACTGCTTGCACCAATCACGAAGGAGATCATTGGTCAGCCGGTACATCGAGCCCTTGCGCGTTGGTCAGACGTGACGACCAACCAGGGCGATGTGGTTGGTCTGCCTGACCCTGACGCCATCATGCAGCGAGGAGCGCCCCGCCGCTTCATGCACATCCTCATTACGCCCATCAAGTCCAGCGATGGTCGACCTCTGGGCCGATTGGTCATATTACATGACGTCACCGAAAGCCAGGAACACCTCGCCGAAATCCACGGCCTGCAGGAACGCTTGCGCGAGGAGTCGATCCACGATGAGTTGACCGGCCTGTATAACCGGCAATACCTGAATGGATTACTCACGCGCACCTTAGCGCAGGCGCAACGTGAGGCACAACCAGTCAGTCTGATCTTGATGGATATAGACCACTTTAATGAAATCAATGACGAATACGGCCAGGAGGGCGGTGATATTGTCTTGCGCCAGATTGGCGATTTCCTGCGGCGCAATATCCGCCTGAGCGATGCCATCTGCCGTATCGGAGGTGATGAGTTTGCTGCCGTGCTGCCCAATACGCCCATGACAGGCGCGCTCATCCTGGCTGAACGCTGGCGCAACAACATTGGTTCACAGCCCATCAACCTCGGTAGCAACACAAAATACGTTACAGTGTCGCTGGCACTGGTCACTTTTCCTTTGCACGCGAAGGATGTCGATCAGCTGCTTGTTGTTGCCGCCAAGGCCTTGCTCGATGCAAAGGACTCTGGCCGCAATCGCACCGTCGTAGCGCCCTCCATTAGTACGCCGTTGCCGCCGGCCAATCCATAGCATCAAGAAGCCGGCCAATTCTCGTGCGCCATGGGAAGACCGGCTACGTCCGATACAGTCCGTGCGTTCTCAAGGCTTCCAGTGCCCGTTCTTCATGCGCCAGTAAAGCACGCAGTTCATCCTGCGCGGCCCAATGCGCAGCCGGGCACATTTCAACCGCAAGATGGGCGAACACCTGCTCAAAGATATAACGCGCCCGCGCCACGTGATAATCTGACGTCACCACCATCAACCGCCCTGGTGAGTAGCGACTGACCAGTGGCTCGCAGAGAAACGCGTCTTCAGCGGTGTTATGGCTGTCGACCAACTCGATTGCCTCCGTGGTGTCAGCGGCATGCTGCGCACGCAGATAGGCGATCACTTCATCAGTACGGGGGACGCCTGCGGCACAACCTGTGACGGCCAGAGAGTGTCTCAGCCCGGCGTGTGCGCTCAACAAGGCGATGGCCGCGTCGAGACGTTCACGACCCGTGGCAGTCAAATGCGGGGTGTGGTCAAAATGCCCGAGGACAATAATCAGCGTGCGCCGGTACTCAGGCCGCAGGGGGTTCTGATCCATCGTCAGCGAACAAGCGCCGGTCGGCGTCGCGTGAGCGCGAATCATCACTGCTGACGATTTCACGGACATCGACATCGCATGTTCGCACAACCATGTCATTCACCTGAATAGTCACCGTACTTCCGGTAATGGCCAATACCATGGCGCGATCAGTGGTAATGATGCTGTTGTTGCGATGTCGCCACATGACCAGCCCGCCGACTTTGATACCACGTTGTTCTGGCGTTCGTTTATCCTGTTCCTGCGCAACCAGCCAATCTTCGTAGGTTCGATAGACGCGTCCCGGACCGTTTTTCAGCACAATGGACTTGGGTTTATAGCCTGGGCGGGTTGGTCGTGACTGTGTCATGTTTTATGTGGGAATCCTGATGATCGGCGCGATAACATCACATCTCAATTCGATAAACAAAGTATAACATACGCTGCCGAAACAACGCCCGCTCCGCGCCTGCGCCTGTGCTGGCGCTGACTCGATGATCAACGCAATGGCAAACTCACCGTGAAGGTTGTGCCCTTGCCCACGATGCTGTTGAATTGCACTTCGCCATGGTGCTCATGAACAGCGCGCTGCACGATAGATAGCCCCAGCCCCGTGCCTGGAACCGCGCCCACATTACTGCCTCGATGGAACGGCTCAAACAACCGCACTTGATCTTCATGTGGTATGCCGATGCCATGGTCAACAAAGCGCAGCAAGGCATGATCGCCTTCAATATCCAGCATCATTTCGATGGTCGGGTCGGGTTGCGGTGAATACTTCATCGCATTAGACAGCAGGTTGTTGATGATCTGCCATAACAGCTTGTCATCCATGTGCGCATTTTCGCAAACGCCGCGATGCTCAAAAACCAACTGAAACCTCGACTCGGCAGCCTGCTGAATCTGCTCCACACACTGACGACAATACTGCGTCAGATCAATGGGGTGCGGATCAAACCGCGTCTTGCCGGAGTCATACCGTCCGAGCACCAGAATGTCCTGCAACATATCGGCCATGTTCATGGTAGAGGTGCGGATCTGCTCAAAATAGCGCAGGCGTTTTTCTCCGGACAGGCGATCATAATAGCGTTCCAGCAGCTCGGATGAAGACTGGATAATGCTGAGCGGCGTCCGGAATTCGTGCGACACCAGCGAGATGAAGCGGTTCTTCATATCGTTCTGTTCACGCTCCCGCCCCAGCGCCATACGCACTTCATTCTCAAGCTGACGCGCCTTCGCCAATTCGTCTGCCATGCTTGCAAAACGATGATGCTCGATAAAAATTCCGAGTTGCCACGCCAGGCTGTTAATCAGTTGCGTCAGCGCCTGATCAAACTCGCATTCAGACGGGACAGTCAATGCCAGCACCCCGGCTGTACCAAGCCAGTTGCGTATGGGTGTGAGGTAATGCCTGTTGGCGCCCGGCAGTGCATCCGGCACCACCCATTCGGCGTTGTCGGAATTGGCCACGTGATTTAGCGCCGAAGTGCCAACGTGTACTTCGTGGTCGGGCGGCCATGTCATTGATTCACCAAACGTGCGAATTTCATGGGCGCCATCCACCAGCCACATGGCGCCGCCGGTAATGACAGGCGCGCATACATCGCACAGCACACGAATCACAGCAAGGCAACCATCACGCTCCGTGCGTGCCTGGGCTAGGTTATGCGTCACGCCATTGTGCAACAATAATTGCTGGCCCACCGACAGGCCGACTATCATGTCGCCGCGCTTGAACGAACCCATGTGTTCGCCAGAATCCGTGCGTTCGCCTTTACGGTTATCGTCATGGTTCATCATTATTGCATCCAACCCGGATTATAGGCCAGAGGGCGTCTTTTTTGAAATGGAATAAAATGTCTTGCAGGGACGAACTTGCGTGTCCGCCCGTCTGACCCATGCATTCGCCATTAGCGATCAACCAGATAACCAAAGATGGACAACCAGAAAACTAGCGTACTTTACATTACTCCGGCTACCGACGATCGACCCGATGCGCGTAGAACAGAGGCGCTTTTGGCTCAAGTCCGCCCATCAATTGACGTGTCATGCATCAATCAGGTTAAACTTGCGCCGATAACGAGCGGGGCGGATGCCGGCAATGCTATCGTGGCGGTCACCGCACCAGACATCATCCTGCTCGATCATACGATGGCAGCAGAAGCACCTCATCTCCATCTTCTGTCGCCGAAAAGCCCCATCATCATCATTGGCGGCGCCGATGATACAGTCGATCCGAATCCGACGACGGATGCCGCGGCACAGTCGCCGTCCGCGGCACAGTCGCC
>CAIQQO010000303.1 GCA_903873965.1 uncultured bacterium
CTTCCGCGTCGCCATTGGCGGGTGTTCCCCTTCTGCGCGAAGCATAACGCTTGGCGCCCCTGCGATGGTCAGTGCGACGTTTGAGTTTGTGTAAAGCCTCAATCGAGGGCCCGCCCTTCTGTCAAATGGGTCAGATAGAACGCCAAATTTCCATCTGACCCTTGTTTGCTTGGCGACCTTAACACCTAACGCCGGCCAAAACTGTTAACGGCATCAAAATAGACTTGCATGTTTGCAACCGGAATGTTGTGCGGTAAATCGGCTGTTGCCTTGATGATGTGCCCTGAGCAAGACCGGGCGTCATCAAGACAACGCCTGACCTCGCGCCGCACATCTTCAGTCGTGCCAAACGTGAGAATTGCCGTGCTGACATTCCCAATCAAAAAGTGATCTGGGCCAATCCGCCTGGCAATTTCGGCCATATTCATGTTTGCGTTGATGATGAAGCCATTAAAGCCAAGTGCGACCAAGTCATCCAGCAATAGCGTATAGTCGCCATCCGACACAAAAGCCATGCGCATCGCGGGATTGGCCTTCACCGGCGCCAGTATGCGTTCGTATAGTGGAAACAGATGTTTTCGATACCATTTCGGATGAAACACGAGGCCGCGCTCCATTGCCACATCATCGTGCAATAGCACAAGGTCAAGGCCGGAATTCGCCCATGCCGTGACATTGCGGAACGACACATCGGCGAAGTCTTTCAGAACGCGATCAAAACGTTCGGGTTCAGATGCAGCCGCCGTGAGGAACAACTCCCAACCAAAGGTCATAATGGGAAATTGAAATAGCGTGGTGTAGTACAAACCACTCACCATGGCCGAACTACCCATCAGAGCTTGATCGTCGCGACATGACTGGATAGTCTGTTGGATACCCTGTTCCGAATACAAAGGTGCTGGATCATAATTCAGGACATCCTCGATGTCATGGCAGGCAAACTCCTCACGCCAACTGCTGCCTGTCATTCCCCATTCGGTATAACGGACACCATCATCACCGGCACGACTGGACTCGCCCGGCTCAAACCGGACCGAACGCTTCGGTATGCCAAATATCCAGTCCACATCCAGCGCCTTGTAAGTGTCGATAAAGGCCTGCTGAGAATCACGCCACGGATCATGTCCAATCACCTGCCGCATAAACGCGGGATGATCGAGGTTTTCCTGTTGCGCGACGCGATCCGTCGCGCGCAGGTGGATAGCATTTAGAACACGCTGATAACTCATTGTGGTACTCCTTACCTTCAGACCGCCAAGTCGAAATGGGTCCCATGAACAACCCGGGATTCATCCCCTATGCCGATCTATAAGGTTCACAGTCACGCATCAATTTCTCAGCAGCCTTTCGGGTTAACGGTTCAGACAGAAGGATGAAGACACCTTGCGGGCCAATCGCGTCAAGTAAGGGTATTACCTGCTCTGGCTGCACACCTACTGCTTGTACGCCCTTACCGCCAGCCCGAATACGTCGGTATAGATCGAACCAGCATGGGTCTCCCCCATTCGGGCGACCTGCCTGTGGCGTCCACTCAATAGCGTTCAGCTTCTCAATCTCCAACAGCGGTTCAACTTGCTGCATGGCATTCGTTCCATCCAGATGATAGAGCGTGTAGTCAAGGTAAGCACACTGTTCAATCAGGTAGGGTTGCACGAATCGTCTAAACATCTGAGGCGACAAAGTAGCTGAAATATCGCATTGTAGTTTCGCCGTCTTTCCGGGGCCCCAGATGCGAAATGCAGAAAACGCATTCCCATCAGCAGCAGGCGATACATGGCTGTACATCAAGTCAAAGACTTCGAAATAGATTCGGTTGATTTCCTGCAATCGTGGAAGCACCCAGTCTGGGCGATCGAGTAGGTCAAACAGCAGATTGGCATCACCGCGAAGCGCGGCAAGCGTATCCATATTCTCGATCAGATCAGGCACGCCGACAAGATAACGTCCCTGGGCACGCCGCATGCCTTCA
>CAIQQO010000304.1 GCA_903873965.1 uncultured bacterium
CAGCCGGTGGCCGCGGCTTGCCCAGAACGTCGACAGGAGCGGGCGCGCCGTCAGCCGGTGGCCGCGGCTTGCCCAGATCGTCAACAGGTGCGGGCGCGCCGTCAGCCGGTGGCCGCGGCTTGCCCAGATCGTCGACAGGTGCAGGTGCAGGCGTCATCGTGTCTTTTACCGTCACATTGCCGAAACCTGTTGCGGCGGCGGCGGTGTGATTCTGGGGATGGGGGCAGGTACGCTGAAGATCATGCCTCGGGCGATGGCATAACAACAGGCTGCGCGGTCCCCGGCTGCGCAGAGGCCCGGCGTGGCGCGACGCAGGGCAACGGCATGGATAGCACCATGCCAGCGGTGGTGACGACAATGGCGTCACAAGGCGAAACCAGAGCGTGTGTAATCATGAAAAACGACCTCCCGGCTGTGATGAACACCAACAGAACGTGCGTTCTGAGCCACATCTAATGATAGCGTCTAAATCTGATTTGTCAAACAATCTATGCGAAAATAGGGCACCAATTTAGGCAGTATTTGCCGCTGTCAGGCCGATGCACGCCGGGTGAACCAAATGTTCTGTCAATCAGAGTGGTGGCCATTGGGTTTTTGTGTTGTTGTCGCAAGTCGCCTTTGCAATGATGTGACTTGCTGGTTGCTCCCAATTTCCAATCCAGTGCTATAACTACCTGTGTTACTGGTTCGACTTCGTATACATGACCTGTTCCTTGTTTTTCGCGGCATAGCCGCAGGAGTGCATGATGGAAAAGTGTCAAGAACGACTCAAGCAGTATCTCAGTGAGTATGGCGTCCCGTTTCAGCTGGGACGGCACCGCGAGGTGTACACCATGCAGGAAGTGGCCGCCGAGATCGGCGAACCTGGCCGCTTCGTGGCCAAGGTGTTTATCGCCAGTGCCGACGGCGCGCCGATCATGCTCGTATTACCTGCCCCCGACCACGTGGAATATGAGCGCGTGCGTCTGTTCATGGGCGCGCAGCATGTGGAACGCATGAATGAAGAGCGATTCCGCGTGCTTTTCCCCGACTGCGAAATTGGCGCCATGCCGCCGTTCGGCAATCTGTATGGCCTGCCAGTCTACCTCGACCGCGCTTTGTCCGAGATGTCGCATCTGACCTTCCAGGCGGGTACACATGCGGATTACATGCGCATCCCCATGGATGAGTTCATCCGCATCGTGCGTCCGCGCATCTCGCGCTTTGCCATCAGCGCGGAGCCGGTTGAAGCAGAAGCCTGAGTAAAACGTAAAACGGATTCCGAATCCGAATCTTCGTACGGGCGGAAGCATTGCCTTAGGAGTCTCAACCTTCATGAGACTTCTTGGCAATGTCGCTCTGCGCGGCACGCCCCGGGCGTCACCTACACAAACCCTACTCGCGTCTCACGTTTGCATTCTATTTAGATAGGGCTATACTCTTATCTGGTCCGGCTCCACAACGGTAAATGTTAGAACAATGGTCCCGCACCAATGCTCAGCGCTTGGAGACATTACATGAAAATACAGTACGCACTGAAGATCAAAACACTTGCCAGATTGATGCCTTTGTTTAATGAATTACGCATCCATGGCAATAGTCATTCAAATTTTTTACAGCGTGACTCGTTACTGTTTTCAGCAGCTGGTCTTGGCGTGTTGATGTTGTCGCTATGGGTGGCCACGCCGCAGCCTGCCCTTGCCAAGGTTGATGTATTTAGCAGCCCGGGCGCGACTG
>CAIQQO010000305.1 GCA_903873965.1 uncultured bacterium
CGCGACTGGATATAGCGGTACTCATCGAAACCATGTAAAGGCATCTCGTGAATCGACAGATACACCTGCTTGTGCTGCCTGAACCGCAGATCGGCCATCAGCGGGACGAGGTGCTGCAGCTTGAAGACTCCGGGAATGTACTCGAAGATGACGATGTTGTCATCAGGTGCAACCTCGCGCATCCTGGTGTACAGATCGGCTTTAACTTCGCGCTCGACGCCGATATGACGCGCGCGATGCCCGGCAGCCTCAAAACCCGCGCGCAGGATGGCGCTGTACTCATTAATGCCGCATCGGCCGGCGCTGCTGACAAGCACAACATTCATGCCAGCACACTCGCAGGCAGGTAATCCAGCAACTGTTGCCCCACAACAGCGGTGTTAAAAGCCTTCAACCGCTCACGCTGCTGCCTGATGACGCATGACCGCAAATCCTGATCGTGGATCAACATACCGACAAGCTCGGCAATGGCGCGGTGATCCTTGCGCTTGACCAACAACCCCGCGCCGCCCAGCGTTTCCGGCACTGCAGCAGCCGCATAGGCCACAATCGGAACACCAAAGTGCATACTTTCTACTAACGGCACACAAAAACCCTCGTGCGAACTCATGCATAAATAAACCGCAGCCGACTGATAATAAGCAACCAACTCCGCCTGCGTCACCTGCCCCACAAAAGTCACATTCTGAATGTGCAACTGATCCACCAACGCGTGCAGAAACTCCGCGTAAGGTTCCATTCCGGATGCCGACCCTATCAGCCACAAGCGCGCATCGGGAGCCACATGGTGTTTTAAGTGATAAAAGACCGCCAGAATATCCTCCCAGCGTTTATTTGGCGCACACCGACCAACAAACAGTATGTTGGGATGGCCATCGTTCATCTGTGCCAGAATGCCGGGGTCTGCCGGAATGTCATAGCGAGCGGTCTCAAAGATGATGGGCAGCACACGCGGGTTCTCCCAGCCCATATCCCGCAGGGTCTGGCAGTTAAACTCGGAATCGCCCCATGCCTCAGCGGTTAATTGCCTGAGCAACGCCAACTGCTTCAACCCCCGGCGTGTTGCATCCAGATAATGGGCGTTGACGCCGGCAAAGTAATGAGGTGGCGTGATGTTGTGATAGACCACGATCTTTCGGTCGGGCAGCGCGCGCAGCCATGCCCAGACCTCATCAGGGTACGCAATCGAATAATGCAGCAACAAGACGTTTGCGGCTGACGAATACGGCGCGTAGGCATCGAATAACCGGGTTGGCGCTGAAAAATCCGGCGACGGGAATGCGCTAAAGAGTTCACTCCCGATGCCTGCATTGAGCAGCAATCGACGGATCACCGTGATCTGCCCGCCAATCGCATCGGCGTCAACGATGCTCGGATGAAACTGATGTACTTGCATCGGTAGGGTTGATCCGTTCCGTCAATGCCTCAAGCTCATAACGCAATTGCGCGTTTTCCTGGGCTAACTGTTGCAATGAAGTGAGAAAACGCTGGTTGATATGCGACTGCTGGCGCAGCGCAGGATCAAGGAATCGCCTGATCTCGTGGTTGATGATGCGCCTGACGATACTATTAAGTGGCCCCAGGATGGGAATATGCCAATCAATCACATAGCCCTGCGGGTAAATGTCACATTCTGCAGGTGTGATCGGTACGGCCATAGCCCCCGCCGCCGGCGCGATCATTTCTCCCCACAGAGACTGAACAAGCCGCTGACTCTGTGTCAGCCCCTGTGCGGAATCATCTGCCTGTGCAGGGGCGCCCGTTTTCTCGCGGATCTGCCGCATGATGTCACGCACATCAATGTCGCCGCCGGTGGGAATATTTAGCCAATCCTCTTTCATTTCAATAACCAATTACCCGTGACCTTTACTAAGCACAGAACGAAAATAGTATTACGGTTTATCTGAGTGGATGTGCCTGACAATAACTTCAAGGTCACTATCCAGCATCTTGTGATAAAGATGCATTTCCTCTTGCAGTTGGCGGCATATAGCTTTCGCATCATCCAGTTGTGCAGCTTGTTCATTCAGGCGTTGGGTCAACTCCTGAACCTGTCTTTGGTGGTCATCGTATTGATGCCGCAAGGCATCGGCGATGGCATAGTTGATAAACGCTTGATTAAAACCCAACCGGTGCCAGATCCTTTGTATTACCCTGAAGATCGACGCTAAAACGGGTACTGACGGAGGGACTCTGTGTATGGACAGGGCCGTCATCGCCAACAACTCATCAAGCTTATCACGCATCGCTTACATCTCCGGGCATCATGAAAACGCGCGATCCATGGCTTTCTTGCGCAGCGCCAACAACGCATTCAGCAACCCGCGCACCGATTCATCGTCGAAAGGCTCGCCATAAAAGCCGACGCGCCAATGGCTGATCTCTTTGGTGGCGCAGGCAGCTTGAAAATAAGCATGCGCCAGGCCGGCCAGCCAGTCATGCGCCGTGATACTGTTTATCCGTTCAATCTCGGCAGGAACAAACACCGCATGAACCCACGCAGCAGGGTGATGCTTGAGCACCAATCGAACGCGTTGCGCATGTCCATTCAGGATCTTTTCCAGATGACTTCGGCTGGATTGAGCTTCGTAGTGTGTCAGTACGGCAGCGGGTTCATAGGCAATGCGCCAGTTCAGGGCGCGCGCGCGCAGGCAATAATCCACATCTTCGTAGTATGCAGGATAAAAGCCTTCATCGAACTCACCCACTTCTTCAAAGCAGCGCCGACGTATGGCAAAGGCAGCTCCTGTGACGAAGTCCAGCTTGTTGTGAGGATGATCGTCGGTGATGTGTCGCCCGTCCCACAAAGGCTCGGCCAGCTGCCCGCCGGCATGTTGCACGCTCCCATCGGGGTACAACAGCTTGCACCCGACGATGCCAACGCGCTCGTCATGATCCAGGCAGGCCTGTAGCGGCGTTAACCAGTCGGCGGGCGTTTCGGTATCCTGATTCAACAACACAAGCGTGTCGCCTTGCGCCACACACAAACCTTGATTGATCGCGTGCGAAAAGCCGGTGTTGCTGCTATTGCGGATAACACGAACGTCAGCCAGTGACTCACTGAGCACGACGGTTGCATCGGTCGAACCATTATCGACAACAATGACCTCACACCGCAACGCACAGCACGCGTGCAGCGAACTAATACACCGTTCGATAAACGACGCCCCGTTCCAGGTCGGGATGATGACCGATACACGCATGTTCACTTGCCGCTCCCCGATGTGTGTTCCCGCCGCCCATGCAGCCAGCGCATGAAGCGAATAAAACGCCCGCTTTCATACCCGCGCACCAGACCGCGCAACCGCGCGATCTCAGCATCACGTTCTTTGATGCCTTCGGCTGATACAGAATCAGCGGCTGACACAGAGTCAGGTTGGCTGGGCATTTCCTTCAGGGTGCGCCCTGCATCTGCTGCCTTATAGGGGTGTCGGCAGAAGCGCGCCAGAGGTTCAAGGATGCGCTCCCACGCAAAGTCGGCTTGCGCCAATAAGAACTGATCGCGGCGCGCTTCGCGTGGTTCCTGCAGCAAAGTCAAGATGGCGTCGGCCGTTGCCTGATCATCGCCGCAATCGACGACGAGACCCAGTTGATAGCGTTCCACTACCTCGCTGGTGATGTCGCCTTGATTCACAACCATGGGTAATCCGGCGCGGATGTAGTCCAGAATGCGGCTGCGAAATGCCAACTGTGTTTCCAGCGAGGTGATGTGCAGGGAGACACCCGCGTCGGCTTCCAACAGGTAGTTCTGCCAATCGGCATAAGGCACCCAGTCGCCAAAGAAGACATGGGTATTGAGCAATCCTAAACCGTTTGCCATATCCACGGCTTTCTGGCGCATCGCCATTTCCGGCACATGGGCGTTGGGATGGCGCGTTCCCGGAAACACCAATCTAATATTCGGGTGACGTGCGATGATCTTCGGCATAACGCGGATTAGCGTCAGAGGATCGAGCCAATCCCAGATGCCGCCGCCCCAGAGCAGCACTTTGTCGTTGTGTTGAATACCTGGCATGACGCCTTTCATTACCTGGCGCGTATGCTGCGGGAGCGTTGACTCGCACCCAAAAGGAACAACATCGATGAGATTGCGGAGCGTGGGGTCAGCGCCATATGTAGCCACGTTCAGCCGCCCATGGATCATCAACATACCGAGCCACCAGAAACGCTGCCTTTCGCTGGCGCACAGGATGAAGTCGGCGTGCGTGCATTCCAGTTGGAGTTGGCGCTCCACACTCTGTTGAGATGCGGTTTGTCTGGCGTGACCCCAGCGCCCAGCCAGGGCTAAAGCTTCGATCGGGTACGGGTCATAACCGTCGATCACGATGGGGAGGCCGAGCTGCGCCAATTGTGGGAATACGGCCAAGATGAACCCGCAAGGCATGATGATGTCGGCCTGTTCTGCCGCGCGCCGAAGTGAGTTCCAGTCATCCATCTGGTAGGTCTGGATGATGAACGCGGTGGTTCTGAGGGTACACTGGTTAGGCACGAGGAGCGTTACACTACAGTGTTGCGCCAGGATTCGCGCTATTTCCCAGTAGCGAATGCCAGGGCCGGCCATGGCTGCATCTACGACATCATGGCTGATGATCAATAGACGCCGGATTGAATCCTGATTAAGCATGGAGCCAAGCTTACCTGTGTTTTTACACGGAAATAGTGGCTGACACCGAGTCAGCGGCTGACACAGAGTCAGCGCGGGTGTGCGCCCAATTGCCATCCAGCGCAATTAATCCGTACCGTTCTTTTGTTCCGCCCGGCAATACCGTGAAGCGCGCACAGTGATGCCAGTAATCATAACGATGCGTGTCGCTATTGTCGTAAATCGCCGTGGACACCTGATAATCACCTGGCAGAAATGGCACTTTTTCAATACGGAAGTCGAGGTAGCCATCGCCTTCGATGTAGGGAATGGGGCAATTGGAGAAAATGTTGTTGGGGCCGGCCAGATTAGTTCCTGATATCGCATGATAAAAAGCCAGTCCCATCAATGGCGACTCAACACGCTCTTTGGCACGATAGTGAATGCGCACAATTAACGGCTCATTCGTCAGGAACGCGCGCCGTGTTGCCATTTCCTCGCCAAGAAACTCCACTTGCGAAACGTGCGCCTCGCCGCTGCCCAACCTGTTCTCAGCCCAGGCGTCCACCTGATCCTCCTTCGACGACGCCTCCAGCACATACTTGTAATAACTCTCCGTCACGCGTGGGGCCGCATCGTCCAACTTGACGACGCCGTGATCGAGCCATACGGCGCGCGAACACAACCGCCAAATGGCATCAATATCGTGCGAGACGAGCAGAATGGTGATGCCCTTCTTGCGCAGGCTGAGCATCCGCTCATTGCACTTCTGCTGGAAACTCTGATCGCCCACGGCCAGCACCTCGTCGATGAGCAGAATTTCGGGATTCAAATGAACCGACACGGCAAACCCCAGCCGGGCGTACATGCCGCTGGAATAATTGCGCACCTGAACGTCGATAAAATCGCGCAACTCGGCAAATTCGATGATCGCATCCACCTTGGATTCGATCTCTTTGCGCGATAAGCCCATCACGGTGCCGTTCAAGAAGATATTGTCACGTCCGCTCAACTCAGGATGAAAGCCAGCGCCTAGCTCCAGCAGCGCCGTGACGTGCCCATTCACCTTGATACTTCCCGACGTCGGCGAAATGATTCGACTGATCAGCTTGAGCGACGTACTCTTGCCCGATCCGTTTGAGCCAATAATGCCTACAGTCTCGCCTTTGTTCACCTCAAAGCTAACATCCTTCAGCGCCCAGAAATCTTTAGCCTTGCGATTCTTGCGCCGCTGTGCCAGCGTAATGAAGAGGTCTTGAAACGCGCGAGGTTTGTCGCGCTCCAGCCTGAAGTACTTTGAGACGTGTGAAAACTCGATCGCAGTGGTCATTCTTTACTTACAATGCCTACATATTCTGCCAGCGCTTCGTGCCAGTCGCGCAAGCGATCGATGCCGAGGTGGCGCAGGGCGCGGTTTTCCAGCACGGAGTACGCAGGGCGTTGTGCCGGCGCGCCATATTCGTCGCTCGTGATCGGGAGTACTTGCGGCGCCAGGCCGGCCAGCCTGAAAATCTCGCAGGCGAATTCGTACCATGTACATGCGCCATCGCTGGTGGTGTGATAGGTGCCGTATTGATTCGTTGTGATCAACAGTGCAATCTGCTCGGCCAGGTCGCGGGTGTAGGTCGGAGTGCAGGTCTGATCGGCGATCACTTTCACCGGCTTGCCTTCGCGCGCCAACTTCAACATGATGTTCACAAAGTTGCCGCCTTTGCCCATCGCCCCGGCTGTGCCATACAGGCCGCATGGTCGGATGATGTAGTGCTTGCGCCACGCAGCGCGCACCAGCAACTCGCCAGCCAGCTTGGTTGCGCCATAGGCGCTGATCGGATTGGGCAGATCGGTTTCGACATAGGGCGTGCGCTTGAGCCCGTCAAAAACGTAATCGGTGCTGATGTGCAGCAGGCTGACATCGGCATCGCGGCACGCCAGCGCCAGTTGCTGCGCCGCATAAGCATTGACCGTCAACGCCATGCGCGCATCGCGCTCAATATCGTCGACGCGGTGAAACGCGGCGGTGTTGATGATGACACCAGGTCTGTGTTGGTCTATTGCTGCGCGAACCGCCGCGCTATCGCCAATATCCAGCTCCATTACTTGTGACAACCGCCCCGCATCCGTGCCGGGCTGAATGGCATTGACAACATCGTGCTGCGTGAGGGCAGCCACAAGATCCGTCCCCAGCTGTCCATTGGCTCCAATCAGTATTATTTTCATAATTTATTCACGATCTTATACCACCACTGTTCGCGCCGGCTTCCGGGAGGCATGATCCGCGCGCGTATTTTCCCGATCCGTGTGATAAATTTCCATCCCGGGCTATTCAGAATATCATTGATCTGAGCCGACAGACGCTCCTGCTCTTGCCGCGCAGCCGTTGGTTCAGGTCGCCCTTGCGACGGCGAAAAATCCGCGCCGCTATTCCGACGGTGAAAATTCTGCAACGCGGTCTGCTCAGCGCGCAACCAGGCAATGCTTTGATCGCGCTCGGCCAGTTTAGCCTCCATCTCCGCAACCTGCTTGTCGCGCTCGCCCAACTGTACGCGCGATTCGAGCGCAAATTCGCGCGCGCCCTTGCTTTCTCTTGCCAGTTGCCACAACCGGCGCTCATAGGCTTCGACAAGCCGGTGCACGGGTTGATAGGCGCGCACAAAGCGCATCGCCCACGGCGTGATGTATGTGGCGTCGTACTCAACATCGTGATAGAACCCGTAGCGGGCGAACAGGCCGGCCCAGTAATCGGGCGGGCGCACGTTGATGTGGGTTGCCTCGCGATAGTCATCGGGCGTGGAACTAAACAGCACTTCATCGGTTGACTGGCAGAAGTTGGCAATGGCCACATCGCATTCCGTCGGTGGCAGGTGTTCGAGCACTTCGATGCACACGATCAGGTCATAACGGCGCGGAAATGGATTGAGGACTGATCCCACTACGCAGTAGGGCTTAATTTCGTCAATGACTTGCTGGATGGCGTAATCGGAGATATCGATGCCGTAAGCCTCGACGCCGCGCGCGCGTAACGTCTCGACAAGAAACCCCATGGCGCAACCGGCATCCAGAACCGTGGCAGGCCCGATTTCGTTGAGGATGTGATCCGCAATCCGGCCAAACTCACGCAGCCAGGCTTCATTGCGCACATAGGCCATGCCGCAGCAATGCTGGTAATAAAATGCGTCGTAGAGCGCAGCGCCTGCGGATGGCTCCATCATCGGGTATTTTGTCTCGGTGTACAGAATTGCATCATGCGACCTGTGGCGTATTATCACCGATGAAAGATGAAAACGGAAAACCGCAAAGGGTGCGAAGCGTTTCTGATCAGCCACTGTAGGCTAAACTCCGTACTATGGTACATACCCCTTCCATGCGAAATCATATTCACTCGACGTTATTTTGGAGTGTAGTGACGTCTACCATCGTATTTTCAGTCTTTTGGGGTGCTGTTGCGGTATTTTCTGTTGCAATGGTAGATCAGCATGAAAATATCTACCTTTACCAGGTAGCTCTATTCCTGGTGGGGGTGTTCTTATCTGCATTCGCAGGCTATATGATGGGAAAAATCTTTAGCCATTTTACGGGTAATCACGTCTTCGTGGTACTCGGTGCGCTAGTTAGCTCTGTCATCGGGTCAGTGATCATGTCGCCGAATATTCCCCCGTTTTTTGCTATTCTGATTGATGCTTTGTTGTCAATATGGGAAGTGAAGTTTCTGTCATATATGATTATTGCTGAGGTGCTTGCCGTTGGCACTAGCTTTGTATTAAGCTGCGTAGCTGTAATATTGCGCCGTGTGTTGTCTTGAGCAGATTGTCAAAATAAGCCGACTGATTATGATGGAACTAACTGACAAGACAAGATGAAGGCGATGATGTCAACGGTTTACAGTCCTAAATATGGCTCAAATGGCATAGTAAACGCTCTACTTGTAATCGTATAGTCGGGCTGCATAGGAAAAAGTGCTCAATCGGTAGTTCGATTCATAGAGTCTGTATCACCGGATGACCATATTTGGGTCGGTACTCAGTAAATGATGCGCATGCACCTGGCAGGGGCTTACGTGCAGGTGCAGGGAAAACGAAACTGCCAGCCGATGCAGAGGAAGTCTATCGCCATGCCGTTCCTAATGATCCAGATGATCCAGGTGCATGGTTCGGGAGCAATTCCGAAGGGGAAATTTACCGCTATTCTTACACTGATGATAAAACTGTGCATTTCAGCGGAACCGTAGACAATGAAATGAGAAACTATACAACATATGCACAACGCCGACTTGCGGCACTTACAGTTAAGAAATAAGACGGTAAACACTCTTAACCAACACGAGGAATTGCATGCTGATAGGAAACCAGTTTCGATTCGCAATTGAGTATGAAGTCTCGTGGATTACAGACAACGCGACATATGGAAATATACTTTTCTGGGCCAATGGCGAATCCCTTGGTGATTGGGATGACGTCGCAATGATAAACGGATGCGTCCATTGGCTGGATAAGTTTGCGGCTAAATCGGTCATTCGATACCACCCAGTTCTTGAGGGTATGTCAAAAGAAGATATTGTGCGTCACCTACATGACTCATTCAATGCTTTTTCACCTAACGAGCCTACCCAGGTTTCAAAGATATTTGATTACGGCCAGGCAATACCCAATACTGTTTTCGACATCTCACGTCTAGGTATGTCTTCGTTTGATCGTTATGCAGTCCTTCTTATAGAAGATGGGAAACAACAGCGCCTTGTCTGGCAATCCAACATTGACGATATTGTCAGGGAAGCCTATTTACCTAATGGTGAGATGCAGAAAATCGCCAAGGAGTTTTGCGATGTCATTCGTGGTGACCCGACAATGGCTCATGTCTTTGCGGTAAAGCCAGAGACACCCAAAAGTGGCAAAAAGAAGTCCAAGCCAGGTAATAAGCCACTCAGAGGTTGATATCTGCGCTACAGAGGATCGGAAAAGTTGCTAGCAAGTGTCATTGTGGCACAGAAGGTAATTGGTATACGCCAACGGCAACATGACCGTGCGCGTGGAAATCAGCGGCACGCAGCGCATCACGTACACGCAAGCCTGGGATGTGGATAACCGGCTGATTGCGGCCACCAGCACGTTTGGCGCTATCGCGACGACTACTTTCATATACGATGCCGATGGGCAGCGCGTGAAACGGGTGACATCGCAAGGCACTGTCTGGTTTGTGGGCACAGACTACGAAGTGACTGGACAGGCAGCAGTGGTGACTGTCACAGTTCTCGCAACGCGGACGTACATACTCTATATGCCGATGATTGCCAGCAATACATCACCGTTGAACACTCCCAGCAGACAGGGCTGTGAAGCCTGGCACCGGCGCGGGTGACGTATCGCTTCAATGGTCAACAGATCGCAGTAAGAGAAGGCGTGACGCTGACCTTCGTGCACGGCGACCACCTCGAATCGCTAAGTCTGACCACGAATGCGAGTGAGTTGCGCTGATCAAAATTTCGGTGATTACTGGAGTAAGTATCGCTATGGTAACGAATAATGCGATAAATGTGGCCATCAGGTTCTTGCCATTAAGTGTCTTGTTTTGGCTATTTGGCTTTATTGCACAAAGGTTTAGTGCTGAAAGTGATCTTCTGAAGGCACCATTGTGGCTATGCTATTTATGTGGCGTTTCTAAAAATCGTGGTATCGCCACATGGCCAGGGATCATACAGTTGCTGAGCCTTAGCTGGCCAATATTATCATTTCTGCTGGTCATTTTTGTGCCATCGAGGCTAATCGGCTTTGTTATGGGTATTACGATCTTTTTTTGTGTAACAGTCGCTCTGATTCTCTTACGCAAACTGCGGCATTTTCAGTAAAACGGATATCGTTTACAAGACCTTAGCTGCTGCGTCAAAACACATCCGATGGAATAGCAATTGATACGATGGCAGAAGATAGTCGGCGTGGTGACGCCTTTTATCTTACCGAGTGGGCAGTTACTGGCTGGCGAGCACCAGTGATTAATGACAGAGACGGTGCGGGTTTACGGTCGGCATAATGTATCATCAACATCTAAATGACACAGAAGATTCCAGTCGCTGTTCTTGGGGCAACCGGCGCCGTTGGGCAGCGTTTTATCCAACTCTTACAAAATCATCCGGTATTCGAAATTGCGGCGCTGACAGCCTCGGATCGCAGCGAAGGTAAACGTTACGCCGATGCGGCGCACTGGGTCATCGAGGGCGATATCCCCGAGGCCGTGCGTGATACCGTGCTGTTGCCGACTCAGGCAGGCATTGTTGGCGCGCGCGTCGATGTGCGCATAGCGTTCAGCGCACTCCCCAATGATTCAGCGCAAACGGCTGAGCCGGAATTTGCGGCAGCCGGCGTCACCGTGTTTTCAAACGCCTCGTTCCATCGCATGGTCAAGGATGTGCCATTGGTCATCACCGAGGTCAACCCCACGCACCTGCAATTGTTGCAGCGGCAACGCACTCAGCGCGGGTGGAGCGGCGGCATCGTGTGCAACACTAACTGCACAGTCAGCGGCCCAGCTATGTCTCTGCGCCCGCTTCATGATGCGTTTGGCGTGAAACGCGTCTTTGCCGTGTCTTTGCAGGCCGAGAGCGGTGCCGGGTATCCCGGTGTGCCTTCGCTCGATATCACCGATAACGTCCTGCCCTTTATCAAGGGCGAAGAGGACAAGATGGAAGCTGAGGCGCGCAAACTGCTCGGATTGTTGCGCGATGACCATATCGAAGATGCGCTGCTTGCCCTGAGTGCGCACTGTAACCGTGTCGCAGTAATTGATGGTCACATTGTCACCATGTCGGTGGAACTTGACTCACCCGCCACGCCCGCCGACGTGATCCGCGTGCTCAGTGCGTATCGCTGCGCTGATGTTGTCGGGTTGCCCATGGCGCCCGATCAGCCCGTTGTCGTCCGTGCCGAATCCGATCGACCGCAGCCACGCCGCGACCGCATGACTGGGAAGGGCATGAGCACCGTTGTCGGCCGTGTCCGTGCCGAACCCTTGTTTGGGGTGTGCGGTGTAAAGTATGTTACGCTTTCTCATAACACCATACGCGGCGCAGCAGGTGGCAGCTTGTTGAACGCCGAGTTGGCAGCCCGCTGGGGCTTAATCAGCAGCTAGTTGTATAAGGGGTCATATGAAGAATATCGCTGTCATTGGTGTAGGTTATGTCGGTTTGGTAACAGGGACCAGCTTCGCCGATATGGGCAACCGAGTCATCTGCGTCGACGTAAATGAGGAGCGGATTGCGAATCTGCGCCAGGGCATTATGCCCATTTACGAACCCGGGCTGGAGGAAATGGTTCGCCGCAATGTTAACGCCGGGCGGCTCCTTTTCACTACCTCCTATGCCGATGCGCTCAATGACCCGCAAGCGCCGGCCGATATGGTGTTTGTGGCTGTGGGCACGCCAGAGGGTGTGGATGGTGAAGCCGACCTGCGCTATGTGCGCAGTGTGGCCGAAACGGTGGCCGAAATCGTCGATCATCCTGTCATCGTGGTCAACAAGAGCACCGTTCCTGTGGGCACAGGCGACTGGGTGGCCGATATCGTCAGCCACAAACAGCCCAGGCCTGTGCCATTCAGCGTCGTGAGTAATCCCGAATTTCTGCGCGAAGGATCGGCTATCTCCGATTTCATGAATCCCGATCGCATCATCCTCGGGTCGCTGGATCGCAGCGCGGCCGAAGCGGTTGCACAACTTTATATACCACTGCGCGCTCCGATCATGGTCACTGACCTGCGTACGGCCGAAATGATCAAGTATGCGAGCAACGCCTTCCTCGCCACAAAAATATCGTTCATCAACGAGATTGCCAATATTTGCGAGGCGCTTGGCGCTGATGTCAAGGAAGTCGCTATCGGCATGGGCTACGACAAGCGCATCGGGCGCGCCTTCCTCGATGCCGGTCTGGGCTATGGCGGTTCGTGTTTTCCAAAAGATGTCAGCGCGCTGACGCACATGGCGAACGTGCAGGGCAAACATCCGCAGATGCTCGAAGCCGTCATGCAGATCAACGCCGATCAACGCCGCAGCGTATTGTTGAAGGCGCGTGAACTGTGCGGTGACTTGAGCGGTAAGAACGTGGCCATACTGGGCCTGGCGTTCAAGCCGAACACCGACGACATCCGCGATTCACCCGGTATCGATCTGGCGCGCATGTTCCAGGAGCAGGGTGCGAACGTCAAGGCCTATGATCCGGTCGCGATGCCTAATACGGCGCGTGTATTGAAAGATGTCAAACTGTGCGCAGATTCATATGAAGCTGTGGATGGCTGCGATGTCGTCATCCTTGCCACGGAATGGAATGAGTTCAAAAACATCGACCTCGTTCGCGTCAAAAAACTGATGAAGTTGCCCCTGTTTATTGACGGGCGCAATTTGTACGACCCTGCCACCATGTACGATCTCGGTTTTGTATACCGCGGTCTGGGCCGTGGTTATGGGAAACCAGTGACCAATGGCGGCGCCCCTCAAACGTGGCAAAGCTGGGGCAGTTGGAACTCTGGTGTGAATCGAGAAGGAAAGTAAACTATGCCCACGCGAAGTAATACCACGAAGCGCCCGAGTGCCAGCGTCCCCGCCGGCATCCGGAGTGCTCGTGTGACAAAACTGGATGGCATCACGCGGGCTGTGCTTCCAAACGGTATGACACTCGTGTTGCGCGAGACGCATGCGGCGCCTGTCACCTCCTTCTGGGTGTGGTACCGCGTCGGTTCGCGCAATGAACACCTCGGCATCACGGGGATCTCCCACTGGGTTGAGCATATGCTCTTCAAGGGCACCCCCAGTTACACTGAAAGCGACCTCGACCGCATGATCAGTCGCGAGGGTGGCGTACGTAATGGTATGACGTGGCTCGACTGGACTACCTACTACGAAACGATGCCATCTGACAAAATTGATCTGGCCCTGCGCATCGAAGCGGATCGCATGGCCAACTCGCTGGTGGATCCGAAAGAGGTGCAGAGTGAGCGCACCGTCATCATCAATGAGCGTCAGGGTTCTGAGAACAGCCCTGTCTTCCGTTTGTCCGAAGAAGTGCAGGCAGCCGCATTCAGGGTGCACCCGTATGGTCACGAGACCGTGGGTTACATCAGCGATCTGGCAGTCATGACGCGCGAGGATTTGTATAAGCACTATCGCACCTACTACGCGCCGAATAATGCCATTGCGGCCATCTCCGGTGACTTTGATACGAGCGATATGTTGCAGAAGCTGAGCCGGATTTATGGCAAGCTCAAGCCGGTCGCGGCCATCCCGGTGGTCAGCGCGGTTGAGCCGCAGCAACGGGGCGAACGTCGATTGACGGTAAAGGGTGAAGGCACCACTGACTACCTGTTGATGGCCTTCCACGCGCCGCCTACCGTGCAACGGATGGCGCCTCCACCGCGTGGCGGCAAGGTGCGCAATGCGGCGCGCACGCCGGCCCACGAGGATTTCTTCCCGATGCTGGCGCTCGATTCCGTCTTGTGTGGCGCAAGCGGATTGTCTTTTCTGGGCGGTGGCACCAGTAACCGCAGTAGCCGTCTGAGCAAGGCGCTGGTGGATAGCGGGCTGGCTGCGGATATCAGTGGCGGCATCACGCCAACGATTGACCCCTATCTCTACACTTTCTTTGCCACGCCGCAACAAGGCCAGGATATCAACGAAGTTGAACGCGTGTTGTGGAGCGAACTGGAGCGCGTGCAACGCGACTCCGTGTCGCAGGCCGAACTTGCCACGGCGATCAAACAGACGCGCGCGCAATTTGCCTTTGGCAGCGAGAGTGTGACCAATCAGGCGTTCTGGCTCGGTTATTGCGAAATCTTCGCAGATTACTCGTGGTTTGCCAGCTATCTCGATAAACTCAGCGCCGTCACCATCGAGGATGTGAAACGTGTGGCCAACCGCTATCTCACACGTGACAATGTCACCGTTGGTCACTATCGCGGCCAGGGTAATTGATACTATGCCGAAAATAAAAAAACAGCGCTCGTTGCCTTGTACGTCCAACATTGCTCAGTTTGAGTTGTCGAATGGCATACGGGTTTACAGCTACGAGAATTTTGCCAGCCCTGCCATCGTCATCAGTGGTTACCTGATCGCCGGCGCGCGTGATGAGTTGCGCGAAAAGGCGGGTTTGGCCGGTTACACCGCCGACTGCCTGATGCGCGGGACCGAGCGTTACACCTACGAGCAGTTATTCGAACAGACGGAGGCCATCGGCGCGAGCGTCAGTGTTTCGACCGGGATGCACACGACTGGCTTTTATGCCAAAAGTCTGGCTGAGGATATGCCGCTCATGTTCGACATGCTGAGCGACGTCATCCGCCGCCCCATCTTCCCTGAGCAGGAACTGGAGAAGGAGCGCAGCGAATGGTTGACCAGCCTTGAAGAACGCAGCAGCAGCACGCGGGCGATGTCAGGCATGGCCTTCAGCGAACTGGCTTATCCGGCAGAACACCCCTACAGTTACTCTGCCGATGGTTATCCCGATACGGCGCGCGCGATCTCACGAGACGATGTGGTGAACTATCACCGCTCGTTCTATTCACCGCACGACATGATTGTGTGCGTCGTTGGCGCGATTGACAGCAGCGAAGCCCGCGATCGTGTCGAAGCCGCGTTTGGCGACTGGCAGGCGGAGCGCCTTCCCCGCGCGCCGCTACCGCCGGTGGCGAAGATTGAAGGGCGTGTCCGCAAGCACATCCCCATGCAGGGCAAGAGCCAGACCAACTTGATGTGGGGTTTCCCCGGACCGTCACGCTTAGAACCAGACTGGTCGCACTGCACCATCATGAACAGCATTCTGGGGCAGTTCGGCATGTACGGGCGGCTGGGCGAGAGTGTGCGCAAGGAAGAAGGCCTGGTGTATTACATAGGCAGTAGCTTTCAAGGTGGTCCGGGGCCGGGCGCGTGGAGTGTGTTCGCCGGCACCAGTCCGCAGAATGTCGATCGCGTAGTCGATATCTCGCTCAAGGAAGTGCGCCGCATCCAGCAACGCAAGGTGACGGATGAAGAACTCTCCGACAACCAGTCATATTACGTCGGTGTGCTGCCCTTGCAGATGGAGACTAACGAGGGTATTGCAGGACAGATTGTCAACATGGTGCGCTATAACCTCGGTTTCGATTATCTGTTGCGCTATCCCGATATGATTCGCGCGATCACCGTCGACGACATCCGCGCCGCTGCTAAGAAGTGGCTGGATACGGAGAATTTCATACTCACGAGCGCAGGATCGTAAAGACAGAGATTCCTTGCGAAGGTGCCCGTGTTAACGGGTTTTGTAATAACCTTCGCAAGGATCAAGTGCAAAATTATGCTTACATCAGGCGTTGATATTATTTATGTCCCGCGTATAGAACGGGCGGTGTTACAGTTTGGCCCGCGTTTTCTGGAACGCGTCTATACCCCGCTCGAACGGTTATATTGTCGTGAGCGCGTTCCGGAACTGGCGGTGCGCTTTGCGGCAAAAGAGGCCGTGGCAAAGGCGCTTGGCGTGGGTATGCGCATTCTGGCTCGCGATGGTATTCACTGGCATGATGCCGAAATTGTGGGCGACTTCCGAGGCAAGCCGATGGTGCGCCTGTTTGGCTCGGCTGCCGCGCGCGCAGATGAGCTGGGGCTGAAGGAGTGGACGGTGTCGCTCTCGCATGAGCGTGAATATGCCGTTGCGTTCGTTGTGGCGATGTAACCTTACTGTGCAGGCAGGTCGTTGGTGTCGGCGCTGAGGGGTGTATTGCCGCGCGTGGACTGCAGCGCGAATTCCTCGCCGTAGATCATCTCAACTCCGCCCAGCGACAGGATGTCGCCGGCTTCGAGTGTGCATTGTTGGATCGGATAACCGTTCAACTTCGTGCCGCCGGTGCTGTTGCGGTCGCGGTACAGGAACTTGCCACTGTCATTCTGCCAGCTTAACTCGGCGTGATAACGTGATACGCGTCGATCATCAACGACGATGTCGTTATCGCGCGAGCGTCCAATCTGCGCCACCTCACTCGTCAGCGCGATCTGGCGCCGCCCATCTACGATCAGGAAAGGCTTGGAGGGGAAAGGCCGTGAAACCGCGGATCGTCCGTGGCCTGCCGGAAGCGCCGATGTCGAAATGGCGGGCAGGTCGGGCGGAATCCAGCGCGCGATGACCCGAATATCGTGCGGGGGCATATGGGCAATGCCTTGCAATAGCAGGCGCGGCGGCATATCCATGCGCAATCCCATCTGCACGACCATCTGGCGTACATTTTCGGCCAGTTGATCGGCGAAGTCAGGCTGATGGTATTCGAGTGGCGCCAGGTCCTGCTCGCTCAGCGTCACCCAGAAATGATTGGGTGCAATCGGATCTCCATCGGTGTTGACCGCGCGCGCATCCTCAATCGCGCGCACCACGGCGTGCAGCACGTCTTCGGCGCTCAGACGTTCACGTAAAATGCGCGCTAGTGAGTTTTCGATCAAACGCTGGGCAAGGTCTTCAAATCGATTCATGACGGTTAAAGGGATTTTACACTGCGCATGGAAACATCTTGGTGCCAATTGCCCAACCATGCGTTTGTTCTGACTCATTTTCGATGGGCGAGAAACATACTGTATCGGTTATCATTACCTGATGCGTGTGAATCAAGAAGCGGTTGCGCGGCCAAAGGGAATCACGACCATCGCGCGCGGCCTGCTGCGCTCAATGCGCCCAAAACAGTGGACGAAGAATGGCTTTGTCTTCGCCGCGCTGCTCTTCGATGGCAAACTGTTCCAGCAAGAGCCGGCGATCAACTCGTTCATCGGGTTTATCGTGTTATGCCTGCTCTCCAGTTCGGTCTATCTCATCAATGATTGCGTCGATGCCCCGGCTGACCGGCAGCATCCAACCAAACGCAATCGTCCTATCGCGCGCGGTGATGTGCCTGTTCCGGCCGCTATTGGCTGGGCAGCCGTGCTGGCCATGGCATCACTAAGCACGGCGTTTGTGGTTAATCCCGGTTTTGGCGCGATTGGATTGCTCTATTTTGTTTCCACCCTGCTGTATACGTTCGTGCTCAAGCATGTGGTCATCATCGATGTGCTGGTGCTGGCGCTCGGGTTTGTGTTGCGCGTTGGCGCTGGCGCGGTGCTTGTTTCAGCGCTTCGTTTTTCGCCGTGGATGTATGTGTGCATGATGATGCTCGCGCTTCTGCTGGGCTTTGGCAAGCGCCGGCATGAACTGGTCGAGCTGGAGGGTAAAGCCAGCACGCGCGCCATTTTGAGTGAGTACAGCTTGCCGCTGCTTGATCAGATCATCTCGATCATCACCAGCGCGACTCTGGTGGCGTATGCGTTCTATACCTTTTCTGCGCCGCAATTGCCGACCAACCACAGCATGATGCTGACGATCCCATTTGTGATTTATGGCATCTTCCGCTACCTCTACCTTGTGCACGTCAAAGGAGCCGGCGGCGCGCCCGACGAGATTCTATTGTCAGATCGCCCTCTTCAGATCACCATTGTTCTGTGGGCATTGGCGGCAGTGCTGGTGTTGTACATTCTGCCTCAGGCGTAGCGGGCATGGCCGATACCATTACACACACGGCCTGCGCCAAAGTGATACTGTGCGGCGAACATGCTGTCGTGTATGGCCGTCCCGCTGTGGCGCTACCGCTGTCGCATTTGCGCACTACGGCTACAGTGGTATCTGCTCCGGGTGATCGCGCGTTCCGCATCTGCGCGCCTGACATTCGCGCCGACTTTGACATCGTGAGTGATCCCACCCGCCCGCTATCGGTACTCAGTCGCCTGATATTTGAGACACTCGGGGTGTCGCCCCCGACCGCGATACTTACCGTAACTTCCGATATCCCA
Source organism: uncultured bacterium (assembly GCA_903873965.1). Lineage (GTDB taxonomy): Bacteria > Chloroflexota > Anaerolineae > J036 > Brachytrichaceae > CAIXPS01. The sequence continues at coordinate 18,390 of CAIQQO010000305.1, forward strand.
CCTGCATCGCACCTTGGCAGCAGCGCTTCGGTCGCGGTGGCGTGCGCGCGCGCTATCGTGGCGTACTGTGGGCGTCAGTTGCCGGCCTCTGAAATCAGTCGGCTCGCGTTTGAGGTGGAGAAGATTTATCACGGTTCGCCCAGC
>CAIQQO010000306.1 GCA_903873965.1 uncultured bacterium
CACCAGATACCCCACCGGCGCAAAGTCGTATAAATCGCTGTACCGCTGCAACGTGGTTTCAACCTGCGCGCGCGACAGTTGCAATTCCTCGTTCTGCATCTCCAGTTCAATCTGATGGACTTGCAGCTCGTGAAAGAGGCGTTGCGAGTCGGCTTCAGACAAGGCGCCGGCGGTAGGTGAACGTGACGCCAAACGTTCTTCTGCCAGTCGGCGTAGCGTCAATTTCTGCGTATGAAGGTTTTTATCCATGGTTCAAGAGCAGGGCATGGCACAACGGAATAAGCCAACGAAGCCGCCTGCTAATGCGCGTTCGTAAAGGCTAAGGCGGCCAAACCACAGCGTACGCCTACGTAACAGGCGAACAGTATGCGTGAACAACAGTATAGCATCGTAATCACATGATGCTCGTCGTCGGTCGGTCGGTCGGTCGGTCGCGCGGGTTGAGGCGGCATCAACCACGCGCAGCCCCAGCCCCGTGCCGGGTGTCTCGTTAATATTGCGGCCGCGATGAAAAGGCTGGAACAGGGTGTGCAGGCGCTCTTCCTTATCGCGCGGTGGATCATCGGCGTCCACTACGTTCTCAACACTTTCATCAAAAACGTGCGCAACAGGACATCGGTATTTGAGCCCACATAGACGCTGTTATCGCTACTCGCTGCAGCATACGCCAAGATATTGCCGAGGAGAGAGACCGGCTCAACCGCATACGACACCTGCAACACGGCATTGACGCTCAGGGAACTGGTTGAGGTCACAATCCCATCCGCGCCATCCCACGCCCCGCCCAGGATGCGATCGGTCAACACACGCGTGTTCGCAGGCGCCACACCCGTGATGACCACATGCTGCGCGGCCGCCGGGCCGAGGTTCGTCACAACCCAGGTGTAGGTGATAACCTGGCCGAACTGCTTGCGCAACTGTCCCATCAATCCAGTCGTCGGCGTGACCAGTGTGATCGCCACGCTGCGCGATATCTCCGGTTGCACGGCCAGAACCGCCCGCACAACGCCCACCCCGGGCGTCGAATAGCCGATATAGTCTGCTGTGACGCGCCCGCTAATATTGGTGCTGACTGTGAGCATCTGTCGACCGAAAACTGGCGCAAAATACCCATGCGTTGCCGTCAAGGCGACGGTATAGCCGGCCAGCGCGCCGGCCTGATCGGAAGCGTAGGCCGTAATCAGCGCTGTGCTGACGCCATTAGTAAGCAGCAGATCCGGCGCGGCGTTCATGTCCAACTGCGCGATGATGTTGGTCAATGTGTACATCGCCGGCGTCATGATACCGCGCGCCGTGGCGGTCACGGTATACATGCCGCCGATGCCGTTGGCACTCACGTTATACGCCGCGCTTCCGGCCGCGATGGTGACTGTGACCTGCACCGGCGTCATGCTCGCGCCAGACGCGGCCAGGCGCGCCACAAACGACAACCGACCGCCATCCACCTGCTCTTCGTACACGCTGCTAACGACGGCCTGTAACGGCGCCGGAAACGCGGCGTTCACGGGCGTCGACTGCGTTTGCCCGCCCGTGGCACTGACGAGAAATCCGCGCGACTCATACGCGCCGATATCGCAGCCGTTCACTTGCGGGCGCGTCACGCGGCGCTGATCGTCCAACGGGCAGAGCGCCCCATCCGCGCCATCGATCGCCGGGCTGCCCGGCAGCAGTGCATGCATCAACGGCGCGCGCGCGTCACCAGGTGATGCCTGCAGCGGCGCGATGAGCGGATCGGCATTCAGCAGATCGGTGCTTTGCGCGCGCGTGATCACACCGTTGACAAGGTTGTGTCCCGTCGATGAAAAGGTACCGCCTGCCAGCAACTGCACGTTGTTGCCGCCGACATTAGCCAGGATCGAATTCGTCACGGTCAGGATACCCGACAACACCCGAATCCCGCTACTGGCGGTCACGTCCGCGCTGTTGCTGACGATGGTGCTGTTCACAATCAGCGTCTGCATATACCCGTTGTAAATCTGTTGTTCCAGCGCGCCGGCGGTGATGGCGTGATTGCTGCTGATCGTGCTGTTGGTGATCAGCATGCGCAGACCGAGATGATGGATCGCGCCTCCGATCTGCGCCTGATTCCACGCCAGTGTGCCGGCGATGAGGTTCAGATTGCCCTGCGTCTCCAGCGCGCCGCCCGCGCCGCCCGACGTATTGCGGGCGAACTGGCTGTCGATGATGGTGGCGTTGTCGCGATACCACAGCGCGCCGCCCGCGCCGCCGGCCTGGTTGCCATCCAACGTCACCTGGGTGAGTGTGATGTCGGTGTTGTCATGAATCGCGCCGCCCGTCATCCCTGCCGAGTTGCTGATGAATTGCGCGCCCGCTATGGTGAGGCCGCGCAAGCACTTGATGGCGCCGCCTTCACCCGTAATGCTGCTGTTGCGCTCGTACCGCCCGCCGTTGATGGCGGCAAATCCCCACGCCACATAAGCAGCGCCGCCGGTCCGGCCCGCCGTATTGCTAATGAACGAGGTTCCGCTGATGACAGCGCCGGAGCTGGTGTAGAACGCGCCTCCGTCATCCGTCGCGCGATTATTCTGGAAGAGTCCGCCGGTGATGTTGGGCACGGCGCTGCTGTACACCAGCAGGCCGCCCGCGTTGGTGCCTGCCGTGTTACTGATGATATTCGTGTCTGTCATGATCAGTTGTCCATCGACGTACAGCGCGCCGCCGCTCAATGGCGCTACGTTGGAGCGGAACTCGCCGCCGCGGATGATCACGGTCGATCCGCCGGCCGCATACACAGCGCCGCCCTGCCCGCTTTGCCCGGCTGTATTGCTGATGAACTGCGTGCCAGATATGATGAGCGGGCCACTCACCGAAACAGCACCGCCGCCGCCCGATGTGAATGCATTGTTATTGCGAAACACGCCGCCGTTGATCACCAGGCCACTACTCGCCGACACCCCGCCGACTGATCCCGCTGTATTGCTGAGCACATTGACGTTGTTCAGTGTAATCGGATATGAAGCATAGAGGGCAGCGGCCATGCCGCTGACCCAGCCATGGCGCAAGGTGATATCGTTGATTGTGATTGCGTAAGCATTTACCTGAGCCCACAATATGCGCACCTTGTTGTTGCCGCTGACAGCCAGCACATCGGCCCCCGGGCCTGCAATGGTCACACTGCGGGGCAAGTAAATCGTGTCACTGAGCGTGATGACGCCGCTGACGGCGGCGGTGAAGGTGATCGTGTCTCCCGCGGCAGCGGCTGCGACCGCTGCCCGCAAGGACCCGGCGCCGCTATCGCTGGTGTTGGTCACAATGACGGTTGCGGCCAGAGGTCGCAGGAATTCCTGCGCGGGCGCAGCGGCGAGCACATGACCAGCGGCGAGCGCCAGACTGGCTAGCAGCCCGCAGATGATGACCACTCCTGTTGTGAGAGCGCGCAAATGGACATAGCGCGAAACAGGCCGCGTTGCCGTCATTGGAATTTGTTGCATGGCTATCCTCTTGCATGGACACTGATTGATATCTGTGCAAGACAGAGAGTGATATCTTTCGACATGGTCATTATGAGGCCGCGCCGTAGAAAGGGGAAATCGCTCCGTATAGTCACGCTTGCTGAATCAAGCAAAGTCCACACTGCGGCCGTTCTCGAAGTTGCTGCAGTATGACGCCATTGAGCGATGCCTATACCGTTGACCTGACCATTTGCTTCCGTCAGAGGCGACATCATCCACGCGCAGCCCACCCGAAAGGGATATTGTGTGAACTTGTGAACCATGTGAACGTGTTTTAGAAAACTTTTGAAAAATCGAGGCTTGCATTTTTCTAAACACCTTCCCAAAAATGGTTCACGGGTTCACAAGGTTCACAGCATGGGCAATCTGTTCAATAAATACAAGTCACACAGCTGCTCGAAAGGGTATCTGTGTGAACTTGTGAACCATGTGAACGTGTTTTAGAAACCTTTTGAAAAATCG